>NZ_JAWXYB010000018.1:2587500-2938217 GCF_033842475.1 Acidiphilium acidophilum | reverse complement strand
GCAGGGCGTCCCACGCGATCGCGATTTTCCGGTCGCCGAGGCCGAGGAAGCCGGCGAATTCGACCACGGCGGCCTTGGGCATGCCGGTCTGGTCGATCAGCACATCGACGACATGGCCGATGATTTTTCCGCCTGCGTTGGTGACCGGCTGGCCGAGCAGGCCTTCGGCGTGGACTTTCTCGATGTGTTCGAGCTTGGGCGGCACCGGCTTCGGGGGCCGCACCACGGGTGGTGGAGGCGGCAACAGGGCCGAGGGGCTGGCATCGTAGGGCACCGATTGCGCGCGGGCGGCGGGCATGGCGATGAGACATGCGAGCGCCACGCCGGTGCGCACTTTGTTATTCATGGCGGGCTTCGTCGATCATCCGTTCGACATGGCTTGGCCACCCCTGGTTTCCAACCCGGCAGTGTGTTGTTGATCGGGCGTTAAGCAATTTCGGTCATGCTGACGGGATGATCGAGGTCGAAGCCCAGTCACCCCCTGCAGCACCACGCCTTCGGCGGCTCCGATCCACGTTCGGGGCGATTGCCGGGGGGTTGGGGGTGGCCTCCGTCCCGCCGGTCCTGCCCGACCGTTCCGATATGACGAGGGCGCTTGCGGCGGTTTTCAAGGTGTTGGCGATCGATCTCGTGATCGATATCGGGGCGGGGTCTGGCGCGTTCGGCACCATGGCGCGGGCAGGCGGGTATGGCGGTCACATCGCCTCGTTCGAGCCGGTTCCAAGCCTGTTCGCCGGCGTCGAGGCTTTGGCTGCGGCTGATCGACGCTGGGAGGTGAGCCCGGTCGCGATCGGTGCCGGGGCCGGGACGCTGCCTCTCAACATCATGGATCTGGGCGCGGCTGCGGCGCGGCGGGCGACCATCACCCGCCGGGATGTGGCGATGCGCAGCCTCGATCAGGTGCTGCCGCCGCTGCTCGCCCGGCATGATGCGCGGCGGGTTTTTCTCAACATCGATGCGCCGCTGCGCGAACGGGAGATTCTCGCCGGGGCGGAGCAATCGCTCGGGTGGATCGGCGCGGTTCAGACCCGGTTGGGCACCACCCTGAAATCGGACGGGATGCCGCATTACCTTGCGATTCTGTCCCTGTTCGAGGCCAAGCATTTCTCGCCGCACCGATTTTTTCCGCTGGGGGAGGATCTGGCCGGACCGGTCGATTTTACCTGCTGCCTCGTGAGCAACGCGAAAAACGGGACCGGTTGATGAGCGGGGTCGGACTGGTGTCAGCTCGGCGCGAGGGTGGATTTCAGCTGACCGCAGGCGGCCAGGATGTCCCGCCCGCGCGGGGTGCGCACCGGGGCCGCGTAGCCCGCATTCATCACGATGGCGGCGAACCGGTGGATGGCGTTGCCGCTCGATGTTTCATAGGTCGAGCCGGGCCAGGGGTTGAAGGGGATCAGGTTGACCTTGGCCGGGATGCCTTCGATCAGCCGCACCAGCTCATGGGCATCGGCTTCGGAATCGTTGATGCCTTTGAGCATGACGTATTCGAAGGTGATCCGCCTTGCGTTGGAGGCGGCGGGATAACGGCGGCAGGCGGCGATCAGTTCCGCGATATTGTATTTGCGGTTGAGCGGGACGATGACGTCCCTGACCTGGTCGCGGACGGCGTGGAGCGAGACTGCGAGGTTGACGCCGAGTTCGGCGCCGCAGCGGTCCATCATCGGGACGACGCCGGAGGTCGAGAGGGTGATGCGGCGGCGCGAGAGGCCGATGCCTTCCCCATCCATGATGATCTTCATCGCGGCGGCGACGTTTTCATAATTGTAGAGCGGCTCGCCCATGCCCATCAGCACGATGGTCGAAAGGAGGCGCGGGGTGTCGCCTTTCGGGCTCGGCCATTCGCCGTAGGCATCGCGCATCGCCATGAACTGGCCGACGATTTCGGCGGCGGACAGATTGCGGGTGAGGCGCTGGGTGCCGGTGTGACAGAAGCGGCAGGAGAGGGTGCAGCCGACCTGCGAGGAGATGCAGACTGCTCCGCGATCTTCGGTGACATCGGGGATATAGACGGTTTCGACCGCTTCGTTGTCGCGAAACCGGAACAGCATTTTCCGGGTCTGGTCGGCGCTGAGCTGATCGGCGGCGATGCCGGGGCGGCCGATCACGAAATGTGCGGCGAGTTTTTCGCGCATCGGTTTCGCGATATTCGCCATGGCGGCGAAATCGGTGACGCCCTGATGATAGATCCAGTGCCAGATCTGCTTGGCGCGGAACGGGGCTTCGCCGATCGAGGCCACAGCTTCGGCGAGTTCGGCGCGGGACATTCCGACCAGGTCGCGGCGCCCGTCATCCAGCAGCGCGGGCGGGGGCGCGAAGATCGCGGCTTTGGCCAGGATGCGGGTGCGCTCGGCCTCGTCGAGATCGAGCGTGGCGGACATGATCTAGCTCTTTTTCGGGGTGGGAGCGCTGGCCGGGCAGGCTTTCTGGATTGCCTTGTAGGCATCCGAGAAGCCATCGAGCCCGAATTTGTCGCTCACCGGCTTGGCATTCGGGGCGCTGGCAGTGGCGGTGACGGAGGAGCCGCCGAGAAAGGCTTTGGTGGTTTCGGCCCCTTTCATCGCGTAGGCCATGTTGTCCTTGGTGAAGAATTTCAGCTTGGTGCCGCCGACGGCGAGGTCGACCTTGGCGTCCTTGGTGTAGGTGATGCCCTGGCTCAGGGAGATTTCATCGCGGAACGCGGCGCGTTCGGTGACGGTGAGCATTGCGGGGGTGGCTTTGCTGCCTTTGGGCAGGGTGCTCAGGGCGAAGGCGTAGCACGCCTTGTCGGCTCCGGTGCCGTAGGTTGCGGCGGTCCATGATTTGAAGACGCCGAGGGGTTTCGGCGCATCGGCGGCGGGGGTGGTGGCTGCGAAACCGAGGCCAGGGGCCGCCACGGCGAGCAGGAGCAGGAGGGGTGCGTGTTTCATGGTGGCTGAAATACGCGCCCCACGCTGCGCCGACAAGTTATCTTCCGACGCGGATGCCGATATTCACCTGACGAATGGCGGCATCGACGGCCCGGAGTGCCGCGACCCGGTGGCCGCCCTTGTTGTGAGCGGAGGCGATAAGCTGGGTCCGCGCCGCGTAGAGGGCGTTGCGTGCCGCGAACATGTGGCCCTGATAGGCCATGGCGACGCCGCCCATCGCGGCTCCGGCCAGCAGGGTCGCGCCGAACATGGCGGCGAGGCGGGATTTGGTGAAGGTCATGGCGAGTCTCCATTTATGCTGAAGTCACGGAGGGTTTACTGCCGTTCGATCATGGCGGGGATTGGGCACAGGGGTAACGAAATGCAATCGTTGCCAGACCGGGGGGGAGCGACGGAAAATTCTGTAATTTTATTATTATATCGTAACAAAAAGGACGTGTTGGGGCGTTGGTGTTCAGGGTCGTTTTCGCGGGGCTTTGCGTTGGGGTGGCCAGAAGCGGTTGCCGGGGCCGAAATGGACGCCGTGGTAGTGTTTGTCGGGGATGCGGATGTCGGCGGGGTCGAGGGGGATCGGCCAGGGCGCGGGTTTGGGGCGCGGGCGCTGCGGCAGGCGGAGGAGTCCGGGGGGCTTGATGCCGAAGGCGCGGCAGATCGGGCGGATGGTGCGGCCGAGTTTGGGGTGGCGCGCGACGAGGGATTGGAAAGGTTGGCCGGCCAGCAGGGTGGTGAGTTCGGTGCTGGTGATGCCGATGTCTTCGGCGATGTCCGACAGCCAGTAGGCGGCGAGGGCGGGTATCCAGCCGAGGATGTGCATGATCTCGCGGGGTTTGTGCGGCTTGGTCGATGCGGGGCGGGTGCGGGGTGCGGGCGGGCCGAAGACCGTGGGTTTGGCCAGCGTGATCGCGGCGCGGGTGAGGCGGTGGAGGAAATATTCGAGGTGCCGGCAGAGACTGTCGAGGACGCTGACCGCGAGAAAGGGGCTGGGACGCTTGCGCGCGATGACGGTCAGAAGATCCCGCAGGATCTGGATGAACTGGCCGATCGGATCGGCGGCGGCGTGAGGGTGAGGGGGCGTGATGCTGGACACGCATGCCATTCATCACATGGGGTGGGGGGTGAGAAAGCTTAGCCCATCTTTAGCACTAAAACGATCATAATTTGCAACCAAAGCGCATAACATATTGATATTGTATACTTTATGTTTTGCTTTTATTTGTAGTGCCATAATATTATTGATGATCCCTTGACCCCCCACGGCACCAGCCTCATGTCTCGGCAATGTTTATCCGCAAAACAAAAACCCGGAATAAGTCCGATAACGAAACATACTTCACCTATCGCCTCGTCGCCTCCGAGCGCATCGGTAAGCAGGTCCGCCAGATCACCCTGCTCAACCTTGGCCGCCAGTTCGACCTGCCACAGAGCGACTGGCAGGCCCTGTGCGCCAGGATAGACGCCTTGCTTGCCGGACAGGTCGGTATGCTCGCAGAACCCGAGATCATCGAGACCTTGGCTCAACGATATGCCGCCCGTCTTATTGCGGCCCAGCCAGGGGCAGCCCGATCGGATGCTGGACACCAAGCTCCACCGACCCCGTCGACCGCCGTTCAGGCATCCTTATTCCCATCACCTGCCGCGCCATCTGCAGTTTACGCCGAGGTCGACATCGCCTCGCTGCAACTCATCCGGCCCCGGTCGGTCGGGGTCGAAGCGGTCGGCCTTGCAGCGATGAACTGGTTGGGAATCGATCAGATTCTCCGCGATCTCGATTTCAATGGTGTCCAGCGAGCCGCGGTGGTCGGCAGCCTCATAGGTCGCATGGCAGCGCCGGGCAGCGAACTCGCAACCTGGCGCTGGCTGCGCGAGCGCAGTGCCCTCGGCGAACTGCTGGACGTGGACTTCGAAGCCATGCCGTTGATCCGTCTGTATCGGACCTCCGACCTTCTTGTGCGACACCGTGACAAGATCGAGACCGCACTGTTCAGCCGGATCCAGGATTTGTTTGGACTGCCGGTTACCGTCACCCTCTACGATCTGACCAACACGTATTTCGAAGGTACCGCCAGCGGTAACGCCAAGGCTGCTCGCGGTCGATCAAAGGAGAAGCGAACCGACTGCCCTCTGGTTACCCTCGGCCTGGTCCTCGATGGCAGCGGCTTCGTGCGCCGCTCAAAGATGTTCGCCGGCAATGTCGGTGAAGCCACGACCCTTGAGGAGATGCTCGACGGCCTCACCGCTCCCAAGGGGGCGCTGGTCATCATGGATGCCGGCATCGCGACCGCAGCCAACGTCGCTTGGCTCATAAAACACGGATACCGTTACCTGGTGGTCAGCCGCGAACGCACCCGCCAGTTCGATCCGGATCAGGCGATCAGCACGCTGACCGCGTCGAACGAGACGGTCCAATTGCAACGTGTGCTGAGCGAGGATGGCACGGAGGTTCGGCTCTATTGCCATTCCGAGGGGCGCAAGACCAAGGAGACCGCAATCACTGATCGGTTCATCACCCGGTTCGAGGCCGGTCTCACCACGCTCGTCGACGGACTGGCAAAACCCCACGGACAGAAAAACCTGGCTGATATCCAGCGACGCATCGGCCGATTGATAGAGAAGAGCAGCGGCATCGGGCAACACTACGAGATCATCGTGACTCCCGATGAGACCGGAACCAAGGCCGCGTCGATCACCTGGGTCAAGGTTCCACTCGAGGGTTCAATGCTGACACATCCCGGGGTCTATTGTCTGCGCAGCAATGAAACCACCTGGGACGCCGCCACCTTGTGGCACACCTACACCATGTTGACCGATCTGGAGGCGGTGTTCCGCGGTCTCAAATCGGAACTCGGCCTCCGACCGGTGTTCCATCACAAAGCGGACCGCACCGAAGGGCATCTGTTCATCACCGTGCTGGCCTATCAACTGGTCCAGGCAATCCGGCATAAACTGAAAGCGGCAGGGGAGCCCCTGTCATGGACCCGATTGCGCGAAATCATCTCGGTGCAGCAACGGATCACCGCAACCTTCCAGCAGCGCGACGGTCGCACCCTGCATGTCCGCAAGGCCACAGTCGCCGAACCAGCCTTGCGCCGGATTTATGATGCGTTGGCACTCAATGCCTCGCCAGGAGGGATCCAGAAACTCACCGTCTGATCCCCTTTGGATATGTTTGTAGTGCCACTCGGATTTTTTTAAGAGTGTAAGATGCTGATATTATGCGGTTTATTCGAGGCACTGCTAAATATGGGTTAGTGAAGGGAAGAAGGCTACTTTTTTGAAAAAAAGTAGCAAAAAACTTTCGCTCCTCGGGGGCACGGGCCTTTTCACGGGCACGGGCCCAGATTCCAGAGAGTTTTTTGGTTCTTTTTTGCAAAAAAGAACAACTTCCTTCCCTTTCCTACCGCGCCCTCCTTCCAACCATTGCATTCAGGCGCCGCGGTGTCGGCGGTCGTCCGAGAGGGCGGCGATCAGGGGGCAGGTGGGGTTGGTGCCCTGGGCGCATTGGGCGACCAAGGCGTCGAGGACGGTTTGCATTGTGGTCAGGTCGGCGATTCGGGTGGCGATTTCGTCGAGGTGGTGGCGGGCGAGGGATTGGACCTGGTCGCAACTGTCCCCGGTGCCTTCGGCGAGGGCGAGGAGGCCGCGCACTTCATCGAGGGAGAAGCCGAGTTCGCGGGCGCGGCGGATGAAGGTGATGCGGGCGATGTCGCTCTCGTCAAAGACCCGGCGACCGGCTTCGGTGCGGCGTGCCTGGGGCAGGATGCCGGTTTTTTCGTAGAACCGGATGGTATCGATGCTGCATCCGCTGCGCCGGGAAACGAGGCCGATCGGGACGGTTGATCCGGACGGTCGGGGGTTTGGGGACATCGGTGAAATACCTCTTGCTCCTGAAGTGACTCCAGCATCCATACTCCGATCCGATGGAAGGGCCAGTCCGATCGCGGCGCCTGAACGGGCGATGTTTCGCAATGGTCGGATGGGCGGCTCGGGATTTCAGAGGGGTGGGCGGATGACGGATTTATTGCTGCGGGTGACCGGAATGACGTGCGTGCATTGTGCGCGACGCGTCGAGGAGGCGCTGAACCGGTTGCCGGGGGTGGCGGCGTCGGTTTCGTTTCAGGACCGGACCGTGGAGGTTCGTGGCGATGGGCCTGGCGGGTTGGATGCGCTGCGGGCGGCGGTGGCGCAAGGTGGCTATGGGCTGGAGCGTATCGACGCCGAATTGTCCGATGAGCGCGGCCCGGGGCTGCATGTGGCGATCATCGGCAGCGGTGGGGCTGCTTTTGCCGCCGCGATCCGTGCGGTGGAGGCGGGGGCGCGGGTGACGATGATCGAGCACGCGGCGCGCATCGGCGGCACCTGTGTCAATGTGGGGTGCGTGCCCTCGAAGATTTTGTTGCGGGCGGCGGAGATCAGGCACGATCAGGGGCATCATCGGTTCGAGGGGATCGGGCGGCTGGATCTGCCGGTCGATCGGGGGGCGTTGCTTGCCCAGATGCGCGACCGCGTCGATGCGCTGCGCGGGGCGAAATATGAACGGATCATCGAGGGGATGCTGGGGATTGCGCTGCTGCGCGGCACGGCATGGTTCGAGGATGCGCGGACGCTTGTGGTGGAGGATGCGACCGGGGGGAGGACGCGGCTGACGGCGGACCGGGTTTTGATCGCGACCGGGGCCTCGCCGGTGATTCCGCCGATTCCCGGCCTGGAGGGTACGCCCTACTGGACTTCGAGCGAGGCGTTGTTCGCCGCGATGGCGCCGGCCAGCCTGATCGTGATCGGGTCGTCTTTCGTGGCGCTGGAACTGGCCCAGGCTTATCATCGGCTCGGGACGGAGGTGACGGTTCTGGCGCGTGCGTCCCTGCTGACGCGGGATGATCCGGAGCTCGGGGCCGGGTTGCTGGCGGCGTTCGAGGCGGAGGGGATCACGGTGTTGACCGGGACCACGGCGCAGGCAGTGCGGCATGAGGCCGACCGGTTCGAGGTGACGCTGCAATGCGGGAGTCGCGACGGAATGACGATGTGCGCCGCGCAACTCCTCATTGCGGCGGGGCGGCGGGCCAATACCGGGGCGCTCGGCCTCGATGCCGCGGGGGTGATGGTGGACCGGGACGGGGCTGTGGTGGTCGATGATCATATGCGGAGTTCGGTCGCGCGGATTTATGCCGCCGGTGACTGCAGCACGATGCCGCAACTGGTTTATGTCGCGGCTGCGGCCGGGACCCGTGCCGCGATCAATATGACTGGCGGGGATGCTGCGCTCGATCTCGGCATTGTGCCTGCGGTGGTGTTCACCGATCCGGCGGTGGCGACGGTGGGCCTCGATGAGGCGCAGGCGCGGGCGGCGGGGATCGAGCCGGTCAGCCGTCGTCTCGATCTGGAAAACGTGCCGCGGGCCTTGGCCAATTTCGATACGACCGGCTTTGTGAAGCTGGTGGCGGAGGCGGGGTCGCAGCGGCTGATCGGGGCGCAGATACTCGCGCATAATGCGGGGGAGATGATCCAGACCGCGGCGATCGCGATCAGATATCGCATGACCGTGGAGGAACTCGGCAACATGCTGTTCCCTTATCTGGTGATGACCGAGGGGCTCAAGCTTGCCGCCCAGACCTTCACCCGTGACGTTTCGCAACTCTCCTGCTGCGCGGGTTGATCAGTGTATTCATCGAAGGAGTTTTTGCCATGATCGCGTCCCTGATGCCGACCCTGAACAATGTGCGCCGTCTTGCGCTGCTTGCCGGTGTGATGGCGCTGCCCGGGCTTGCGGTGGCTTCGCCCTCGGGCGTGATGGGGCCGAAGGATGCGCCTGATCCGGGCAATCAGCCGGCACCCGTTGCCTCGTTCATCAGCGGGGGCAGGGCGGTTTCGCTGCGTTCGTATGCGGGGCATCCGATCATGCTTTGGCAGGTCGCCACGTGGTGCGGCAGTTGCCGGGCCGGGCTGCGGGTGTTGGCGCGGAATCAGGCGATGATCGACAAGACCGGCATCAGGGTGATCGTTCTGCGCGATTACCGGAATGGCGGCTATCCGGGGATCGGCATTACCAAATTCGCGGAGCGGGCGGCGCCGGGGCTGATGCACGATCCGCATTTCATCTTCGGTGACGACACCCGGGCGTTGTACACGCTCTACAACCCGCATCATTATGTCGATGTCTATGACCTGATCGGCAAGGATCGGAAGATCAAGGTGGTGTCCTCGACCCCTTCGGCGACTTTCGGCAGGATCGAGGCGTTCATCGCGGCTGAACGCTCATGATGACGGCGACGATGAGCAATATCGTCAGGATGCCGGTTGCGATCCGGATGGCGTTCGCTGACCGGCGGGCGCGGCTCTGGGGGGTGGGAACGGTGCTGATCGGGTTGGTTTTCTATCTGCTGATCCTGCCCGCGACGGATACCGGCGGTGCGATCGGGCTGGTTTCCCTGCAATTCCTGACGTTCGGGGAGGCGGTGCTGGCGGTGGTGATGGCGGTGCTGCTGGGGCTGACCATGGCGCTGGGGATTTACGGGCTGCGGCAGGGGGGAAGCGCGGCTTCGGGCGGATCGGTGCTCGGCGCGATCGTTGCGGTGCTGCCGACGCTGCTGTGCTGTTCCCCGGTGCTGCCCCTGGCGGTCGCGGCCATCGCTTCGGTGCTGCCGGCGGCGGGGGCGCTGGGCCTGCCGGTTCAGGGGTTTGTGGCTACCCATGAGGCGCTGCTCTACGGTGTTGCCATCGCACTGATGGTGTGGGGACTGTACGGCAATGCGCGCCGGGCTCTGCAGTGCGTCTGTTGACGGGCGGCGTGTCGCTTGTTTGCCCTCATTGCCTGAAATTGAGTGCAGGGTAGCACGGGCCGAACGGAGGCATCGTCAGCGCTCCCGCCTCATCATCCGATAATGATCATTGCGGATCGTAAAATGTCTGCGTGTGATCTTCCAGGGTCATGTGAGCGATGAAGCCGGACCGGGTTTCGCCGGTTGCTGCGGCCAGGGCGTCGAGGCGTTTCAGGATGCGCCGGGGGAGGGTGATGTTGACGCGGGTGGTCGTATCATCGAGCAGGGCGGGGTCGACTGTGATGACGCCGAAGCTCCAGCCTGCGTAGGCGGGGTTGCTGCTGAGGGCATCGAGGCTGGTGGGTTTCGGAATGGGTTTACCCTGATCGAGCGTGGCGTCGATCCAGGCGGCGGCGGCTTGTTCGGCGGCGGACAGGGCATCGTCGAGCGTGTCGCCGGCGGAGAAGCAACCGGGGAGATCGGGGACGACAATGCCGAAGGCGGTTTGATCGGTGCCGGGTTCGATGGCGATGGGGTAGCGCATGATGATCTCCTATAGGCCCGCCTGTTTGCGGATGGCGGCAACGAGGCCGGTGCCGAGGTCTTTTTTCGGGTGTGGCACCACGACGTGACCGGGACGCGTCGGGTGCTTGAACACATGGTGGGAGCCGCGAACGCGATCGAGTTCCCAGCCGGCGCTTTTCAATTCGCGGACGAGGTCGGCGCTCTTCATGATGCGCATCATACACATTTTTTCATGCTGGTCCAAGACGGCTCCACGGCACCACCCCGGATTCAAAAGAGTTTTTTGGTTCTTTTTTGCAAAAAAGAACGCCTTGCTTCCCTTCGCTTGCCCAACGCGCACGGGCAGGGCAAGACGCGCGGGACGGAGATGTGAACCCATGCATGCAGGCGTTGTTGTTTTTCCCGGGATCAATCGTGAGCGCGATATTGCGATTGCGCTGGAGGGGAGTTTGGGGCGGCGGCCCCGGATGATCTGGCATCGGGAGACGGATTTGGCCGGGGTTGATCTGGTGGTGATCCCGGGCGGGTTTTCCTATGGGGATTATCTGCGGTGCGGGGCGATGGCGGCGCAGTCGCCGGTGATGCGGGCGGTGGCGGATCATGCGGCGCGGGGCGGGTATGTGCTGGGGGTTTGCAACGGGTTTCAGATTTTGACCGAGGCGGGGATGTTGCCGGGGGCGTTGCTGCGCAATGCGGGGCTGCGGTTTTTATCGATGGAGTGCCGGTTGCGGGTGGAGCGGGCGGATACGGTGTTTTCCGGGGCGTATGCGCGCGGGCAGGTGTTTCGGGCGCCGATGGCGCATGGCGATGGCAATTATTTCGCGGATCAGGCGACGCTGGATCGGCTGGAGGGCGAGGGGTTGGTGGCGTTCCGGTATGTCGATGAGCGGGGTGCGGTGACGGCGGCGGCGAATTTGAACGGGTCGGCGCGCAATATTGCCGGGGTGTTGTCGCCGAATTTGCGGGTGCTGGGGTTGATGCCGCATCCGGAAAATCTGGTCGATCCGTTGATGGGTGGGGTGGATGGCAAGCCATTGTTCGACAGTCTGACGGCGATTGGAGTGGCGTGATGGATCAGGTGATCGATGCGGCGCTGGCGCGGAGTTTCGGGCTGTCCGGTGAGGAGTATGAGCGGGTGCTGGCCATTATGGGGCGCACGCCGAACCTGACGGAGCTGGGGATATTTTCGGTGATGTGGTCCGAGCATTGCTCGTATAAATCATCGCGGGTGTGGCTGAAGACGCTGCCGACGAGCGCGCCCTGGGTGATCCACGGGCCGGGCGAGAATGCCGGTGTGGTGGATATCGGCGAGGGGTTGGCGGCGATTTTCAAGATGGAGAGCCATAACCATCCGAGTTTCATTGAGCCGTTTCAGGGTGCTGCGACCGGGGTGGGCGGGATTTTGCGCGATGTGTTCACCATGGGGGCGCGGCCGATCGCGAATTTGAACGCGTTGCGGTTTGGTGATCCGTCGCTCGCGGTGACCAAGCGGGTGGTTGATGGCGTGGTGCGCGGGATTGGCGGGTATGGCAATTGCGTGGGCGTGCCGACCGTGGGTGGTGAGACCAATTTTCATCGCTCGTACAATGGCAATCCGCTGGTCAATGCGATGACGGTGGGGATTGCGGCACAGGACCGGATTTTTCTCTCGGCGGCGGCGGGGATTGGCAATCCGGTGGTGTATGTGGGGTCGAAGACCGGGCGGGACGGGATTCATGGCGCGACCATGGCTTCGACCGAGTTTGCCGCGGATTCCGAGGAGAAGCGGCCGACCGTGCAGGTGGGCGATCCGTTCATTGAAAAGTTGCTGATCGAGGCGTGTCTGGAGTTGATGGCGACGGATGCGATCGTTGCGATTCAGGATATGGGGGCGGCGGGGCTGACCTCGTCCTCGGTGGAGATGGCGGGCAAGGGCGGGGTGGGGATCGAGCTTGATCTCGATGCGGTGCCGCAGCGCGAGGCGGGGATGACGGCGTATGAGATGATGCTGTCGGAGAGCCAAGAGCGGATGCTGATCGTGATCGATCCGGCGCGGGAGGAGATGGCGCGGGCGATTTTCGAGAAGTGGGAGCTGGATTTCGCGGTGATCGGGCGGATTACCGATACCGGGCGGATCGTGGTGACGCATAAGGGTGTGGTGGAGGCGGATATCGCGCTCGATCCGCTGGCGGAGCAGGCGCCGCTCTATGAGCGGCCTTATGTCGAGGCGGCGAAGCCCGGGGCGCTGGGGGATGTGGATGATCCGGTCGGGATTGCGGCGGGGCTGATGCGGTTGATCGGGTGCGCGGATGTCGCGTCGCGCAAGTGGATTTGGGATCAGTATGACGGGACGGTTGGCGGGCAGACGGTGAAGCGGCCCGGGCAGGCGGATGCGGCGGTGGTGAAGATCCCGGGGAGCCGGCGAGCGCTGGCGCTGACGACCGATTGCACGCCGCGTTATTGTGCGGCGGACCCCGAGGCGGGGGGCGCGCAGGCGGTGGTGGAGGCGTGGCGGAATATCACCGCGACGGGCGGCTTGCCGCTGGCGGTGACGGATAATCTGAATTTCGGCAATCCGGAGAAGCCCGTGATCATGGGGCAGATCGTCGCGGCGATCCGGGGGATGGGGGCGGCGTGTGCCGCGCTCGATTTCCCCGTGGTTTCGGGGAATGTGTCGCTTTACAATGAAACCGAGGGGTCGGGGATATTGCCGACGCCGGCGATCGGCGGGTTGGGGGTGATCGAGGATGCGGCGACGGCGGTGGGGATTGCGCTGAGGCCGGGGCTGGATCTGGTCGTGGTGGGTACGACGCGCGGGGAATTGGGGCAGTCGCTCTGGTTGCGCGAGGTGCTGGGGCGGGAGGATGGCGCGCCGCCGACGATCGATTTCGCGGTGGAGCGGCGGAATGGCGAGTTCGTGCGGGGCTTGATCGGGGCCGGGCTTGTGGCCGCGTGCCATGACGTTTCGGATGGCGGGTTGCTGGTGGCGGTGGCGGAGATGGCGCTGGCGGGCGATGTCGGCGCGGCGGTGACGCTGATGCCGGAGGGGGCGGCGCATGGGTTCTGGTTCGGCGAGGATCAGGCGCGGTATGTGCTGGCGGTGGCGGATGGGGCCGCGGTGATCGCGGCGGCGCGGGAGGTCAGTGTGGTGGCGGCGGCGCTCGGGACCAGCGGCGGGGATCGATTGACACTGCCGGATGGCAACGCCATATCTGTCGCAGAAATGCGAACGGCGCATGAACATTTCTTCGCGCGCTGGTTCGCCTGATCGTTCCGAGGATTGCCCCATGGCCATGTCGGTCGCCGAGATTGAACTTCTGATCAAATCCGCCCTGCCGGATGCGCAGATCACGGTGGAGGATCTGGCGGGGGATGGCGACCATTATGCCGCGACGGTGACCAGCGAACAATTTCGCGGGATTTCGCGGGTGCGCCAGCATCAGATGGTGTATGCCGCATTGCAGGGCAGGATGGGGGGCGCGCTGCATGCGCTCGCGCTCCAGACTTCGGCACCCGACTAAGCTGCCCTTTCGTTTAGGAGAGTTTCATGAGCCAGACCACAGATACCGCCGCTGCCGCCATCAAGGCTGCGATCACCGAAAATCCGGTGATGCTGTTCATGAAGGGCACCGCGATGTTTCCGCAGTGCGGGTTTTCCGCACGGGTGGTGCAGATTCTGACCCATAGCGGGGTTCCGTTCAAGACCGTGAATGTGCTGGAAGATCCGGAATTGCGCGACGGGATCAAGGCATTTTCGAATTGGCCGACGATTCCGCAGCTTTACGTGAAGGGTGAGTTCGTCGGCGGCTGCGACATCGTGACCGAGATGTTCCAGTCGGGCGAATTGCAGACGCTGTTCGAGCAGAACGGCATCGCGAAGACCGCTGCGACCTAAACGCTTCAGCTTCGTCACCGACGAACTGCCACGGCCCGGTTCTGCCGGGCATCTGGCCTATAATCATGCGCTGATCAGCCATTTGAGCGCGCGCGGGCATCGGGTCGATCTGTATCTGACCCGGCCTCGCCTGCCGGGGCCGGTGATGCGGATCGACCAGGCCGCGCCGTTCGCCAGTCTGGCCGGGCCGCGATTGGTGCGGGCGGGGCGGTATGTCGCGGCGACCGAGCCACGGGCGGCGGTGGCATCGATCGCGCGGGCGGTGCTGCCGGGCGGGATGATGCGCGGGGCGCGGCATCGGCACAACGATGTGGTGCTGGGCAGCTATATCACCAACGATGAGGCGGGGTGGATCGCGCGGCGGATCGCGGCGGACCGGCCCGATGCGATCCTGATCGATACGGTGTTTCGCGCGGCCTTGCTCGAACGGCCGGAACTTGGGGGCGAGGATCGCGCCCGGTCGGTGGTGATCACGCATGATGTGTTTCATCGCCGGCACGCGGCGCTGAAGCTTGCGGGGTATCGGGTCGAGCCGGCGGAGTTGAGCCGGGCGCAGGAGGCGGCGGCGCTGGGGCGGGCCGGGGCGCTGGTGGCGATCCAGCCGGATGAGGCGGGGTTGCTGCGGGAGATGTGCCCGGGGGTGCAGGTGATCAGCGTGCCGATGCCGGCAGCGCCCGCGCCGCGCCCGGCGGGGGTGATGCGCAATCCGGATCGGCTGGTGTTCGTCGGCAGTGACAATCTGCCCAATCTCGACGGGTTGCGCTGGTTTTTCGAGGCCATCTGGCCGGGGTTGCGTTCGGGCCGTCCGTCGATCCGGCTGGATCTGGCCGGGGATTGCGGGGCGGCGATCGGGCGGTTGCCGAGCGGGGTGCGGCGGTTGGGACGGGTGGCGGATCTGGCGCCGGCGCTGCATCGGGCGGCGCTGGCCATCGCGCCGTTGCGGGCGGGGTCGGGGCTCAAGGTCAAGCTGCTCGATTATGCGCGCCACGGGTTGTGGACGGTGGCGACCGGGGAAGCCCGGTCCGGCCTGGCGGATGACCGGCGGGCACCGGTATTCGTTGCCGAATCCCCGTCGAGTTTCGGGGCGACCGTGCTGGCGGCGCTGGCGCAGCGGCCCGAGGATGCCGATGCGCTCGGGTATGTCACGCGCCATTATGCCGCGGCACAGATTTTTGCGCCGTTGACCGCCTTGCTGGAGGATGCCCCGGGCTAAGTTGTGGCAGGCTGAGTTGTGCGGGGGGATTACCGGTTGAGGGCGCTCATCTGGCCGGCGGCGTAGCGGGTGCCGGAGGCCGAGCCGGGAGGCATCGCGCGGTCGAGTTTCGCAAGATCGGCGGCGGAGAGCGGCACATCGAGCGCGGCGAGGTTTTCATCGAGATGGGGGCGTTTGCCGGTGCCGGGGATCGGCACCACGTCGCTGCCCTGGGCGAGGACGAAGGCGAGGGCGAGCTGGCCGGTTGTGCATTTGAGGCGCTGGGCCATTTCCTCAAGGATGGTGACGAGGGTGAGGTTGCGCGCGAAATTCTCGCCGGTGAAGCGCGGCTGGGCGCGGCGGGAATCGCCTTCGGGGATGTCCTCGGGGGATTTGAACGCGCCGGTCAGGAAGCCGCGACCGAGCGGCGAATACGGCACGAAGCCGATGCCGAGTTCGCGCAAGGTGGGCAGGACATCGTGTTCCATGTCTCTGGTCCAGAGCGAATATTCGCTTTGCAGGGCGGCAATCCGGTGGGTGGCGTGGGCGCGGCGGATGGTGTTGGGCGCGGCTTCGGAGAGGCCGAGATGGCGGATTTTGCCCTCCGCGACCAAAGTGGCCATGGCACCGACCGTGTCTTCGATCGGCACTGCGGGATCGACCCGGTGCTGGTAATAGAGATCGATCGTTTCGATCCCGAGGCGCTTGAGGCTGGCCTCGCAGCTTTTGCGGACATACTCGGGCCGGCCGCAGACGCCGCGGAAACTGCCGTCCGTGTCGCGGACATTGCCGAATTTGGTCGCGATGACGACATGATCGCGGAACGGGGCGAGGGCGCGGCCGACCAAGGTTTCATTGGCGCCCATGCCGTAGATGTCGGCGGTGTCGAACAGGGTGACGCCGCGTTCGACCGCGTGGCGGATGGTGGCGATGGATTCCGCCTCGTCGCGCCCGGCATAGAAATCGGACATGCCCATGCAGCCGAGGCCGATGGCCGAGACGACCAGCGACGGTCCCAGTCTGCGTTCGTTCACTTTCGGTCTCTCCTCGGAAGGGGGCATCCGCTCGTGATCATCATAGCAGAATGTGGGCGGTCAGGGTGGTTGGCAAGCGTTGCAGGATGAAACAATCTGCGAGGGGCGGCGGCGCGGCGGTCAGGGAACCAGGGCGGTGGCGGGGCGGGTTTGCCGAATCCACGAGGTTTTCAGCCAGGAGGCTGCGGCTTCCGGCCGGCCGAACAGATAGCCTTGCATGGTCTGGCAATTCCGGTCGCGCAGGAAAGTGGCCTGGGCTTCGGTTTCGACGCCTTCGGCGACGGCTGCGAGGCCGAGGTGGTTGGCCATGGCGAGAATCGCCTCCGCGAGTGCGTAGTCGCGCGGATTGTCCGGCAGGCTCTGGACGAAGCTGCGGTCGATCTTGAGTTCGGAGACGGGCAGGCTCTGAAGGTAGCCGAGGCTGGAATAGCCGATGCCGAAATCATCGACCGACAGGCGGATGCCGAGGCCAGCGAGATGGTTGAGTTTCGCGATGGTCGGCTCGCCGCGATCGATCAGCGCGGTTTCGGTGATTTCCAGGATGAGGTCGTGCGGATCGGCACCTTCGCGGGCGAGGGCGTCCTCGAGCTCGGTGGTGAAGGCGGGATCGTGGAACTGGGCGGCGCTGACATTGACCGCGATCCGCAACGGATGGCCTGCGGCGCGCTGTTCGGCGAGGATGCGACCGACGGCGGCGAAGACCCAGCGGCCGAGCGCGAAGATCATCCCGGTCGCTTCGGCCACCGGGATGAAGGCGTCGGGCGGCATGATCGTGCCGTCCGGCTGGCGGAGGCGGATCAGGGCTTCGGCGCCGGTGATGGCCCCGTCGCGGTCGACCTGGGATTGCAGCCAGAGTTCCAGGCGGTCGTGATCGATCGCGTGACGCAGCGCGATCTCGATGGCGTGGCGATGGGCGACCCGGTCCTGCATGGCCGGTTCGAAAAACATGATGGCGGTGTGCGCGGCGAGCTGGGCCTGATGCACCGCGATATCGGCCTCGTGGAACAGGCCCTCGACGGTGGATGAGAGGGGGTTGAGGAGGGTGATCCCGACATCCGCCGTGACGTGGCATTCATGGGCGGCGACGTGGATCGGCGCGGTCAGGGCGCGCAGGAGGTCTCCGGCGATCCGGCGGGCGATGGCGGCGGCCTGGGGCGATTCCTCGGCGAGACCGGGGAGAAGAATGCCGAATTTATCGCCGCCGAGCCGGGCGACCAGATCCTTGCGGCGCACCCCGATGGCGAGGCGGGTTGCGACCTCGCCGAGCACCAGATCGCCGATCGCGTGGCCGTGGCGGTCGTTGATCGCCTCGAAGCCTTTGAGATCGATGAACATCAGCGCGCCGATCCGGGCGGGCGGCTCGGCGAGTGGGACCAGCGCCGCCTTGAGGCTCTGGTGCAGCGAGGCGCGGTTGGACAGGCCGGTCAGCGGGTCGAAATAGGCGAGGCGGTGGATTTCCTCGTTGGCCTCGTACTGGTCCGTCACGTCGACGGCGGCGCCGACCACGCGGTCGATGCCGCCGGGGGCGCCGCGAACCAGCATTTGCTCATCACGCATCCAGCGGTAGATGCCGTCTCTGTTGGCGAACCGGTAGTGCTGGACCAGCCGCCCGGTCTCGTGCAGGCGGCGTTCGGCGGCGATGACGGTTTCGCAATCGTCCGGATGCACGTGCCGCAGCCACCAGCCGGGTTTGACGACGTCGTCCGGCGCGTGACCATAGAGGCGCTGGATGTTGGGGCTGACCTCGACGATGGTCCAGCCGTGTGGCGCCAGAACCCCGGCGCTTTGTTCGAGGGCGTAGACTACGGTCGGGCTGGCATCGAGCAGTCGGGCGAGCCGGCGTTCGGCGCGGCGCTGATCGGCGACGGCGTGATCGCGCGCGATCCGCGTGCGCAAGGTGCCGATGCCGAGGGCGAGGTGGCGGGCCAATTGGGTGAGGACGCGGACTTCCTCGGTGTCGAACCCCGGATCGCTGGTGGCGACATGATCGGCGCGATCATCGGCGAGGAGGGTGAGGCAACCGAAGGTCTGGCCGGTTTCGTCGCACAAGGGCAGGGCGATCGCGGAGGTGTAGCTCTGGAATTCGGTCTGGCGGCTCCAGGGTTCGGTTCGCCGGTCGTTCAGCACGTCGTTGACGATGACCGGGCGGTTTTCCCGGACGGCGGTGCCGGAGGGGCCGCGACCGAACCGATTGTCGCCCCAGGAGATGAAGATCTCCCGGATGCGGCTGATCCCTGTTCCGGCCAAAGCGACCGGGCGCAGGGTTGCGGCGTCGTCGGCTTCGGCGAAGCCGACCCAGGCGGCGGTATAGCGGCCGATTTCGACGGCATGCTGGCAGATTGCGTGGCTGAGAGCGACTTCATCGGTGGCACGCGCGACCGACTCGTTGGCGGCGAACAAGGTCTGAAGCGCACGGTTGGCGCGTTCGAGCAGGGCGCGGGATCGGGCCAGCGCCTCCTCGCGCAGGCGGCCGCGCAGCACGGTGGTCAGGCCGCTGGCGAGGTCGGTGCGGCGGGCAGCGTGATCGGGTGAAATCTCGTCATCCGGATAACCCACCGAGAGCTCGAAGCGGCGCGCATCGACGGTGATCGGCACCGATATCTGGCGGCGGGTGCCGCAGGCGGCGGCCAGGGCGAAGCCGGGGTAGGTCTCGATATGGGCGACCTGCGAAACCGGGCCGGAATCGACGCTGACCTGGCTGGTGAAGACCTCGGCGCAGCTGAGTTCTGACAGGGGACGCCACGATGAGCGCCGTTCCTCGAGCAGGCGGGCTTCCACCTCGGGGTGACGGGCGTAGCTGGCGATGACGCGGAACGCACTGGCGGCGATATCGCCTTCCGAGACGCTCAGATAGGTCAGGCCGAGCATCAGGCCGGCATGGCGCAGCATGTCGTCGAGCGCGGCACCGAGATTGGGCGCGGCGGCGGCGATGTCCGCAAGTCGCTGGCGGAATGATAATTGTTCCGTCAGGCTGCGCTTTTCGGCGAGGCGGCTGAGCAACTCCATCTCGCCGACCACGGCGCGGGCGAGTTCGGCCAGCATCGCCTGTTTCGCCGGGGAGAAATCGTGACGGGCCTTGATATCGGCGATTGCGAAGGCGCCGAGGCGGTGCCCGTTCGGATCGATCAGGGGGGCGCCGGCGTAGAAGCGGATCCCGAGATGAGCCGCGGGTTCGCTGGCGAGCATTCCGCAGTCGCAGGCGGCGTCCTCGACGACCAGAACCGTATCGCTGTCGATCACGGCATCGCAGAAATAGCCGCCCCGGGGCAGGGGTGGGGGCTGAAAGCCGAAGGGGGAGCGGAATTGGACGGTTTGTTCGCCAACCAGGGAAATCACTGCCATCGGAACGTCGAACATCGTGCCGGCGAGGCGGGTGAAGCGCGCGCATGTGGCTTCGGCATCGGGGCAGCCGCCTTCGAACCGGGACACCGCCTGTAGGCGCCGCGCTTCGCTCACATCGAGGCCATGCTCAAAAATACCCATGCTATCTCATATATTGCAAATTTTTTGTCGAACGCCAAATGGATTCGGGAGTGATATGTTCGTGATCATGCCTCTTGTGGAATGGGACGGATTACGGCATACCTCGCCGCTCTGATCCGTCGCGCTGCGAGTTTCGCACCGCGGCGTCTTTTTCGTTGTGCCTTGTACGGGCAGGAGTGAGCGATGTTCGACGCCCTTTCGGGCAAACTTGGCGATGTGTTCGACCGGTTACGCCGGCGCGGAGCCTTGTCCGAGACCGATGTGATCGAGGCGATGCGGGATATTCGTCTTGCACTGCTCGAAGCCGACGTTGCTCTGCCAGTGGTGCGCGATTTCATCGCCAAGGTGCGGTTGCAGGCGGTCGGGGCCGAGGTGTTGCGGGCGGTTTCGCCCGGGCAGCAGGTGGTCAAGATTGTCAACGACGCGCTGGTCGAGGCGCTGGGCGGCGAGGGCGTGGTGCCGCTCAACCTCAATGCGGCGGCGCCGATTCCGTTTTTGATGGTCGGGTTGCAGGGGTCGGGCAAAACCACGACGTCGGGCAAGATCGCGCTTTATCTGAAGGACAGGCAGCGCCGGAAAGTGCTGCTGGCGAGTTTGGATACCCAGCGGCCTGCGGCGCAGTTGCAGCTGGCGCAGCTGGCCGAGCGGGCGGGGGTGGCGTCGTTGCCGATCGTGCCGGGCGAGACGCCGGTGCAGATCGCGAAGCGGGCGATGGAGACCGGGCGGCGCGAAGTGTTCGACGTGGTCATTCTCGACACCGCAGGGCGGCTTTCGATCGATCAGGCGTTGATGGACGAGGTCAAGGCGATCCGTGCCGCCACCGATCCGGCCGAGACGCTGCTGGTGGTCGATGCGATGACCGGGCAGGATGCGGTGGTGACCGCGACCGCGTTCAACGAGGCGGTGAGCATTACCGGCATCGTGATGACGCGGCTGGATGGCGATGCGCGCGGCGGTGCTGCGCTGTCGATGCGGGCGATTACCGGCGCGCCGATCAAGCTGATGGGCATGGGCGAGAAGCTCGATGCGCTGGAGCCGTTTCATCCCGAGCGAATCGCCGGGCGGATTCTCGGCATGGGCGATATTGTGTCGCTGGTCGAGAAAGCATCGGAAAACGTCGATCAGGCGAATGCCGAGAAACTCGCCAAGAAAATGGCGAAGGGCAAGTTCGACCTTGAGGATTACGGCGAACAGCTCAAGCAGATCACCAAGATGGGCTCGCTTTCCGGCATCATGGGGATGTTGCCGGGGGTCGGGAAGATCAAGCAGCAACTGGCCGATGCCGATCTGGATACCTCGATCCTCAAGCGGCAGGGGGCGATTATTTCCTCGATGACCAAGGCGGAGCGGGCCAATCCGGACATTATGAAGGCAAGCCGGAAGAAGCGGGTCGCGGCGGGGTCCGGTACTTCGGTGCAGGAGGTCAATCGGCTGCTCAAGCAGTTCGATATGATGAAGGACATGATGAAACGCGCGTCGAAGCTGGGCCAGAAGGGGCTGGCGCGCGGGGGGTTGGCGGCGTTGATGCCGCAAGGCGGCGGGAGACGGCCGTTTTAAAGGCTGGCGGCGGGAGATGGCCGTTTTAGGTTTGCCCTTTTTTCGGGGATTCAGTTTTTGTTTACTTTGGAGAGTTATAGACAATGTCGTTGAAGATCAGACTAGCCCGTGCGGGTGCGAAAAAGCGGCCTTTCTATCATATCGTGGTCGCGGATGCGCGCAGCCCGCGGGATGGCAAGTTCATCGAGCGGCTGGGGAGCTACAACCCGATGCTGCCGGCAGAGCATGAGGACCGGGTGCGGCTGGTCGATGAGCGGGTGACGCATTGGCTGAGCCAAGGCGCGCAGGCGACCGACCGGGTGGCGAAATTCCTCGGCAAGGCCGGATTGGCGCCGATGCCGGTGTATCGCGAGCAGCCGATTCAGGCGGCGCCGAAGAAGAAGGCGCAGGAGCGGGCCGCCGAGCGCGCCAAGGCTGCCGCGGCGTAATCGATGGATCAGGCGCTGATCCTGATGGGCGTGATCGGCAAGCCGCATGGGGTGCGGGGGGCGGTGCATGTGCACGCCTATACCGACAACCCTGCGTCGCTCGCCGCATTTGCGCTCCGCGATCAGCGCGGACGCCGGATCGAACTGGCCTGGGTGACCGAGGGTGTCGCGCGGGTGACGCTGCATGAGCCGGGCGGTAAAGTCACCGTGGCGGATCGGGATGCGGCGGCACGGCTCGTGAACGTTCAACTCTTTGTTGAACGCGCGGCGTTGCCTCCGGCGGATGACGAGGAGTTCTATCTCGCCGATCTGATCGGGCTCGCCGCGATCGGGGCGGATGGCACCAGCCACGGCACCATCACCGCCGTGCACGATTACGGCGCGGGAGCCAGCATCGAACTCGATGACGGCTCGCTCCTGCCGTTCACCCGTGCGGTGGTGCCGGAGATCGATCTGGCGGCGAAGCGGGCTATCGTGGTGCCGCCGATCGAGATCGAGGTGCGGGGGTGATGTTTCGCGCCACCATCCTCACGCTGTTTCCGGAAATGTTTCCCGGGCCGCTCGGCTGTTCGCTGGCGGGACGGGCGCGGGAACAGGCGATCTGGTCGCTCAATTGCGTCAATATCCGCGATTTCGGCCAGGGACGGCACCGGGCGGTGGACGATACCCCGTTCGGCGGCGGCGCGGGGATGGTGATGCGACCGGATGTGCTGGATGCGGCGATCGGGTCGGTTGCCGATGATCGGCCCCTGATCGCACTCACGCCGCGCGGCACGCCGCTCACCCAGAGCCGGGTGAAAACCCTGTCCACCGGAGGCGGCGTGATCCTGCTGTGCGGGCGCTACGAAGGCTTCGATCAGCGCGTGCTCGATGCCCGTAACGCCGAGGAAATCAGCATCGGCGATTACGTGCTCTCGGGTGGGGAAATCGCGGCGCTCGCTCTGCTCGACGCCACTATCCGCCTGCTGCCGGGCGTGATGGGGGCGGCGGAAAGCGCCGACGAGGAGAGTTTTTCAGCGCCCCTGCTGGAATATCCGCACTACACCCGCCCGGCGGACTGGAACGGGCACGCGGTGCCGGAAACCCTGCTTTCGGGCCATCATCAGGCCATTACCGCATGGCGGCGCAGCCAGGCGGAAACCATTACACGAACCCGCAGACCCGATCTGTGGGCCCACCATATTGCCAGCCAGCCGGCTCGGCCATAACGCTCTCTCGAAAGGACAAACCCCATGAACGTCATTCAGACGATCGACGCCGAACAGATCGCCAAACTGAGCGAAACCCGAGCTATCCCGACCTTCCAGCCGGGCGATAACCTGCGCGTCTCCGTGCGGGTCAAGGAAGGCGAACGCACCCGTATCCAGGCATTCGAGGGCGTGTGCATCGCGCGGTCCAACCGCGGGATCAACTCCAACTTCACCGTGCGGAAAATCTCGTACGGCGAAGGAGTCGAACGCGTGTTCCCGCTCTACTCGCCCAACGTCACCGAAATCGCGGTGACCCGCCGGGGCGATGTCCGCCGCGCGAAACTCTATTACCTCCGCGGCCGCCGCGGTAAATCGGCACGCATCGCCGAAGCCGCACGTGAGACGCCGGCGGCTTGAGGCGGCTAGAAAGGCAAGGGGCGCTGCCCCTTGACCCCGCTGGGGCCTTAGGCCCCAGACCCCGGTAGTTTCAGATGAGAGGGGGCATCAATTCCGTTGCCTTTCAAAGGGCGTCGCAAGCCCCCTCTCATCTGAAACTAATGAGGTCCAGGAACTGAGTTCCTGGCGGGGGGCCAGGGGGCAGAGCCCCCTGGCCTTGCTACTCCCCTCAAACCACCGGAGGACTCTCGCATGGCTTCGACGTTGTTTGACAAGATCTGGCAGGCGCATGTGGTTGATGTGATGCCGGATGGGACTGCGGTTTTGTATATTGATCGGCATCTTGTGCATGAGGTGACGTCGCCGCAGGCGTTTGAGGGGTTGCGGCTGGCGGGGCGTTTGGTGCGGCGGGTTGATGCGACGATTGCGGTGGCCGATCATAATGTGCCGACCGAGAATCGTGCGGCGGGGATCGATGAGCCGGAATCGGCGTTGCAGGTGGCGACGCTGGAGCGGAATGTCGTCGAGTTCGGGGTGCCGTATATTCCGGTGACGGACGCGCGGCAGGGGATTGTTCATATCATCGGGCCGGAGCAGGGGATTTCGCTGCCGGGGATGACGATTGTTTGCGGGGATTCCCATACATCGACGCATGGGGCGATGGGGGCGCTGGCGTTCGGGATCGGGACATCCGAGGTCGAGCATGTGCTGGCGACGCAGACCTTGTTGCAGAAGCCGGCGAAGAACATGCTGGTGCGGGTGGATGGGGTTTTGCCGGCTGGGTGTTCGGCGAAGGACATCATTCTCGCGGTGATCGGGCGGATCGGCACGGCGGGCGGCACGGGTCATGTGATCGAGTATGCGGGTGAGGCGATCCGGGCGCTCGACATGGCGGGGCGGATGACCGTGTGCAACATGTCGATCGAGGCCGGGGCGCGGGCCGGGTTGATCGCGCCGGATGATGTGACGTTCGAGTATGTGCGCGGGCGGCCGTTCGCGCCGAAGGGCGAGGCGTTCGAGCGGGCGGTTGCGCATTGGCGCGGCCTGGTATCGGATGAGGGCGCGCATTACGATAAGATGGTGGTGCTGGACGCGGCGGCGTTGGTGCCGCAGGTGACTTGGGGGACCAGCCCGGAGGCGGTGGTGCCGATTACTGGGCATGTGCCCGATCCTGCGGATGAGGCCGATGAGGGCAGGCGGGCGCAACTGGTGCGGATGCTTGAGTATATGGATTTGCGGCCGGGGCAGGCTTTGGCGGGGACGCGGATCGACACCGTGTTCATCGGGTCGTGCACGAATGGGCGGATCGAGGATTTGCGGGCGGCGGCGGATATGGTGCGCGGTCGGCGGGTGGCTGCGCATGTCCGGGCGATGGTGGTGCCGGGGTCCGGGCTGGTGAAGTTGCAGGCAGAGATGGAGGGGTTGGCGGATGTGTTCCGCGCCGCCGGGTTCGAGTGGCGGGAGGCCGGGTGTTCGATGTGTCTCGGTATGAATCCGGACAAGTTGAAGCCGGGCGATCGGTGTGCGAGCACCAGCAACCGCAATTTCGAGGGGCGTCAGGGGCCGGGGGGGCGGACGCATCTGGTCTCGCCTGCGATGGCGGCGGCGGCGGCGGTTGCGGGCGCGCTGGTCGATGCGCGGGAGATGGCGTGATGGAGAAATTCGACCGGTTGCAGGCGATCGCGGCGCCGTTGAAGATGGCGAATGTCGATACCGACAAGATCATTCCGGCGCGGTTTTTGAAGACGATCAAGCGCAGTGGGTTGGGTGTTCATGCGTTTGCCGGGTTGCGGTATCGGGAGGATGGCTCGGAGAATCCGGATTTCGTGTTGAACCGGGAGCCTTACCGGCAGGCGCGGATTTTGATTGCGGGCGAGAATTTCGGCTGTGGGTCGTCGCGCGAGCATGCGCCGTGGGCGTTGCTCGATTTCGGGATCAAATGCGTGATCGCGCCGAGTTTCGCCGATATTTTTTTCAACAACTGCTTCAAGAACGGAATTTTGCCGATCGTGCTGCCGCAGGCGGCGTGCGATGCGTTGATGGCGGATGCCGAGGCGGGCGCGAATGCGCGGATCATCGTCGATCTGGAGGCGCAGAGCGTCTCGCGGCCGGATGGGGAGACGTTCGGTTTCGAGATTGACGGGTTTCGCAAGCGTTGTCTGCTCGAAGGGCTGGACGATATCGGGCTGACGCTGGAGAAGGCCGGGTCGATCGACGCCTACGAGGCGCGTACCGAAGGTGAGCCCTGGTTGCCCGCGATCGAACAGGTCTGATTTCAAAACTTCTCCGGTTCTTTCTGTCGGGAAAGAACTGCTTGCTTCCTACCTTCGAGGAACCGCCATGATCGCGAACAAAAAACTGCTTCTCCTGCCCGGTGACGGCATCGGCCCCGAGGTGATGGTCGAGGCGCATCGGGTGATCGACTGGCTGGGCCGGACCGGGCGGGCGCGGTTCGACATTGCCGAGGATCTGGTGGGTGGCGCCTCGATCGAGGCGCGTGGCACGCCGATCACCGAGGCGGTGATCGAGCGGGCGCTGGAGGCGGATGCGGTGTTGTTCGGGTCGGTCGGGGGACCGCAATGGGACAGCCAGGGGTTCGACAACCGGCCTGAGATCGCGATTCTGGAGTTGCGCAAGCGGTTGGGATTGTTTGCCAATCTGCGTCCGGCACCGGTGTTCGATGCGCTGGTCGATGCGAGCCCGTTGAAGGCGGAGATCGTGCGGGGGCTCGATCTGATGATCGTGCGGGAGGCGACGGGGGGGATTTACTTCGGTGAGCCGCGCGGGATCGAGACGCTGGCGGACGGTACGAAGCGGGGGATCAATACCGAGGTTTATACCACGGCCGAGATCGAGCGGGTGGCGCGGGTGGCGTTCGAGCTGGCGCGCAAGCGCGCCGGGCGGGTGACCAGTGTGGAGAAGGCGAATGTGATGGAGAGCGGGCTGCTGTGGCGGCAGACCGTGACCGCGCTCGGGGCGGCGGAATATCCCGATGTGCAGCTGTCGCACATGTATGCCGATAATTGCGCGATGCAGCTGGCGAAGAATCCGCGCCAGTTCGATGTGATCGTGACCAGCAATCTGTTCGGGGACTTATTGTCCGACCTAGCTTCGATGCTGACCGGCTCGCTCGGGATGCTGCCGTCGGCGACGTTGGGGGCACCGGATGCAAGCGGGCGGCGGCATGCGCTGTATGAGCCGATTCATGGCTCGGCGCCGGATATCGCGGGCAAGGGGCTGGCCAATCCGCTCGCGCAGATTCTGAGTCTCGCGATGTTGCTGCGGTATTCGTTCGACATGCAGGAGGATGGCGCGTTGATCGAGCAGGCGGTCGCGGGGGTTCTGGCGAGCGGGATGCGCACGGCGGATATATTGCAGCCGGGGACGGCGCGGATCGGGACGCGGACGATGGGCGATGCGGTGTTGCGGGAACTCGATAAACTGGCGGGATAACAGCCCCTAATTGCAGAAGTATGGAGGACCACAATCTAACGGTGTGTTTGTTATCTGGAATGTATTGTAAATCAACATATATTTGGCCCGAAACTAACGGGCGTTAAGTGTGCCTATGAAATTCTCGTGGTGCGAACATGACTTTTTGGAAATCATTCGATCATCTGGCGATAATCTTTCGGAAGTTGTAACGTTCTGATGGTGACTGTTACAATACTTGCGGTCCGCTAGCTGCGGGCGAGGCGTTTGGCGGTGCGGAGGAGTATCTGGCGGTCTTCCGGGGCGCAGGCGCGGTAGAGACGCATCAGCGCCAGCTCGTCGCCCTGCAACGACCCGGTTTCGCCCGAAACGAGGTAGGCGAGCGAGGTTCCGAGAACTTTTGAGATTCTTTCAAGGTTTTCACGAATTTGCCCGGCGCGGTCGGTCTCCCATTGGGCAATCGCGGAGCGGGAGACGCCGAGTTGCGCGGCGAATTCGTCCTGGGTCAGGTTGTTCGCGAGGCGCAAGGCCCTGATCCGCTGACCAACCGAATCCGTGGTGACTTGTTTCTTTCCTGACATGACATGTTCATACCGATTCTATGCGTCGATGACCAGCGTTTGTTATCGTGTTAGGTGCGGTATTCTGTCCTGAATCGTAACTTTGAAACGTCTGCATGGCGCTGGAACGTCCAATTATCTGCCTGAATGATCGAAACCTTGATGGTCGGGCGGATTTTGCTGCGTGGCAGGGGGATTTGTCTGAAAATGATGAACGGCGTCCTCGATGTCGGCGATCAATCGGGACCCGAGATCTTCAGTGAAGCCGTGGCGGATGAGGATGCGTTGCACGACGAGATCGGTGCGGTCGGCGGGCATCGCGTAGGCGGGCACCTGCCAGCCCCGCATGCGCAGCCGGTCCGCCAGGTCGTAGAGGGTGAATCCGGGTTCGGCCCGATCGGCGAAGGTCCAGCAGATCGCGGGCAGGGCGGTGCTGCCGTCGTGGATGAGGCGGAACAGGCCCATGCCATCGAGCGCGCGGGCGATGGTGGTCGTGATCTCGGCGCTCCGGGTGAGGATGGCGCGATACCCCTCGCGCCCCAGACGGGTGAAATTGTAATACTGGCAGATGATCTCGCCGCCGGGGCGGGAGAAATTGAGCGCGAAGGTCGGCATGTCGCCGCCGAGGTAGTTGACGTGGAAGGCGAGCTCGTCGGGCAGGTCCGCGCGGGTGCGCCATAGCGCCCAGCCGACGCCGAGCGGGGACAGGCCGAACTTGTGGCCGGAGGCGTTGATCGATTTCACCCGTTCGAGGCGGAAATCCCAGTGCAGGTCGGGCGTCGTGAAGGGGGCGATGAAGCCGCCGCTCGCGGCATCGACATGGATCGGGATATCGAGGCCGGTGCGGGATTGCAGATCGTCGAGGGCGGCGGCGATGGCGGCGACCGGTTCATACTGGCAGGTGAAGGTGACGCCAAGGGTGGGGACCACGCCGATCGTGTTTTCGTCGCACCGGGCGAGCGCGGTTTCGGGGGTGAGGAGCAGGCGGTCGCCAGCGAGCGGCACCTCGCGCAGCTCGACATCGAAATAGCGGGCGAATTTGTGCCAGCAGACCTGAACCGGGCCGGTGACGATGTTCGGGCGGTCGCCGGGTTGGCCGGCTGCGGCGCGGCGGGCGCGCCAGCGCCATTTCAGGGCGAGGCCGCCGAGCATCGCGGCTTCCGACGAGCCGGTGGTGGAACACCCGATCGCGGTGGCCCCGTCCGGTGCGTTCCAGAGATCGGCGAGGAGGCGGACGCAGCGTGCCTCGATTTCGGCGGTCTGGGGATATTCGTCCTTGTCGATCATGTTCTTGTCGATGCAGTCGGCCATCAACGCGGACACTTCGGGCTCGGTGAAGGTGGTGCAGAAGGTGGCGAGGTTCTGTTTGGAATTGCCGTCGAGCATCAATTCGTCGCGGATCGCCTGATAGGTGGCGCGGGGCGGGGCGATCCGGTCGGGGAAATGCGTGGTGGGCAACGCGATGCCGAGATCGGGGGCGTCGGGGTAGGGGCGCGTGCCATGATGGCGGGCGTGGCGCGGGGTGCGGCTGTACAGGGCCATCGGCGTGCTCCTCGGGGGTTAGGAGCGGATATGGCGTTGGCGGGTGCCGGTTGCACTCACATCATGTTGAGGCGTCCGGCGGAGAGGTCTCAGGCGGGACGCGTCAAGCGGGCGGCGTAGAACCCGTCCATGCCGCCCCATTCGGGCCAGAGGCCGGGATGGGTGCGCAGGTCGCCCTGCGGGGTGATGGCGGTGGCGAGGCCGGGAACGTCCTCGGCGGCGAGCGGCGCGCGGATCAGGCCGAGACGGGCGCAGGCGGCAGCGACGCGGCCATGCCCTTCCTCGTCCTGCAACGAGCAGACCGCGTAGACCAGCGTGCCGCCGGGGGCGAGCATGGCGGAGGCGGCATCGAGCAGGCGGTCCTGCATCGCGGCGCAATCGTCGATATCGGCGGGGCGGCGGAGATGCGGGATTTCGGGGTGGCGGCGGATCGTGCCGGTGGCCGAGCAGGGGGCGTCGAGCAGGATGGCGTCGAAAGGCTGGTCGGGACGCCAGGCGAGGGCATCGGCGGTGACGACGTCGACATCCATGCCCATCCGCGCGCAGTTCTGGCGCAGCCGGTCGAGCCGCCGTCCGTCGCGGTCGAGCGCGGTGACGCGCGCACCGGCGGCGGCGAGCTGCATGGTCTTGCCGCCCGGGGCGGCGCAGAGGTCGAGCACGCGGCGGCCCTTCACATCGCCGAACAGGCGGACGGGCATTGCGGCGGCGGCGTCCTGCACCCAGAGCGTGGCGCCGGTGAAGCCGGGCAGGGTCGTCACGTCGGTGCCGGTGGGCAGGCGGATCGTGGCGTTCGGCAGGATGATGCCGCCTTCGGGAGGCTCGCTGCCCGGCAGGATCGACAGGTCGAGCGGAGCTTCGGCGCGATGGGCCACGGCGATCGCACGGGCATCCTTGCCCCAGGAGGCCCAGAGCCAGGACGGGGTATCGAGCCGGGGCTGGTCGAAAGCGTCGAGCGTGGCGGGGCCGGCGGCGGTGACGCGGCGGAGTACCGCGTTGACCAGACCGGCGAATTTGCCCATGCCGACCGCGTGGGCGAGAGCGACCGAGGTGCTGACCGCCGCATGGGGCGGCGCGCCGAGAAACAGCGCCTGGGCGGCGCCGATTCGCAGGACATGGCGGATTTTCGCCGGGGGGGCCTTGGTCAGATGGGTTTCGAGGGCGGCGTCGAGCGTGCCGAGATGGCGCAACACGCTGGCGGCGATGCGGTGGCCGGCGGCGCGGTCACGCGCGGGGACATCGCGTTTGCCGAGTTGGTCGATCGCCTGATCGAGCGGGCGGTGCTTGTCGAGCACGGCGCTGAGCAGCGCGAAGGCGGCGTCGCGGGTGGGGTCGCGATCAATCTCGTCCATCGGAAACCTTTTGCGGGAGCGGGATGGTGGAGCTGAGGGGAATCGAACCCCTGACCTCCTCATTGCGAACGAGGCGCTCTCCCAACTGAGCTACAGCCCCATCCCGGCCCCGCGCATCGCGCACCCGGGGCGATAAGTCAAGCCGGTCGTGCGCTCAGGATGAAATCGGGCGCGGGGTCCGGAGTTTCACGATGGCGGTGAACACCAGGATGACGCAGACCGTGCCGCCGATCAGATTGCCCGCGCCGGAGAGAATTTCGTTGCGGAGCAGCCCGTAGCGGCCGAAGCCCCAGGTCAGCGCGGCGAGGGGGCCATTCGCAGCCAGGGGATGGCCGATCACCTGGGCGAGTTTTCCCTGCATGAGCAGGGGGAACCCGATGAAACCGATATTGGCGATGCAGTGCTCGGTCATGCCGGCGACGAAGGCGAAGGGGCCGTAATAGGCGAGCATCATGCGCCCGACATCGGTGCGCGCCTTGAAATAAAGGAACATCGCGGTTTGCAGGAACCACGTGCAGATGATCCCGAGGGCAAAGACCGACATGCCGTCCGGCGCGGTTTTAGCGATGGCGATCGCGTGCGCGCGCAGCAGGAATACGGGTGTGCCGTAGGGACCGGCACCGATCGCGATCACGCCGATGAAGGCGAAGGCACCGAGGATGTTGCCGATCCATCCCACTGCCATGAACCCTAGATAGTTCGGGAGCGACATCAGACGCTGGGTGACCGCGACGAAGCCGGCTGCCATGTCCGACGTGATCAGGGTGGTCTGCGAGACCATGATCAGGACAAACGAGAAGCCGAACACGAGGCCGCTGATCAGATTGGCAAGGCCCGGTGTCGCGATCCCGGCGCTGACCGCGATCGCGAGCACGACGCCGAAGCCGACCATGGCGCCGCCGGCGATCGCCTGGAAGAAGTAGCTGGCGGGGAACAGCCATTTGCGGACCGCGATGGCCGCCAGCCGGTCGAGCGTGGTTTCGATCGAGTGGGGCTCGAACGGATCGGCGTCATGCAGGGCGTGAGGCTGAGGGACCGGACCCTGGGGGGCCAAAGTCAGATTATCGATCGTGTTCAACTTTTGACCTTTCCGTTGGAATGTCAGCAGTCCGAGCACGGGCTTTCCTGATCCGGCCTTGAGACACCGGTTGTTGGCGTTGCTAGCGCGTATATGCCGGCGAGGGCAAGCCTGTTGCATGATGGCGCGTGGGCGGCGGTCGGAGGGGCGCATTGCGCGATCGCGCGGGCTTCGCTAACCCGGCAATGACCAATGGAGGCATCAATGCTCGCAGCCGTGTTCTGGTTTCTCAACGAGATCATCCAGATCTATATCTATATCATGATCGCCGCGGCGATTTTCAGCTGGTTGCTCGCGTTCGGCGTGCTCGATACCCGCAATCGGATCGTCTACCGGATCGAGGATTTCCTGATCCGGGCGACCGAACCGGTGCTTGCCCCGTTCCGGCGGTTCATTCCGTCGATTGGCGGGATCGATATTTCGTTCATCATCGCCTTCCTGTTGCTGCGCGCGTTGCAGATTTTCCTGGCCGGGCTTTACGGGCATCTCGTGGTGATGGGCTACCAGTGACCGCGCGGATCATCGACGGCAAGGCGGTTGCGGCGGAGTTGCGCGCGGCCGTGGCGGGCCGGGTCGCGACGCTCGGCTACCGGCCGGGGCTGGTGGTCGTGCTGGTCGGCGATGACCCGGCGAGTGCGGTCTATGTCCGTAACAAGGATCGCGCGGCACACGGGGCGGGGTTCGAGTCGCGGACGATCCGCCTGCCGGCGGCGACCAGCGAGGCCGAATTGCTCGCGGTGATCGCCGGGCTCAACGACGATCCGCAGACCGACGGGATTCTGGTGCAGTTGCCGCTGCCGCGCCATATCGCGACGGCGGCGATCATTCGGGCGATCGATCCGGCCAAGGATGTCGACGGGTTTCATCCCGAGAATGTCGCGGCGCTGGCGCTGGGCGCGCCCCGGCTGGTGCCGTGTACCCCGCGCGGGGTGATGCGGCTGCTGGAGGTTTCGGGCACGCCGGTCGCCGGGCGGCGGGCGGTGGTGCTGGGGCGATCGAACATCGTGGGGCGGCCGATGGCGGCGCTGCTGCTTTCCGCCGATGCGACGGTGACGATCGCCCATTCGCGCACCCGCGATATCGCAGCGGAATGCCGGCGCGCGGAGATTTTGATTGCGGCGGTCGGACGCGCCGAAATGGTCAAGGCGGAGTGGATCGGGCCGGGGTCGACGGTGATCGATGTCGGCATCAACCGGACCGAAGCGGGAACGCTGGTGGGGGATGTGGATTATCAGGCCGCGCGCGAGGTGGCCGGGGCGATTACGCCGGTGCCGGGCGGGGTCGGGCCGATGACGATCGCCTGCCTGCTGGAGAATACCCTCGACGCTGCGATCGCCCGGCGCTCGTGCTGAGCGGCTTCCCCCGTTTTTTGTCAAATGCGGCGAGCGTTGCCCGCTGCGGTCACTGGGCGGCGGGAGAGAGCACTTCGCAGCCGGTCGGGCCGTGGTTGAGGCGCTGGCAGGCGGCGATCGCCTGCTGGTGCGGCAGGTCGACGAAGCGGGCGCGGTAGAACAGGCCGTGCGCGGTGGTGATCGACTGGACGACCGCCTGACCCTTGATCAGCGAGGAGACCGCCGAAAGCTCGGCGATGCCGAGAGCGGCCTTGGCATGGGCCGGCGTATCATACGCGCCGACCTGGATGCCCCAGCGAGTGCCGGTGCCGAGATTGCCGGACGGTGCCGGAGCGGCGTGGCGGGCGGGCTGCTCGATCGGCGGGGGGGTGGCGGCTTCGGCGGTCGGGATCAGGGAGAATCCGGTATCGTGGTGGACCGGCGGCATGACGCGGGCGGCGGGCGGGGTGTAGCGCGCGCGTTCGACCACCGGCGGCGGCGAGATCGTGGCCATCTGGACCGGGGCGCGCTGCGGCACGGGTGGGGGCATGGGGGGCGCGGCGGGGCGCGGTGCGACCGGTGCGGCGGCCATTTCCATTTTGGGACTGATCATGGCGGTTTCGACCCGCGGCGCGGCGGGGCGGCCGATCACCGGGTTGGGGAGCGGGCCATTGGCCGCGAGCTGGATCGCGTTGAGCGATTCGGTCGAGCTATCCTGATAGCCGGGGCGCAGACCCGGGCGGATATGGGCCGGCATGGCGTTCATCGCGAGATCGACGGCGGCGGGCTGGCTGGCCGGATAGACGCCTTCGATGTTCGGCGCGATCATCGCGACATACTGGCGGGTCTGGTTCGGCAGGGGTTCCTTGTAGTCGAGATAGGAATCGAGCCGCCCGGGCCCGGCATTGTAGGCGGCGAGGAAGCCGGGCGAGCCGTAGATCTGGTACATTTCATGGATGTAGGCGGTGCCGGCCATGATGTTGTTGTACGGGTTGTAGGGGTCCGACCCCAGGCCGTAGCGGGCGGCCATTTCGCGGTAGGTTTCCGGTTCGAGCTGCATCAGGCCCATGGCGCCGGCATAGGAGACCGTGAGATGGCCGTTCATGTATTCGTGCCCGCCGGATTCGACGCGCATGACCTGGCGGATCCAGCGGGTGGGAACGTCGAACCGGGCCGAGGCCTGTTCGATATAGGGGCCCCAGGGGTCGCTCGGCGGGCCGGGCGGGTTGTAGTTGCCGGGGGATTTGGCTGCGTAATTCGCGGCCTGCTGGGTGGGCGGCAGGCTGGATTGGTGGGAGGCGCAGGCGGACAGCAGGGCGAGCGCGGCGACGCCGCCACATTTCAGGGCAAGGTTTCGGGTGCGCGAGAGGGTCGTGGCGGAGGGGGCAGTGCTGATCGCCAGTGTCGCGCTTTGAGTCACTCTGAAGTCTCCCGTTCGGCGGCATGCGATGCCGTCTGCCGTGTCGTTTCGCATCGTTTTCGTGCACCGGTGCCCGATGCTGACGGGGGCCGTGCACGTTCCGCCGCAAGCCTCGAACGGCGAATTAAAGTCAGGCCATAAACCCCTAACTTAATGGTGATTTCAAGGCAACCTCGAATGTGCCGGGATCACGAATTTGATGGCGCGGGAACGGCGATTGCGCCGCATGTGATTGGCGGGTGGCGCGATCGGGCCTATGTGGATGAGGAGTTCTGTTGGCCCGCCGGGGCCTGATGGGGGTTTCGATGCTCGATCCGTTCCGCCTGCAAGATGTGCCGCATCGCGCGTCGACCGGCGCGCTGGTCGCCGCGATGGTTGCGGTTGCGGTGCTCGGCGGGTGTGCCGCGCAACACGCGGGAGCGGTCGCGGTGGCGCCGGTTGCGACCCGGACCGGGACAATCGTGTCGTCGCGCACCGTCATGCTCCAGATCGGCGGGGCGGAAGGCGGCGTGCTCGGGGCGCTCGGGGCACCGGCGAGTGCCGGGGAGACTTTGGCCCCGGCGACCGAATTCATCGTGCGCGAGACCGACGGGCGGGTGATTTCGGTGATGCAGCCGCAGCCGACCTCGCTTCATCCCGGTGAGCGCGTGGCGATCATCAGCGGTGTGACGACGCGGCTGATGGCGCTGCCGTCGGGTTGAGCGGCACCTAAAATCGCGGCAAGTTTAGCGTTCGGGATCATGCTTTGGTTGAAGCGCCCCGCCGGTTCCTGTATCGCGGCATGATGAGCACGACGGCAACGCGGCCCACTCCCGACACCATAACCCCGGATCCGGCTGCAGCGAACGCGCTATCGGCGGCCGGTGCCGTGCCGGACCCGTTGCCGATACCGGCGGCGTCGGACGAGGGGACGCTGCTCAACCGGCGCGATGCGCATCTGGTGATCACCGCCGGGGTCGGTTGGGGCGGACTGATCGTGCAGGCCTGGCGCGATCTCGCCGAGACCTGGAGCCTGCGCCGGCTGATCTGGACGCTGGCCTTCCTCGACATCAAGCTGCGCTATCGCGGCTCCCTGCTCGGGCCGTTCTGGCTCACGCTGTCGACCGCGGTGATGATCGCCGCACTCGGCTTTGTTTATTCGCATCTGTTCAAGACCGATCTGCACACATATCTGCCGTTTCTGTCGCTCTCGCTGGTGTTGTGGAACAATTTCATCACCTCGACCGTGACCGACGCCTGTGTTTCCTACACCTCGGTCAACACCACGATCCACGCGATGCGGATGCCGCTGTCGATGCATGCGGCGCGGTCCGTGGTGCGCAATGTGATGGTGCTGGCGCATTCGATTATCGTGATCGTGGTGGTGTTCGCGCTGGAGGATACCTGGCCCGGGCATATCGCGCTGCTGTCGATCCCGGCGTTCCTGCTCTGGCTGGTCGATGGGATGGCGGTGTCGGTGCTGCTCGGCGGGTTCTGTGCGCGGTTTCGCGATGTGCCGCCGATCGTGGCGAGCATCATGCAGATCGCGTTTTTCGTCAGCCCGATCATCTGGAGCCCGCAGATTTTGAAGGATCGGGGCATCGGGGTGATCCTGCTGAACTGGAACCCGTTCTATTCGTTGCTGGAGATCGTGCGGGCACCGTTGCTCAATCAAATACCGTCGATGGCGACGTGGGATTCGGCCCTGGGCTATTCGGCGGGGCTGATCGCGATTTCGGCGTTGTTTTTCATCCGCTCGCGCGGCCGTATCGCGTTCTGGGTCTGATCCGATGGCCATGATCCGTGCCGACGGGCTCTCGATCGATTTTCCGCTGTATCATGGCGAAAGTCGCAGCCTCAAGAAGACCATGTTCGCGGCGGCGTCCGGGCGCGGTCGTCTTGGGGCGGATGCGCGCAACCGCATCGTGGTTCAGGCGGTGCGGAACGTCGATTTCGAGCTGAACTCCGGCGATCGGCTCGGGCTGGTCGGCTCGAACGGGGCCGGCAAGACCACGCTGTTGCGGACCCTGGCCGGGATTTATGAACCGAGCGGCGGGCGGATCACGATCGATGGCGCGTTGTCCGCTTTGCTCGATGCCGGGCAGGGGATGAACCCGGATCTAACCGGGCGCGAGAATATCCGCCTGCGCGGCCTGTTCAGCGGGTTGAAGGCCCCGGAGATCGCGCGGTTGCAGGACGATGTCGCCGCTTTTGCCGAATTGTCGCATTTCATCGATCTGCCGGTGCGGATCTATTCCTCGGGCATGCTGGTGCGGCTGGGGTTTGCGCTGGCGACCGCGATCCGGCCCCAGATTTTGTTGATGGATGAATGGATTCTCGCCGGCGATGCCGCCTTCATGGGGCGGGCACGCCAACGGCTGGAAACAATGGTGCGCGGGGCCGAGATTCTGGTGCTGTCGAGCCATTCCGCCGATGTCATCATGCAGTGGTGCAACCGGGTGATCTGGATGGAGCAGGGTCAGGTGCGCGCCGATGGCACGCCGGACGAGGTGCTGGGCCAGTATCTGCCGCCGGATCAGTTCCTGCAGGCGAAGGCGGCGATCGCGGTGCGGGCCGAGACTTCGGCCGCAGCGGCGGCACAGGCCGCCTGAGCGCGCGATCAGGCCGACGCTTGCGCTGGTGGCCGGTGGGTTTATTCCAGCGGGATGACCGAAGCATTCATTTGTGAGTATCGCCGCTCGCCGTTCGGGCGTTATGGCGGGTCGCTGTCCGGGGTTCGCCCGGATGATCTGGCGGCGGGGCTGATTGCGGCGCTGGTGGCGCGGTGTCCTTCGCTCGATCCGGCGGCGATCGATGAGGTGGTGCTCGGCTGCGCCAATCAGGCGGGTGAGGATAATCGCAACGTCGCGCGGATGGCGGGATTGCTGGCCGGGTTGCCGGAGACGGTGCCGGGGGTGACGATCAACCGGTTATGCGGCTCCGGGCTCGATGCGCTCGGCACGGCGGCACGGGCGATTCGCGCCGGGGAGGCCGAACTGGTCGTGGCCGGCGGGGTCGAGAGCATGAGCCGCGCGCCGTTCGTGATCGGCAAGGCGGGGGAAGCGTTCAGCCGCGATGCCGCGATGTTCGACACCACGATCGGCTGGCGCTTCGTCAATCCTGGCTTCGCGGCGCGGTTCGGGACCGACTCGATGCCGGAGACCGCCGAAAACGTGGCGGCATCGTTCGGGGTGAGCCGGGCGGATCAGGACGGGTTCGCGCTGGCGAGCCAGCGTAAATGCGCGGCGGCGATGCAGGGAGGATTTTTCGCGGGCGAGATCGAGCCGGTGACGATCAGGACGCGGAAGGCGGAGCACCGGGTATCGGCTGACGAACACCCGCGCCCCGAGACGACTCTGGCGGGGCTTGCTGCCTTGAAGGCACCGTTTCGTGACGGGGGAAGCGTGACCGCGGGCAATGCCTCGGGCATCAATGACGGGGCGGCGATGCTGCTGGTGGCGAGCGAGCCGGTGGCGCGACGGTTCGGGTTGACCCCGCGCGGGCGGATCGTGGGGATGACCACGTCGGGCGTAGCACCGCGCCTCATGGGCATTGGGCCGGCGCCGGCGATCGAGAAACTGATGGCGCGGACCGGGTTGGGGCTGGCGGATATCGATGTGATCGAACTCAACGAGGCCTTTGCCGCTCAGGCCCTCGCGGTGACGCGCCGGCTCGGGCTGGCCGATGACGATGCGCGGATCAATCCGCATGGCGGGGCGATCGCGCTGGGCCATCCGCTCGGCGCCTCGGGGGCGCGGCTGGCGGGCACCGCGTTGCGGGCTCTGGAGGCGAGCGGGGGACGGCGCGCGGTGGCGGCCATGTGCATCGGGGTCGGGCAGGGGATCGCGTTGATGATCGAACGCGTTTGACCGGGCGGGTTGGATAAAATCGGCGGCTGGGGCCGGGCGGGTTAACCGGCGGTTAAGGTTTATCGGCGATACTTCGCGTTATCGGGTTCGGTGTTCGGGCCGGCGGGTGGCGGGAGGAGTACGCATGTCGAATGCCGAAGCGGAACAGGCGGAGTCGCTGCTGGGGCAGGACGAGATCGACATGATTTTCGGCACCGATGCGGGGAAGGTCGCGGCGGATGAACCGGCGCCGATCAGCCGGCTGATCCATGGCACGGCGGTGCGTTACGAACGCCTGCCGATGGCCGAGATCGTGTTCGAACGCCTCTCGCGGATACTGGGGACGAGCCTGCGCAACCTGTTTCAGGACAATGTCGAGGTGCGGCTGGCAGATTTGGCGTCGCAGCGCCTCGCCGACAGTTTCCCCGCGATCGGGGCGGCCTCCCTGCTGGCGGTGTTCCGGGCGCGCGAGTGGGATAACCTTGGTGTGATGGTGATCGATTACGACACCATCTATAATCTGACCGAAATCCTCCTGGGCGGGCGCAGTGTCGTGCCGAACCGGCCACGTTTCATGCGACCGCTCACCTCGATCGAGCGGAATCTGACCGAGCGGATGATCCGTCTGGTTCTGCATGATCTCACCGAAAGTTTCGCGCCGATCTGTGCCGTGACGTTCGAGTTGGAACGCACCGAGACCGATCCGCGCTTCGCCTCGGTGGGGCGGAATGCCGGGGCGGCGCTGACCGCACGGATCGGGTTGACCACGGCGAACCGCAACGGTTCGGTCGGCATCATCCTGCCCTATGCGACGATCGAACCGGTGCGCGAATTGCTGCTGCAGCAGTTCATGGGCGAGAAATTCGGGCGTGATTCGATCTGGGAGGCGCATCTGGCCGACGAACTCTGGCACACCGACATCGAGCTCGAAGCGGTGCTCGATCAGCAGACCATGAAGCTGAGCGCGCTGATGGCGCTGAAGGAAGGCGATGTGATGCCCCTCGATGCGCCGAAGGGGGCGGCGATTGCGCTGCGCTGTGGCGATGTCGATCTGTTCAATGCGCGGATCGGGGTGCGCAACGGGCGGATCGCCGCAGAGATCGGCAATGCGATCGATCCGGCCGCGCGGCGCGGTGGGTGAGGGCGAATGGCGCGGGCTCGGGTGCGAGGCCGGTCTTGCCGTGTCAATCGGGCTCGACGCGTCAATCGACCCGGTAGCGGCGCATGAACCGCCGGTCGATCCGGTCTTTCCAATGCCAGAGAAGCCGGGCCTGAAAGCTCCAATTGCCCCGTGTAGCGATCACGTTCCGCTCGCCGGTGGTGATCAGCGCGAGGGCGCTTCGTTGCGGGCGGTAAGGGCGCAGGGGCCGGTCCTGAAGGGCGCGGCGCAGATTATCCGCGAGCGGTGGGCCCTGGCGCACGGCGTAAACCCCCGATTTGGGCCGCTGATCGCCGCTCATCGTCGCGATATCCCCTGCGGCGAAGACCGAGGCGTGGGAGATCGAACGCAGATGGCGCGTGACGGCGATGAAACCGTCCGGTGTCAGCGCGAGGCTGGTGCGGCGCAGCCAGGGCGCGGCGCTGGCGCTGGTGACCCAGAGCACGGCATCGAAATCGGCGATGCTGCCGTCTGCCCGGCGGAGGCGGCCATCGCCGAGCCCGGTAACGTCCTCGCCGGTGATGACCGTGATGCCGCGGGCGGCGAGCACGGTGGTGAAGCGGTGCCCAGCAGAGGCCGCGTGCTGTGGCAGGATGTGCGGGGCGCGGCCGAACAGGGTGAAGGCGGGCGGGGGAATGGCGGTCGCCGCGGTCGCAAGCAGCGCATTGAGGCGGTATTGCATGGCGAGAACCATTTCGACCCCCCCGGCCCCGGTTCCGACGACGGCGATGCGGAGTTGCGCGGGCGAGGTACAGGCATGGGCGCACAGATCGGCCCATTGGCCGAGAAAACGCCCGATCGGCTTGACCGCGATGTCGGCGTGGATGTCGGCGTGGATGGGGGCGTGGATGCGCGCGCGATCGGTTTCGTTGGGTTCCCTGGGCGCGTCGAGGCCGGCGGCGGGGCTCGACCCGATATTGAGGGAGACGATATCGTAGCGGTACATCGCGCCGCTGCGGCAGAGCACGGCGCGGGCGGCGGGATCCAGCCCGATCGCTTCGTCCTGAACGAATTCGGCCCGGGCGGCGCGGCAGAGCGGCGCGAGATCAATATGGGTTTCATCGAAGCTGTAACGCCCGGCGACCAGGCCGGGCAGCATGCCGGAATAAGGGGTGTAGCGGTCGCGCCCGATCAGCACGATCCGCACGCCCGCCATCGGACGGCGCGCGAACCGGCGCAGCACCTCGACATGGCTGTGGCCACCGCCGATCAGGACGAGGGTGCGCGAAGATGGGGTCAAACGGTTCGGGTTCCGACCATTGCAGGATCGGTGCCGGTCTCGGGGATCAGGCTTCGCAGGTCGGCGAGGCGAGCGGGCAGGTCGATCGGCAGGGATGAGGTGATTTCGAGATCGCGGTGCTCAAAGGCCTCGACATGCGGGCCAAGTTCGGCCTGGGCAGCGGCGATTCTGGCATCGCGCGCGGTGAGGAGGGCGGCTATTTCCGTCGCATACAGGATCAGGAGCGCATCGATCACCCGGCTGGCTGGTGCGGTGCCGCGCAGACGGAGGCGTCGGGCGAGAGAAATCGCCGCCGGGGCCGGAAGGAAATCCTCGCCGGTGACCCAGCGGTTGGTGGTGAACAGCCCGCACGGGCGGCCGCAGGGGTCGAGTGCGATGGCGATCAGATGATGGATCGGTGGCATCCCGGCGCCATTGGGCCGGGCGAAGACGTGGATGTGGCCGATCTCCGATGCTCCGGCATTGATCCGGTTGCTGGAGTGCGCATTATGCGCATGGAAATAATACTGGCAGCCGGAAGCGGAATCGAACACGTCCGGAGCCGGATAGTGGGCCTCGGCGATGAATCTCCGGCCCCTGATGAAATTGGCGGCGAGATTGCTGCCGCGATCCTCCAGGCGGCGCAGCGCGGTGACCAGCCGGGCCGCTGCCGCGAGTTGCCGCGCTGGGGATCGCGCTGCCTCCATGCCTCAGTTGGCGGCGCAGGGATGCGCGGTCTTGCCCGCCGATTTACCGGTTTTCGAGGCGCGGACCGGGGATTTTTTCATCGCGCCGCTCATCTGGCTTTTGCCGTGTGCCGGTTTGCACGGGGTTTTCGCCGGCGTGCCCATGTCCATGCCCGCGCAGGGATTGGAACTCGTTGCGGCTTCGGCGGGCGCGGCGGCGACCATCCCGGCGATGGCGACGGCAGAGCCGAGCATCAGGGCGGAACGGGACAGATTGCGGGTACCCGCGCGGTGGCCCGCTTTGCGGTCAGCTTTGTCGTGGTTCATGGACGGGTCCTTCCTGAAAACGATTGTGACATGATATATTCGCGATCCCTTCATCTACCAGTCGGGAAGCCGCTTTGCCATCCGGCAGGTCGGATCGTTTCGCGCTCAGGAGACGTCACGCATGAACGCTGCGCCATCCGATCCGCGCTCCGATCGGGACCTGCTCGAAACCCTGTCCGAATTGCGATGGAACCGGTTTCATACCGTGGTGGTCCTGCTGTTCGGGCTGGGCTGGGCGCTCGATGCGTTCGAGGTCACGCTGATCGGCAATGTGCTGGGGGCGCTGCGCCAGCATTTCGGGCTCGGCGCCTATGCGATGTCGTTCATCCTCGCGGCGTGGTTTGCCGGGTTGATGCTGGGGGCGAGCGGGTTCGGGCTGCTTTCCGACCGGTTTGGCCGGCGGCGGGTGTTTCTGGCGAGCCTCGTGCTTTACGGGGTGGCAACGCTGGCGACCGCGTTCGCGCCCGATTTCGCCAGCCTGATCGCGCTGCGGCTGATCGCGGGGATCGGGGTTGGGGCGGAGTATTCCGCCATCAATGCGGCGATCGCGGAATTGATGCCGCGCAAATCACGGGGGCGGGCTTCGGCGCTCGTGCTCAATTTCTGGCCGGTGGGAAGTTTCGCTGCGGCGGTGCTGGCGTGGCTGGTGCTGTCGGCTTTGCCGCCGGATATCGGCTGGCGGGTGGTGTTCGGCCTCGGGGGGATGATCGCGCTCTCGGCGGCGTGGTTCCGGCGGTATCTGCCGGAAAGCCCGCGCTGGCTGATCGCGGCGGGGCGGGGCGATGAAGCGCGGACGGTGATCGCGGGGATCGAGGCCGGGCTGACCGATATCCGCCCGGCAATGGTCGCACCTTTGCATCATCGGGTCCGGCGCGAGGCCGGTCAGTTCGCGACGCTGGTGCGCGATTATCCGGGCCGCCTTGCGCTCGGCGCGTTGCTAGATTTCGCGGAAGCGTCAGGGTATTACGGGTTGTTCGCGTTTCTGCCGATCGTGGTGCTGCCGGCGCTCGATCTGCCGGCAGACCGGTTGCCGGTCTTCTATCTGGTCGGCAGCGTGGGCGCGCTGATCGGCGGGTTCGCGGCGGCCTTCCTGCTCGATCGGTTGGGCCGGAGCGTGACCGTGGCCGGATTCTACCTCGCCACGGCGGCGGGACTGGTCGGGTTCGCCGCGATCACCGGATTGGGCGCGGGGGCGATCATGGTGGGGTTCGCGCTGGTCAATCTGCTGGCGACCGGCAGCTGGATTGCGGCCTATCCGACATTTTCCGAATTGTTTCCGACCCCGCTGCGCTCGACCGGGATCGGCGCGTCGGTCGCGATCGGGCGGATCGGGGCGGCGATGTCGCCGTTTCTGGTCGGGTATGTCGGAGCCCGCAGCATGCAGGCGGCCCTGATCATGCTGGCGGGGTTCTGGACGCTGGGGGCGATTGCGATCCTGATCTGGCGATGGGGCGGCGGGGTCGAGGCACGCGGGCTCGGGCTGGAGCTGATCGATGGCGTCGTGCAGAATGGCTGACGCGGTTCTGGACGCGGTGGATGGGCCGGTGCTGTTATTCGGCGGCCCCTACAGCAATTTACCGGCGACGCGCGCGGTGTTCGCCGCTGCGGCGGACCACGGGATTCCGGCCGGGCGGATGATCTGCACTGGCGATGTGGTTGCTTATGGGGCCGATCCCCAAGCCTGCGTCGAGCTGATCCGGGCGCGGGGCGTTGTTACGGTGATGGGCAATTGCGAGGAGCAGCTCGCGGCTGATGCGCCGGATTGCGGCTGCGGCTTCGCGCCCGGATCGGCGTGCGATACCGCTGCTTCGGCCTGGTTCGGGTTCGCGCGCGCCCGGATCGACGGTGATGCGCGGCGCTGGATGGCGCAACTGCCGCGACGGGTCGATCTGCTGATCGCAGGGCGGCGCTTCGCGGTGGTTCATGGCGCGCCGAGCCGGATCAACCGCTTCATCTTCGCCTCCGATCCCGATGCGGTGTTCGCGGCGGAGTTCGATGCCGTGGCACCGGTGGATGGGGTGATCGCGGGACATTGCGGGTTGGGGTTCACGCGCGGGATTGGCGGGCGGATCTGGCATAATGCCGGAGCGATCGGCCTGCCGGCGAATGATGGGACGCCGCGCGGCTGGTATTCGGTGCTGACGCCGCAGGGCGATGGGTTGCGGATCGAGACCTATCCGCTCGCCTATGATCACCGCGCTGCCGCCGAGGCGATGCGCGTGGCCGGGCTGCCGGATGATTACGCCACGGCGATCGAAACCGGGATCTGGCCCAGCCTCGACATCCTGCCGCTGCCCGAACGCGCGGCGACCGCGATGGCGCGGCGCAGCGATCGCGTCGATCTGCCGGGGGCGGTGCCGGATACGGCGATGGCGGAGACCGATGCCGTAGTGGCCCCCGATGCGCTGGAGACGCTGTGGGTCAATACCGGGACCTTATGCAACCTCACCTGCGCGGGATGCTACATCGAGAGCAGCCCGACCAATGACCGCCTGGCCTATTTCGGATTGGCCCCATTCCAGACCCTGCTCGACGAGGCACGACGCGATCATCCCGCATTGCGCACGATCGGGCTGACCGGGGGCGAGCCGTTCATGAACCCGGCGATCATGGCGATCATCGGGTCGGCGCTGGCGGGTGGTTACGACGTGCTGGTGCTGACCAATGCGATGCGACCGATGCAGCGGCATATGGCCGCGCTGATCGCCTTGCGTGAGGAGTGCGGATCACGGTTGCAAGTGCGGGTATCGCTCGATCATTTCACCGCGTCGGGGCATGAGGCGTTGCGCGGCAAGGGGGCGTGGGCGCCGGCCATCGCGGGTGTGCGCGCGCTCGTTGAAGCGGGGTTCAAGCCCTCGGTGGCGGCGCGGTTCGATCCGGCGGTCGAGGATGAACTGACCACTCGGGAAGGGTTTGCCGCTTTGTTTGCGCGGGAAGGATTTGCGATCGAGGCCGTCGACCCGGCGCAATTGGTTCTGTTCGCAGAGATGAGCCGCGATCATAGTGTGCCGGGGGTGAGCGCCGCCGCGTGGCGGGCGCTGCGGGCGCACGGCGCGGATGCAATGTGCCGGACCGCGCGCATGGCGGTGCAGCGGCGGGGCGAGACGGCGGCGACGATCGTGGCCTGCACTTTGTTGCCCGAAGAGGAGCGGTTTTCATTGGGGCGCACGCTGGCCGAGGCGATGCGGCCGGTGCGGCTCGATCATCCGTATTGCGCGCAGTTCTGCGTGTTCGGGGCGTCTTCGTGCATGACGGCGCGGTGAGGAAGGAAGCACTTCTTTTTTTGTAAAAAAAGAAGCAAAAAAACTTCTGATCTTCTGGGCTTTCACTGCTGAAAACACCCCAGACCCAAACCAACAAAAGTTTTTTGCTTCTTTTTTACAAAAAAGAAGTCCTTGTTTACTTTTAAATTCTCAGATTTGCCTTACCCATGGCGTGCGCGTGTCGCCATTTCGCGGGCGTTGGGCGAGAGTGTGTTCGCAGCCAGAATCCGGTCCAGGGCGGCACGCATCTTGTCCTGACGGGCAGGGTCGTAGCGTTGCCAGCCAGCGAAGACTTCGACGGTGCGGGCGGCGATCTGGCGGTTGACCTGATCGATCGCGAGGATCATGCGGGCGACGAAATCGTAGCCTGCGCCGTTGGCGGCGTGGAAGCGCAGGGGATTGGCCATGCCGAAGGCGCCGACCAGAGCGCGGACGCGGTTGGGGTTTTTGAGGTCGAAATCCTGGTGGTGGCTGAGGGCTTCGATGCGTTCGATCGCGTCCGGCGCGGTCGACAAGGCCTGGATGCGGAACCATTTATCGGTGACCAGAGCGTCGTCGCGCCATTTGGCGTGGAAGGCGGCCAGGGCATCGTCGCGTTCGGGGGTTGCGGTATCCGCGAGCAAGGCAAGGGCGGCGAGAACCTCGGTCATGGTGGGGGCGGCGCGGGTTTGTTCGAGGGCGAGGGTGATGCCGGTGGCGGGATCGGCGGCCATCAGGTAGGCGAGGGTGATGTTGTGCAGCGCGCGGCGCCCGACGCTGGCGGGGTCGGTGCTGAAGCTGCCGGTCGTGCCGGTCCGGGCGTAGGTGGCGCGGAAGCGTTCGATCATGGCCTGGCCGATCGCGGCGCGGGTTGCGGTCTGGACCGCGTGGATCGCATCGGGATCGACGATGGCCATCCGGGCGGCGAGGTCTTCGGCGCTGGGCAAGGTCAGCATCCGGGCGGCGAGGGCGGGGTTGGTGTCGGCGAGGCCGAGGGCGGCGCTCATCGCCTCGCGCAGGCCGGAATCGAGGGTGAAGCTCTCGCCGCGCTGTTCTCCGGCGATGGCATCGAGCAGGATCTGCGTGGCGTGTTCGTGCCCGGCCTCCCAGCGGTTGAACCCGTCGGTGTCGTGGGCGGCGAGGGTGGCGAGCTGGGCGCGGCTGTAGCCGGTGAGGCGGACCGGGGCGGAAAAACCGCGCAGGAGCGAGGGCGTGGGTTCTGCGGCGACATCCGTGAAGGTGAAGCGGGCTTCGGCGGCGTCGAGCATCAGGAGCCTCGTGCCCATGACGGGTTCGGCTTCGCCGTGCAGGCGGGTCGGGGTTTCATCGCCGTTCGGGCCGAGCAGGCCCATGGCGACCGGGATGACGAAGGGGGTGCTGGCGGGCTGGTTGGTGGTGGGCGGCAGGCTCTGGCGGAGGGTCAGGTGGTATTGGCGCGCTGCGGCGTCGTAGCGTCCCTCAAAGGACAGGTTCGGGGTGCCGGACTGGTCGTACCAGCGCATGAAACCGGTGAAGTCGAAGCCTGAGGCCGCATGCATCGCGGCGACGAAATCCTCGATCGTCGCGGCGGTGTTGTCGTGGCGTTCGAAATAGATGTCGATCCCGCGGCGGAAGGCCTCGCGCCCGATGATGGTGCGGATCATCCGGACGACTTCGGCACCTTTTTCATAGACGGTCGCGGTGTAGAAATTGTCGATCTTGCGATAGGCGGGCGGACGGACCGGGTGGGCGAGCGGGCCGGCATCCTCGGGGAACTGGCGGAAGCGGAGCATCTTGACGTCATCGATCCGCGACAGGCTCGCTTCGGTGGTGTCGGCCCCGTATTCCTGATCGCGGAAGACGGTGAGGCCCTCCTTGAGCGAGAGCTGGAACCAGTCGCGGCAGGTGATGCGGTCGCCGGTCCAGTTATGGAAATATTCATGGGCGATGACGCGGTCGATCCGCTGGTAGTCGGAATCGGTCGCGGTATCGGGGCGGGCGAGAACGAGGGAGGTGTTGAAGATGTTGAGGCCCTTGTTTTCCATCGCCCCCATGTTGAAATCGGAAACGGCGGCGATGTTGAAGATGTCGAGGTCGTATTCGAGGCCGAAAGCGGTCTCGTCCCAGCGCATTGAACGTTTCAGGCACTCCATCGCGTGGGCGACGCGGTCTTCATCGCCGCGCCGGACATAGATGCCGAGGGCGACCGTGCGGCCGGAGGCGGTGGTGAAGGTGTCGTGCACCGATTCGAGGTCGCCCGCGACGAGGGCGAACAGATAGGAGGGTTTCGGGTGGGGATCGACCCATTTGACCCAGTGCCGCCCATCCGGATTGGTGCCGCGATCGACCGGATTGCCGTTGGAGAGCAGGACCGGGTAGCGCGCGGCATCGGCGATCAATGTGGCGCTGTAGCGGGCCATCACGTCCGGGCGGTCGGGGAAGAAGGTGATGCGGCGGAAGCCTTCGGCCTCGCACTGGGTGAAGAAATCGCCGCCCGACACGTAGAGGCCGGAGAGCTCGGTGTTGCGATCGGGTGCGATGGTCACGGTGGTGTCGAGGGTGAAATCATCCGGCACGCCGGTGAGCGTGAGCATGTGATCCGCGATGGTGAGTTGGGCCTCGGGGCAGGGTTCGCCGTCGATCGCGACGCTCTCCAGCGTGAGGTCCTCGCCGTCGAGCACCAGCGGGGCGGCGGGGTCGCCATGAGCGGGATTGCGGCGGAGGGCGATGGTGGCGCGGACGCGCGTGGCAGCCGGATCGAGGTCGAAGATCAGATCGACGGTATCGACCAGGAACGCCGGAGGCCGGTAATCGGCGAGGCGGTGTTCGGCGGTGTCGTGCGCGATCGGGGCGGTGTGGTCGGCCATGCTGGTACTCCTTGCGGCATGTTTTGCAGCGCACCGGGGCGTGGCGCAACGCCTGATCGATTGAGTTATCCCGCCCACCGCGAACGATTGAAAATTTCAGGAAATCCGTGCGGACACTATTTTTTGCCAAGCCGCTATGCAGAGCCCGTGGTCGCTGCATATTGGGAGGATGGACGGCACCGAGCGCGACCTGACGATGACGCTGCACCAGAGCATCCACGATGTCGCGGCGGCGGACTGGGATTCGCTTGCCGGCGGGGGCAATCCGTTCGTCAGCCACGGGTTTCTGGCGGCGATGGAGGATAGCGGGTCGGTCGGCGGCCGGAGCGGATGGTATCCGTATCATGCGGTGCTGCGCGACGGCGCGGGCCGGGTGGTTGCGGCGGCCCCGACCTATGCCAAGGCGCATTCCTACGGCGAGTATGTGTTCGACCATGCCTGGGCCAATGCGCTGGAGCGGGCGGGCGGGCGGTATTATCCCAAATTGCAGGTCGCGGCGCCGTTCAGCCCGGTGCCGGGGCCGCGCCTGCTCACCGCGCCGGGGCTGGATGTCGCCACGCTGGGCGATGCGCTCAAGGTCGCGATGGCGGAACTCAAATGCTCCTCGGTCCACGCGACATTCTGCACCGAGGCGGAGTGGCACGCGCTGGGCCGGGCGGGGTGGCTGCAGCGGATGGGCGTGCAATATCACTGGCATAATCGGGGCTATGCCGATTTCGAGGGGTTTCTCGCCGCGCTGTCATCGCGCAAGCGCAAGGCGATCCGCCGCGAGCGGCGCGAGGCGCAGGAGGGGCTCGAAATCCGCGCGCTGCGCGGCAGCGAGATGGGCCGGCGCGAGTGGGCGGCGTTCCATCGGTTCTATCTCTCCACCGTGGACCGGAAATGGGGCGGGGCTTATCTCACCGAGAGTTTTTTCGCCTTGCTCGGGCAGCGGCTGGGGGATGCGGTGGTGGTGGTGATGGCGTTCCGTGGCGGCAAGCCGATTGCGGGGGCACTCAACCTGCTTGGCGCCGATGCGCTCTATGGCCGCAACTGGGGCGCGACCGAGGATGTGCCGTTCCTGCATTTCGAACTCTGCTATTATCAGGCGATCGAGTTCGCGATCGGGCTGGGGCTAGCGCGGGTCGAGGCGGGTGCGCAAGGGCAGCACAAGATCCAGCGCGGCTACCTGCCGAGCCGGACCTATTCGGCGCACTGGCTGGCGCATCCCGGCCTGCGCGATGCGGTCGGTGATTTTCTGGAGGCGGAACGCCCGGCCATCGTCGATGAGATGGCCATGCTCGGTGAACAATCCCCGTATCGATCCGAGGCATGATCGCGGCCTACGCCGCGCTCGCCGCCTCGATGGCGATGGTGGGCGCGAATGTGGTCATTCTCAAAATCCTTGCGGAACATCTGCCTATTTTCGTGATCCTGTTCCTGCGCTCGGGGCTGGCGGCGGTGCTGATCGCGCCGTTCGCGCGGGTGCGCCGCCTGCCGCCGCGCCGCGTGCTCGGCAATCTTATGCTTCAGGCGGCGTTCGGCACGCTGGCCTATAACATTCTGTTATTGGCCGGACTGCAGCGTACCGGTGCCGTGCAGGCGGGGCTGGTGCTGGCGACCTTGCCGAGCGTGATCGCGCTTGGTGCGGCAATCGGGCTCGGCGAACGGTTGATGCCGCGCCAATGGCTGGCGGTGGGACTGGCGGCGCTCGGGATCGCCGCCCTCGCGCATGGGGGTGGCGGGTTCAGCCTGACCGGCGATGGTCTGGTGTTCGGGGCGGTGTGCGGCGAGGCGGTGTATGCGCTGCTGGCGCGGCGCGCGGCGGGATCGTTGCCGATCATGCAGGCGACATTCTGGATGCAGGCGGCAAGCGCCGTGCTCTGCCTGCCGATCGCGCTCGGGCAGTTTCCCGAGGCGCGCTTGACGTTCGCAGTGGTCGGCCTGCTGGTGGTGCACAGCCTGACCGCGAGCCTGTTGGCGCTGCTGCTGTGGTATCACGGCATGAAGACGGTGAAAGCCGGAGTGGCCGGGGCGTTCACCGCGCTGCTGCCGGCAACCGCGACGCTTGCGGGCGTCGCGGTGCTCGGCGAGGCGTTCACCGGCTCGGATGCGGTGGGGTTGGCGGTTTTGCTGGCCTCGATCCTGCTGATCGTGCTGCCGGACCGCGCCCCACCGTTCGAGGTTCAGCGGCGGCTGCGGCCATGGAGCAGGTAGGCCGTCGCGTAGCCGACGAGCGCGGTGCCGAGCAGAGCGAGGATCGGCTGTTCCTTGACCATTGCGGTGGTGCGACCGAGCATCGATTCGTCGACGTAGGAGTTACCGGTCGGCTGATAATGCGATTTGGGTTGGCTGAAAGCCTCGCTCGCCGCTCCGGCTGCGTTGCCCACGGCTTCCTTGGCTGACTCTGCGGCGTCGCTGACCGCGTCTTTCGCCGAGCCGTAGAGCTTCTGGGCTTTGCCGGCGAGCTGGTCGGTCTTGCCTTCGGCCTGGAGCGATTCATCGCCGGTCAGGCCGCCGATACCGTCCTTGATTTTGCCGCCGATATCCTTGGCGGTGCCTTTGACTTCGTCTTCATCCATGAGTGAGGTCCTCGATCTGCTGGGCCGGAAATGGCGCGTCGTGCAGATGGTCCGCGCCCCGGATGGAAACAAGCGGATCGACCATTACGTTGCAAAACCAAAATGATACGATTCGTAAAGACCTTCGCTCACATGGCTGTCATTTATTATCTTTCCATCGGGATTAAAAATGCGTTAACGTCGAGGGATAAACAAATACAGGGGTCTTGTTGATGGCTGAAGGTGCTGGAATCAAATTGAAACGCGATGCCGGCGTGATCGGGCTGTTGTTTGCCAGCCTCGGCGGGATCATCGGGTCGGGGTGGCTGCTCGGGCCGCTCACGGCGGCAAAAATCGCCGGACCTTCCGCGATCATCGCCTGGATGATCGGCGGCGTCGCCGTGTTGCTGCTGTCCTTCGTGTACGCCGAACTCGCCACCGCGTTTCCGCGTGCGGGCGCGGTGATCGCGTTTCCCAAACTCTCCCACGGCAGTCTGATGGCGACGATTTTGAGTTTCGTCGTGTTTCTCGGCTATGCCTCGGTGGCACCGGCGGAAGCCTCCGCGGTGATCACCTATGCCAGCAACTATATCAGCGGTCTGGTGGACAAGGCCGGGGTGCTGACGACCACAGGCTTCATCGTATCAGCGGCACTGCTTGCGATTTTTGCCGTGGTGAACATGCTGGCGATCAAGACCGTGCTGGCGATCAACAGCGCGCTGACCTGGTGGAAACTGGCGATTCCGGTCCTGACCATCCTTGTGTTCCTGCTGTTCGGCTTCCACAGCTCCAATTTCAGTGCGCAGGGTTTTGCGCCGGCCGGCGCCTCGGGCATTTTCTCGGCGGTGGCCACCTCGGGCATCGTGTTCTCGTATCTCGGGTTTCGCCAGGCGGTGGAACTCGCGGGGGAATCCAGCAATCCGAAACGCAACCTGCCGATCGCGATCATCGGGTCGGTGATGATCGGGCTGGTCATTTATGTCGGCCTGCAGGTCTCGTTCATCGGGGCGCTCAACCCGTCCGATATCGCCAAGGGCTGGGGCCATGTGAACTTCAAGGGCGCGTTCGGGCCGTTCGCCGAGCTCGCCTCGCTGATCGGCATGGGGTGGCTCGCCGTGCTGCTCTACATCGATGCGTTCATCTCGCCTTCGGGCACCGGCATCATCTATTTCACCACGACCTCGCGGGTGCTCTACGCCACCGGCAAGGAAGGGCTGATCGGCGGTGACACTTTTGCCAAACTCTCCGTGGCGGGCGTACCGATCGTGGGGGTGGCGGTGACCTTTCTGGTCGGCCTGCTGTTCCTGGTGCCGTTTCCCTCGTGGCAGGGGATCGTGACGTTCATTTCCTCGGCCACGGTGCTGTCCTACGGCACCGGACCGGTGGTGATGATGACGTTGCGCAAGACCATGCCGCCGTCGCGTTACAAACGCCCCTATCTACTCGCGGGGGGCAACATCATCGGCTCGCTCGCCTTCATTATCTCGAACTTCATCATCTTCTGGAGCGGGACCGCGACCGATACCTTCCTGTTCGAACTCATCCTGGCCTTCACCGTGGTCTATCTTGTTTACGAGGCCGCCGCCGGGGTCGGGATCGCCAACCTGCACTGGCGCGGTGCATGGTGGCTCGCACCTTACTTTTTCGGGCTCTGGCTGATAACCGCGCTGGGGCCGAAGGCTCTCACCGGCGGCTCCGGCGTGCTGGGACAGGTGACGGCCTCGATCATTCTGATCGTGTTCAGCATCGTCATCCTGTTGATCGCAACCAATTCGGGCATTCTCGATCCCGAGGAAGCGAAGGCGACCATTCTCGCCGGCGAGCCGGAGCTTTACGCCGCGGACTGACGATCCGCTTCGGCGCCGGTTGACTACGCGCAGACGGGCAGGGTCATTCCCTGCCCGTTTTGCGTGAGGCAGGGTTGCCGGATCGGGCAGGCCGACCATGTCGGTCGGCATGGACCTGCCCGCCGCTCCGACCGATCCCGCCGTCTTCATCGAACATGCGTTGCGCCGCCTCGAAACCGGGGTGACCGACCGGCGGAGCCCGTTCCATGTCATCGGGCTGTCGAGCGTCGCCCCCTCGGGGTTGCCGCGCGCACGATCGGTGGTGCTGCGTGACTGCGCACCGGGCGAAATCAGGTTCCATACCGATCGGCGCTCGGCGAAATGCGCCGAACTCGCGGCCGATCCGCGCGCAGCGATGCTGGCTTATGCCGCGGTGGATCGCCTGCAGATCCGGGCCGAAGGGCTCGTGGCGCTGCACACCGGGGACGCGGTCGCCGAGGCCGCGTGGCAAAATCTGGGCCCGTCCGGACGGGAGATTTATCGCACTGCCGCCGTGCCCGGCGCGGCAGTGGCGGCGGATCGGGCGGATCGCCTCGCGGAAGCGGCGGCGATCATTCACTTCACCGTTGCGGTCATGCGGTTCGATGTCGTCGATGTGCTGTCGCTCCGGTCGGGCGGGCATCAGCGGGCAAGCTGCCGCTTCGATGCGGCCGGGCGCGTGACGGAGGCCGCTTTCATCACCGCCTGAACGTAGCCACTATGGTTCGAAGATCTTGCCCGGGTTCATGATCGCGGCGGGATCGATGGCGGCTTTGATCCGCAGCATCACATCGCGTTCCACCTCGCCGCGCCAGGTGGCGAAGGCATGGCGCTTGAGCAGGCCGATGCCATGCTCGGCGGAAAAACTGCCGCCGAGATCCGCGATGATGGTGTTGACGCGTTCCATCAACTCATCCCCCTGCGCCTCGAACCGGGCAGGGTCGGCACCTTCGGGCTGGATGACGTTGAGATGGATGTTGCCGTCGCCGATATGGCCGAATGCGGCCATGCGGGCGCCGGGGTAGTGCTGCGCCAGCATGTCGGCGGCACGCGCGAGCAGGGCAGGGACCGCCGCGACCGGCACCGAAACATCGTTCTTGATCGAAGCCCCCGCACGTTTCTGGGCGTCCGCCATGTGCTCGCGCAGCGACCAGAAGGCGAGGCGCTGGGCTTCGGAGTTCGCGATCGCGGCATCATCGAGGCTCCCGGCGTCGAGCGCTTCGCCGAGAACGGTTTCGAGCGTGGCGCCGAGATCGCCGGCGCGGCGGGTGGTGGCGAGTTCGACCAGGACATAATGCGCGGCGGCCCGTTCGAGCGGCAGCCGTGCGCCTGGAAGATGGCGCAAGGCGAGGTCGAGCGCAGTGCCGGAAATATATTCGAAAGCGTAGAGCGCGGCTTCGTCTTCGTCGCGAAGGCGGCGATACAGGTCGAGCACGGCCCCGATGCTCGGCAGGCCGCAGAAACAGGCGATCCGGCTGCGCGGCATCGGGGCCAGCCGCAGGACGGCGGCGGTGATGATGCCGAGGGTGCCTTCCGCGCCGGCGAACAGATGGCGGAGCGCGTAGCCGGTATTGTCCTTGCGCAGGCGGCGCAGCCCGTTCCAGATCCGCCCGTCCGGCAGCACCACCTCCAGCCCCAATACGAGGTCGCGGGTGTTGCCGAACCGGAGCGTGTTGTTGCCCCCCGCATTGGTCGAGATCACGCCGCCGATCTGGGCCGAGCCTTCGGCACTGATCGAGAGCGGCAGGAATGCGCCTGCCGCTTCCGCCGCGAGTTGCGCGGCGCGAAGCGTGACCCCCGCTTCGATCTCCAGCGTCAGACCGGAACGATCGATCGTGCGGATCGCATTCATCCGGGCGAGCGACAGCACGATCTGGCTGCCTGCCGTGCCGGGCACCGCGCCTCCCACCATCGAGGTGTTGCCGCCCTGCGGCACGATGGCGACCCCCGATGCAGCGCAGAGGCGCACGGCGGCAGCGACCCCGGCGGTGTCGGCGGGCCGGACCACGGCACGGGGGCGATGATCGAACAGGCCGCGCCAATCCGTGCCATAAGGCGCAATATCGCCAGCCGCGTCGAGCACGCCGCCATGCCCGAGAATCGCCCGCAACTGATCGACCAGTTCATCCATGGACCGGTTATATCGGGCCGCTGCCGCGATCGAAAGGGTGGATATTTTCATAGTTCGGAACCGGTTTCCGAATTGACAAAGGGTGGCCGCTCCGTACTCTGCGCCGATGACCACGCCGATCTCCGACCTGCCGACCAGCATTGCCAAGGCCTTCGCTCTGTTGCGCGCGGTCAGCGTGAGCGAACCGCCCAGCAATTTTTCGGTCCTGCTGGAACGGACCGGCCTGCCCAAAGCCAGCCTGCACCGGTTGCTTCAGGAACTGATCACCGCCGGGCTGATCCGCACCGCGCCGGATCGCACCTATCGCCCCGCGCTCGGGCTGCTCGAACTCGCGTACCGGGCGTGGGAATCGATCGACCTCAAGGCAGTCGCGTCGCGCCATGTCGATACGCTATGGCGCAGCACGGACGAGACGGTGCATCTGGCGGTGCGCGACGGGCATGAAATCATTTACATCGACAAGCGCGAGAGCCAGAAAACCCTGCGTCTGTTTTCCTCGGTCGGCCGGCGGGGGCCATTGCACTGCACCGGGGTCGGCAAGGCGATCCTCGCGCATCTGCCGCAGCCCGAACGCGATGCGATCATCGATGCGATTCCGCTGACCGGTCACACGCCCCATACCATCACCTCGCGCCATCTGCTGCGCGCGGCCTTCGATGAAATTCGCGGCCAGGGCCTCGCTTTCGACCGCGAGGAGCACGAGGTGGGCATTATCTGCGTCGCCGCGCCGATTGTCGACCGCAACAACTACCCGTTCGCGAGCCTCAGCGTCACCGCCCCGGCGATGAGGATGGATGGCGCCCGCCTCGCGGTGCTGGCCCCCGAGGTCAAGCGCGCCGCCGCGCAGATTTCAGCCGACGCGATCGCCTCCAACTGCACGCTCTGATCGCGGGGTTCGGGCTCACCCGTCAAACGAGGGGCGCATGAGGGTTTGCCAGATCGGGGCCGGACGCCGCCGTTCGGGCAGGCGGGGCGGTGCGGGGCATCGGGTCAGCTTTGGGATTGTGGTGTGGTGAAATCGCAGACCCGGTCGCACAGCCAGTTCCGCTCGGAGGCGAGGGTCGCGATGCGTTTGGCGGCTTCCGGCATCGTGACCCCCTCGCGCCGCCAGCCTTCCCGGAGCGCGCCGATCTCGGCGACGCGCCCGGCCCATTCCGGCCCGTAGCGCAATTCGAGATTCCGCCGGATCACCCCCGCGAGGCCGGGGGCGCGGCCATTGGTGGAAATGGTCAGCAGCAGGTCGCCGCGCCGCACTTCGGCCACCGAATGGAAATCGCACAGTGGCGGAACATCCTCGACATTGACCAGCAGGTGCCGCGCGCGCGCTGCAGCAGCCAGCGCCTCGGCGCGGTCGCGCGGCAGATCCACGATCCACAGCACGTGCAGGACGGCGAGATCATCGGGTCCGGGCATGGCGCGGCGCAACGCGGTACCGGCTTCAACAACGGCCTCGTCATCCGGCGCATCGGAGAACAGCAGCGCATCGGCGGCTCCGGCAGCCCGCAGGGCGCGAAACCGGCGCAGCGCCAGAGGGCCGTTACCGGCAACCGCGAGACGGGCAAAACGAGGATCGAGCGCAATCGGGATCATGTCATCTCCTGGGCAAAACATAGCGGGACAGGCGGGCGTATGAAATCCCGCTCTGCCTGCCGCCATGCCGGAAATCGTCGGCGCCTGGCGGATGAGCGGCGATTCCGTTACGAAACGTCTCGTCGCGCTTCGCGATGGAGCGGATGAAGGCGAGCCCGCCGCCGATTTGACAGCACACGGCGCGGCTCGAATAAAGCAGGGCCCTTCGCGATCCGACCGAGGTGAACCTTCATGGCCCCGAACCCCGCATCCCGCCGCCTTGCCGGCCAACGCGCCCTCGTCACCGGTGGCGCCACCGGTATCGGGCGCGCCATCGCCGAACGGTTCGCGGCGGAGGGAGCGGGTGTGACCATCACCCACCTCCCGGATGATGGGGATGCCGCCGCCGTGCTCGCCGCGCTGCGGGCGATCAATCCGGAAGGGGCGCATGCGGCGGAGCCCGCCGATGTCACCGATCACGCGGCGATGGACGCGGTGGTGGCGCGGGCGATCGCGCTGACCGGGCGGCTCGATACTCTGGTCAACAACGCCGGCATCCAATACGAGCAATCAAGCGAGCAGTTCGATCCGGAGCGCTTCGCCCGGGTCATCGCGGTCAATCTCACCGCCGTCGCGCACCTGTCCGCCCGCGTGCTCGCCCATATGGCCGAACATCGCCGTGGGACGATCGTGAATATCAGCAGCGTGCACCAGACCGTGCCGAAACCGGGATTTCTCGCCTACTCGGCCAGCAAAGGCGCGATCGGCAACATCACCCGCACCCTGGCGCTCGAATTCGCGGGGCGCGGCATCCGGGTCAATGCGGTGGCACCGGGGGCGACCATCACGCCGATGAACGCCTCCTGGACCGACGATGCCGAACGCCGCCACGCCGTTGAAAGCCATATTCCGATGGGCCGCGCCGCCGAAGCCGCGGAAATCGCTGCCGTGGCCGCGTTTCTGGCATCGGACGATGCCAGCTACGTCACCGGCCAGACATTATATGTGTGCGGCGGATTGTCGCTGCATACCGAGTTTGCGCGGAACTGGACGACATAGGGAAGACCAGGGCTTCTTTTTTGCAGCAAAGAAGCAAAGACGTTTTTTGAAGGTGAGGCGGGGCTATGAGTGACTATGAGCTTGTGATTGCCGGCGGCACGGTGGTGACCGGAGACGGGCAGTTTCGTGGCGATATCGGCATCGACGCAGGGATGATCGCAGCAGTCGGCACCGGCTTGCGCGGGGTTGCCACGATCGATGCTTCGGGCCTGCTGGTGATGCCGGGCGGGGTCGATACCCATTGCCATGTCGAGCAGTTGCGGAGCGATGGCACGACGGATGAAGAGAGTTTCGTCACGGCCAGCACCTCGGCCTTCGTCGGCGGCACGACGACCGCGATCACTTTCTCCGCCCAGTTCAAGGGACGCCCGATCGGCCCGAGTCTGGCGGACTATCGCGCCCGCGCCGCGCACGCGATGATGGATTACAGCTTCCACCAGATCATCACCGACCCGACCGACGAGGTGATCCGCGATGAAATTCCCGCCCTGGTCGCCGAGGGGATTCGCAGCCTCAAAGTGTTTCTCACCTACGATCCGCTGCACGTGGACGATCGCGGGTTCCTGCGCATTCTGGCGGCGGCGCGGCGCCATGGCGCGTTGGTGACGGTTCATTGCGAGAATTACGCGGCGATCGGGTGGATGACCGAGGCGCTGCTTGCGGCGGGCCTGACCGCGCCGAAATATCATGCCTGGTCGCGGCCCGTGATGGTCGAGCGCGAGGCGACCTACCGCGCCATCGCCCTCGCCGAACTGGTTGACCAGCCGATCCAGATTTTTCATGTCTCGTGCAGCGAAGTCGCCGAGGAAATCGCCCGGGCCCAGGCGCGCGGCGTCAAGGTCTGGGCGGAAACCTGCCCGCAATATCTCACCCTCACCGAAAGCGACATGGATCGTCCGGGATTCGAGGGTGCGAAATTCATGTGCAGCCCGGCCCCGCGCGGTGCCGATGCCGCCGAGGGTCTGTGGGCGCAGATCCGGCGCGGCACTATCGACGTGGTCTCCTCCGATCACAGCGGTTACGGGTTCGAGGGAACCCGCGGCAAACGGATCGCGGGCGCCGAGGCGTCGTTCCGCGATATCCCCAACGGCGTGCCCGGCGTGGGCGCGCGGATGATGCTGATGTTCAGCGAAGGCGTGGCCACCGGCCGGATCACCGCATCGGAGTTCGTGCGCGTGACCGCGACCAACCCGGCCCGGCTGTTCGGCCTGACCGGTAAAGGACGGCTGGAACCGGGTGCTGATGCCGACGTCGTTTTGTGGGATGCCGGGCGCCGCTCGATCATTACCAACGCAGCGATGCAGCACGCGATCGACTATACCCCCTACGAGGGCCGCGCCGTGACCGGTATGCCGGTAATGACCCTGCGGCGCGGCGTCGTGGTGATGCGCGACGGCGTGGTCACCGCGGAACCCGGCACCGGGCGCTTCATCCCGCGCGGCCCGTATGACCTGATCGAGCCGAGCGGGCGTGTGGCCAACGGGTTCGAGGCGGCTTCGTTTGCGTGAGGAAGGAAGCGCTTCTTTTTTGTAAAAAAGAAGCAAAAAACTTCCACGAATTGACGCAACTGCGTTTTCGACAGCTATAGCCCAATTATAGAAAGTTTTTTTTGCTTCTTTTTTTACAAAAAAAGAAGTGCTTTCTTTAATCTGACTTCGTCCAAATCAGTAAAGTATCCCCACCTCGGCAATCGCTGAAACCTGTGTTGTAATGCCGCCGGTGCCTTTGTTGATATGGACGAATGCGAGATCGGTGCGGGCGAACAGGTTCTTGAATTGCCAGGTCGGGGTGATCGCGGTGCCCCACAGGTTGGTTCCGGGGCCGTAGCCGAAATAGTCGCCGGCGTTGCCGTCGCGATGGGCGGGTGTTTCGGTGGCGTATTCGATGAAGCCGCCGAGCGAGTATGGCGATTTGCCGAACGCGTAATCGGCGAAGACGGCGGAGGTGAAGTTGGCGGCGGCCCCTGCCAGTTCCGCCTGTGGGGCGTAACGGTGGATCGGGCCGGTGTATTCATACTGGATTTCGGGGGTCACGGTGAAATTGCCGCCCGTGTAGGTGACCCAGCCGCCGTAGAGCGAGGAGTTGTTGTAGAGCAGGTTGCCGATCCCGGTGACATCGGGTCCGGTGGTGCCGAGGTGGCTGGCGCCGTTGAGGGTCACGCTCAGGGTGGGAGAGGCGACGTAGGTGACCAGCCATTGGAGGTAGTTCAGGCGTCTGGTGTAATATCCGTCATCGAGCTGGACCACCCCGTTGAACGCGCCGTAGGAGCCCGAGGCGTTGACGCCGCGGGACTGGGCAGGTTCCACGAAAGCGATTTCGCTGTGGTAGATGCTGTAATTGTTCCAATCCTGAGCGGATTCGAAGCCTTCGGGCGTGCCGAGTTGCCCGGCCGATATGGTGAGGTGGCTGTTGAACACCAGCGAGAGGTAGCCAGCATAGAGGCCGCTGAACGGCAGGTAGTTCTGGCCGCCGGGGGTGGCGGAACCGGGGGGATAGCCGAGCACGAGGCCGGAATAGGCGCCCACGCGCACCGTGGCGCGCAGAATGCCCGTGGTGGTGCTGACGCCGATCAGGGCGTTCTGCAACTGAAAGCCGCTGCTTTTGTCGCCGGGGGCGGCGTTGTGTTGGCGGCGGTGAGAATCCGCGCATAAACGGCGCGTAGCTGCCGAGTCCATTTAAATGGACGGCACTGACCGGCCTTTACGGCAACCTGGACCCGGCGCCTAAATCACACGAGAACCAGATCGGCCGGGTACGAGGTCCGTCAGGAAACGCAGAACGTTCGAGGATTTGAATCAGCTGGGGAAGTGAGCAGTTGTTGGACCAGATGACCAAAGACAGTGTGAATTGCGTCAGCAGGTCATGCTCGGCCGCAGGCGTTGATGGAATAATCTGCAGAATGTTCGTTTGCAGTCGCTGTCTGTGCCAAGTGCTTGTCTGCCCACAGTGCGACCGAGGTCAGATCTACTGCATGCGAACTTGCGCCCGGGAAGCTCGTCGTGAACGGCAAAGAGAAGCTCGCCGACGTTATCAGGCAACCCCGCGAGGACGTGTCATGCATGCGGCGAGAAATCGCCATTACCGCGCTCGGGCGGTCCGCGTGACGGATCATGGTCCTGCTAAGCAACCGGAAACCGCGCTTTCGCGTGGATTGGCAATCGCCGGGGCTTCGCGAAAGCCCTGGACCAGCAGTACTCCCCCAGGACATCACCTCTGTCATCGTTGCGGTCGCTCCGTTTCACCTTTCGTGCGCTTGACAGGTCTCCGGCCTCAACGTCGCCCGAGCCGGATTGCCAGGATTGATCAAAACGACACCGGCGCGCGACGCCCACCCTGAAAGCGCCAGCGCCACTGATACAACACCAATCCTGTAGTTCGATCAGCACGGCCATCCTGTCGTCCCGACCTGCGAATTCCGACGCTGTCGCGCGCAGCGGCGGTCAAGGATGGCCGAAGGCCACCGCGCTCTTGCGCGGCGCGAAGCGTCCTTGACGGCTGCGAGCACGGCAGCAGCCTCAGAGCAGAGGGACAGCTACCCACTGCCACTGCCTCCTCCGCCAACTCTCCCACACCGTGTCAAACTGCCCCGCACTCATTAAGTCAATTCACTATGGTAACTATCCCGCGCCGTTTATGCGCGGATTCTCACCGCCGCCAACACGTTGTCCATGGCGTAGCCGAAACCATCCGCGCCGATGTTGATTTCGATCGGGCCGAGGGGGCCACCGTCGAGCGCGATCGGTGCGGGCGGGGCGAGGGCAGCCTGCGCGGCGGCGGGCACGAGGACGGAGGCGCAGCCGAGCAGGCGCGCGGCGAAAACCATGCGTTTCATGAAGACCTCAGGTTTGGTGTGGAAAGACCCGGCGGGACCCGCCCGCCGGATGATCGATCAGGCGGCGGCGCGGCGTGACAGGGCGACGTAGAGGGAAGCCGCGATAATGCCGCCGATGAACAGCGAGAAGGTTTTGAGTTCGCCGGGGATGAAACCGGTGGCGATGGCAATCAGGCTCGCGACGATCACGCTTTTGACCGCCGCCGGATTGAAGCCGTTGGCATACCAGTAAGGGTCGCCGGGCCGGTCGCTGAACAAGGCGGGGACGTTGATTTTCTGGGCTTTCACCAGATAGAAATCGGCAAGGATGATGCCGTAGAGCGGCCCGATCGCAGCGGCGAGGAGGTCGACCGTGTAGTGGATCGCGGCGGGGTTGTTGAACAGGTTCCACGGCATCAGGAACACCGAGCCGATCGCGGCGATCATGCCGCCCATCCGGAAGCTGATCCGGTGCGGGGCGCAGTTCGAGAAATCGAAGGCGGGCGAGACGAAGTTGGCCACGATGTTGATGCCGACCGTGGCGGTGACGAAGGTGAACGCGCCGAGCAGGGCGGCCGTGGTGTTGCCGATCTTGCCGACGGTCGTGACCGGATCGGTGATCATGTGGCCGAACACCGGGATGGTGCCGGAGACGACCACGACCGTGACGATCGAGAACAGCAGGAAGTTGACCGGAAGGCCCCAGAAATTGCCTTTGCGGACATCCGCATTGGTCCGGCAGTAGCGGGCGAAATCGGCGAAGTTGAGGGTGGGGCCGGCGAAATATCCGGCCACGAGGGCGATCGCCAAAACCATCTGCCAGAGCACCGCAGGGCCGTGCAGGGCGGTGGATGACAGGTTGAAGCTGATGTGATCGATCCCGGCGCGGACCACGATCCATGCGGCGAGGGCGAGCATCACGGCATAGACCGCCGGACCCGCCCAGTCGATGAAGCGCTTGATGCTCTCCATCCCCTGCCAGAACACGACGGCCTGCAACGCCCAGACCACCAGAAAGCTGATCCAGCCGAGTTCGGACAGGCCGAGGAACGAGGTTTTTTCGAGGACAGAGCTGGCGGGGATGAATTTGAGGATCAGGATGTTGAGCGCGCCGGAGGCGAGGTAGGTCTGGATCCCGTACCAGACCACGGCGATCAGCCCGCGGATGACGGCAGCGATATTGGCACCGAACACGCCGAACGAGACCCGCGCGACCACGGCATACGGCACCCCGGCCTGCTGGCCCATCTTGCCGAGCAGATTGGCGAAAACCTGCACGATGGAAATGCCCGCGAGCAGGCTGATCAGCACTTCCCAGCCGGTCAGGCCGGAAGCGAACAGGCTCGCCGCGAAGACGTAGCCACCGACGCTGTGGACATCGGCCATCCAGAACGCGAAAATATTGTACCAGGTCCAGTTCTGGGTGCGGCCGATTGCCGCGTCCGTCCCGAACCGTGCCAGGGGAGCGAGATCGTCATTGTACAACCGGTCCGAGAGCGGTTCGGCGAGCGGGGTGGCGATCGTGAAGTCACTCATAACGGGCTCCCTTGGGGTCGGGTGGGGATCGTGGGATCGGGGCGCCGTCGTGCTATTGTTTCCTTAACTTCTTGTCCCCATAGTCCATGAGATCATGCATATCTGTCAACAAAAAACTTCAGGATTGTGAACAATATCGCCCCGATTACGGAAGGGCTCGACCCCACCGGCCCGACGCCGCTGCGGGCAATGACCGGGCTGACCGCGCCGGAAACTCTTGTTTTCCAAGCGATTCACGCCGCAATCGTCGAACAGCGCCTGCTGCCCGGTACCCGGCTGACCGAGGAGGAACTCGCGGCGATCTATGCCACCAGCCGGATGCGGATCCGCCGGGTTCTGCTCGCGCTCGCGCATGAGGGGGTGATCGCCCTGCCACCCGGGCGGGGCGCGCAGGTGGCGTGCCCGACCGCCGAAGAGGCCCGGGCGGTGTTCGAGGCGCGGCGGCTGATCGAGGCCGGGTTGATCGCATCGCGGACCATTGCACTCGATGAAGGCGTGGTTCACCGTCTGCGAACCTGCCGCGCGGCGGAGACGGCGGCGGCCCGCGCGCATGACCGGGGGGCGATGATCGGCCAGTCCGGTGCGTTCCACATCGAACTCGCCCGGGGCCTGGGCAATCCGGTGATGGCCGACATCATTGCCAATCTGGTCGCTCGCTCCTCGCTGATCATCGCCCTGTTCCAGCGGGACGGCGCGGTGTGCTGCCGGGCCGACGATCACGATCGCCTGATCGAGACCTTGTCGGGGCCGCGTCCGGCGGCGGCGGCGGCGATGATGCGCGCCCATCTGGCCTCGATCGAGGCCGGTCTGGAAATGGCGACCAAGCCCGCACCCGGCGGCGATTTGCGGACGATTCTCGGCGGGCGGCGCGGGGTCGAGCCGGTCAGGGACGCATGAACGACAGATCGTGGGTCCGGGGCGCGCCCGACCGCGCATGAACGGCAAGTTGTCCCGCCAGGCGGTGGAGGCGGAGTGCTGTGTCGAGATCGATCATCTGCAGCCGTTCCGCGAGATCGGACAGCCACGCGACGTACCGGGTCGGGTAGGCATCGCATAACGCGCCGATCCGGGCGGCGGTCGGGTCGTCCCAGTTCCAGCCGCCGGTCGCGATCGCGCCCATGCCGCCGAGTTTCGGCCCGTGAAAGTGCAGGATACCGGCCCCGGCATCGTGCGGCCAGTAGGGTTTGGCGTTGAGGCCGGGGTCGAGCCGGGACCAGTGCCCGGCAAACGCTTCGTTGAGCGCCACCTGATCGTCGAAATGCGCGCCGTTGTCTTCGTCGAGCCGGGTGCGGATCACGGTTTCGAAACCGTGCTGGACCGCGCGCATCGCCGCCATATTGAGCACCATGACGCCGGAATTGAAATAATCCCAGCGATCCGGTGCGAATTCCGGTCCGGCGGCGAACAGGTTCGGGCGGATCGCGCCGAAATCGATCGGGCGGAGGAAGGCGATGTCGCAATCGGTGTAGAGGACGAACTCGGCATCGTGGTCGATCAGCGGGATCGCGAGGCGCAGCCAGTGGCCGAGCGAGTAGGCCCGAAACGTGCCGCGCGCGGTCGCCGCTGCCATGGCATCGAGGCAGGGCGGGGCAGCGTCGATCACCATCACACCATGCCGGTCCATCCACTCGGTCAACGCGCCGCGTGCGCCATGATACAACAGCCGCGGCTCCAGCCCCGGGCAGAGGCGGCTTGAGATCACGGCGAGTTTCGCGAGATCCCCCGCCTCGCCCGCCGCGCCCTGTTCGTCGATCGCGAAATACCACCGCATGGCGACCTCATCGCATGATCGCGCGGCTTCATCTATAGGAGAATCATGCAGGTCCTGGTCACCGGCTTCGAACCGTTCGGCGGCGACACCATCAACCCGTCCGCCCTCCTTGCCACCCGCCTCGGCGGCGGCAGGATCGTCGGCGCAATGGTGGCCCATGAAATCCTGCCCTGCGCCTTCGCTCCCCTGCAGGCGCGGCTCCGCGGTGTGATCGCCGCGCATCGCCCCGACCTCGTGATCGCTTTCGGCCTCGCAACCGGACGTGCCGCCATCAGCCTCGAACGGGTGGCGATCAACGTGATCGACGCGCGAATTCCGGACAACAATGGCGACGCCCCGGTCGATCGGCCCGTCATCGCCGAAGGACCCGCCGCCTATTTCTCCACCCTGCCGATCAAGGCGGCAATGGCCGACCTCCATGATGCCGGGATTCCGGTCGAAATCTCGCAGACCGCCGGCACCTATGTCTGCAACGCGGCCTTCTATAGCCTGATGCACCTCGCGGCCACCGAATTTCCAAACTTGCGCGCCGGGTTCGTCCATCTCCCGTGCCTGCCGGACATGCCCGCCGCCTATGCCGGCCAGCCCGCGCTTTCGGCTTCCACCATGCATCGCGCCGCGCGGACGATCATCAAAACGTGTCTTGCCTGCAACACCGACCGTCGAATTGCTGCCGGAGCCGTCGCCTGAGATTGTCCGTGGCGGCAAGTGCTTCTAAATACGCTCTCACAAGAGCAGCGCCGCTCATCCGGTTCGGCTTCACCTGGGGATAAAAAAATGCCCCGCCGGAAAAATCCGGCAGGGCAAGTCAACAGGGAGGCTTCACGTCTGGGAGACGTTGGGACCCGAAGGTCCCCATCCGGCCGGTAAGAGCCGGATATCGGACGGTGCCAAGCACCGAATTCTGTGATCGCCTGAACGATCTGTTCATCAAGTATGTTCGCTATAGCACAATGGAAGGGTTCATCATGTGAACCCGCCATGAAATTGTCGCATAACCCGTCTGCGCGTCCCCCGGATCAGGGACGCGCACGGCTTTCGCGACCTCAGCGGCGGCCGATCTCCTGAACCAGAAAGTCGCGGAACACACCGACCCGCTTGGAATTGCGCAATTCTTCCGGATACACGAAAAACATGTCGATCTTGGGCGTTTTCGCGTCGGGCAGCAGGCGCACCATGCCGGTCGTGTCCTCGGCAAGATATTCCGGCACCGCGCCGATGCCGAGCCCGCTGCGAATCGCGATCAGCATCGCCTGCAACGAGTTCACTTCCAGCGCCCCGGTGCGCGGCGGCGCGGTATCGGCCCGCCCGAGCCCGGCCAGCCAGTTGACATCGCTGACCGGCGGCTTGCGATCACCGAACAGGATCAGGCGGTGCTGGTCGAGATCCTCCGGCTTTTCCGGCTTGCTGCCCGCGCTCTTCAGATAATCCTCGGAGCCGAAAATCTGCCAGCGGATTTCTCCGAGCGAGCGTTGCACAAGGTCCGGCTGACGCGGCGGATGCATCCGGATCGCGACATCCGCCTCACGCATCGCAAGGTCGAGATCGACATCGTCGAGCAGCAGGGTCATGCTGACATCGGGATACTGGTGGAGAAATCCCTTCAGCCGGGGGGCCAGCCACGCCACGCCGAAACTATGCGTGGTGGTGACTTTCAACCGCCCCGCCGGACGCTCCTTGCTTTCAGCCAGCAGCGCCTCGGTCATCGCGAGCTTGGCGAACACCTCGCGCACCGTCCGGTTGAGCTGCTCGCCCTGCTCGGTCAGGATCAGCCCGCGCGCATGTCGGTGAAACAGCGGCACCGCCAGCGCCTCCTCCAGCGCCGAAATCTGGCGGGACACCGCCGATTGCGACAGGTTCAGCGTATCGCCCGCATGGGTGAAGCTGCCGGCTTCCGCCACTGCGTGAAACACCCGCAGCTTGTCCCAGTCCATATGATTGCCTGTCACGATGAGCTTCCCCTTTTGCGGCATGTGTGCCCCATTATGATTGTCACGCCGCACGCCGATCGATCTGCGCGTGCTCGGCAAGGAATTTCTCGGCTTCCAGCGCGGCCATGCAGCCCGACCCCGCCGCCGTCACCGCCTGGCGGTAAATCCGGTCCTGAACGTCCCCGGCGGCGAACACACCGGGCACCGAGGTCCGCGTGCTGCCGGGAACCGTGGTGATGTAGCCTTCGCCATCCATGTCGATCGCACCACGGAACACCTTGGTCGCCGGATCGTGCCCGATCGCGATAAACACGCCGTCCACAGCAATCTCACGAAACGCGCCGGTCGTGGTGTTGCGCAGCCGTGCGCCGGTCACCACCGGCGGCGTGCCCGCCCCGAGGATCTCATCGACCGCGTGATCCCAGATCACATCGACCTTCAGATTCGCAAACAGCCGGTCCTGAAGTATCTTTTCCGCCCGCAGCGAAGCGCGTCGGTGGATCAACGTCACCTTGCTGGCATGATGGGTCAGATACAGCGCCTCCTCGACGGCGGTATTCCCCCCGCCGACCACCGCGACCGTCTTGCCCCGATAGAAAAATCCATCGCAGGTCGCACAAGCCGAAACCCCGGCGCCCTGATAGGTCTGCTCCGACGGCAGGCCGAGCCAGCGCGCCTGCGCCCCCGTCGCGATGATGATCGCATCGGCCAGATAAACCATCCCCGAATCGGCCACCGCCCGCATCGGCCGCGCCGTGAAATCGACCGAGGTAATGATATCGTGATCGATCCGCGTGCCGACATGGCGCGCCTGCGCCTCCATTTGCTCCATCAGCCACGGGCCCTGAATCACATCCGCGAAGCCGGGATAATTCTCGACATCCGTGGTGATGGTCAGCTGACCGCCCGGCTGAAGCCCCGCGACCAGAACCGGTTCGAGATTCGCCCGCGCCGCATAGATCGCCGCCGTATATCCCGCCGGTCCGGCACCGATGATCAACACCCGCGCCCCGGTCGTCTGCCCCGCTTCAGCCATCGTCCTCACTCGTCGCTCGTTTCGATCGCGGCGGGAAGCTGCCGGAATCGTCGCACAAATCCATCATATCGGGCTTGCGCCGCGTCGCACAAGCACCAACCCCACCCCTGCCGCGAGGCTGCAACCTTGCACATCGACCCTCACCGGCGATATGTAATTATATTACGCGTCTAACTCTGTCACCGGTGAAATGAATGCCGAACACTCCGGCCTCTGCAAATTTGTCTGCCACCCCGAACACCGGCCGTGCCGCCGACCTGCCGCAACTCGACGAAATCGACCGCCGTATCCTCACCGAACTGCAGGAAAACGGCCGGATGACCAATGTCGAACTCGCCAGCCGCGCCGGCATCTCGCCCCCACCCTGCCTGCGCCGGGTGCGCCGGCTTGAGGAATCCGGCCTGATCAAAGGCTACCACGCCGAAACCGATCCCCAGAAACTCGGCTGGCAGATCCAGTTCTTCGCCATCGTCGGGCTCGACAGCCAGCGCCAGGCCGTGCTCGACGCGTTCGAGCAACAGGTCGGCGCCTGGGAGGAACTGCGCGAATGCCACATGATCCGCGGCGGCGGCGACTTCCTGCTGAAATTCGTCGCGCGTGACGCCGCCCACGAAAACCGCCTGACCGAACAACTCACCGCCGCCCCCAACGTCACCCGCGTGCAAACCCTGCAAACCATCCGCACCAGCCGCGTCCTCGCCGGAGTTCCGATTTGACCGCTCCACGCTACCGCTTCGATCAGACCGACCGGCGGGCGATCACCGCGATCGTGCTCGCCGGCATCGTCATCGACCTCGCGTGCCGCTACGTCCCCGCCGACCTGCCCTGGATCGCCCCGTTCATCTTCAACGCCCCGATCTTCGGCCTCACCCTGATCTTCGGCTTCTGGTACGCACGCGGCCTGCGCCGCACCGGCCCCGCCGACATGCCCCGGCTCTGGCGGCGGATCTGCTATTTCACCGGCGTCGCGTCCATCTACATCGTGGCCCAGACCCATTTCGAATACGCCGCCCAGCACATGTTCTTCCTCAACCGCCTCCAGCAGATGACGCTCGGCGTCTTCGGCCCGTTCCTGATCGCCTTCGCCTGGCCTCGCGAAACGCTCGCCCGCGGCGTCCCCGCCGAACTCATCGCTCTCACCACCCGCCCCGCTCTTCGCCGCCCGCTCGCGTTCCTGCGCTACCCGATCGTCGCCGCAATCATCATGATCGCAGTAACCGACGTGTGGCTGCTGCCCTCGGTCGATTTCGCCTCGATGATCAACCCACCCCTCTACGCGGTGATGAACATCGCCATGCTCGCCTCCGGCCTGCTGTTCTGGCTCGTGGTGCTCGACCCGCGACCCCGCGCCGAAGCCGGAACCTCCTACCTGTTCCGCATGGCCACCGGATTCCTGGTCATGTTCCCGCAAATCCTGGTCGCCGCCACCGTCGCCCTCTCCACCGTGAACTACTACGATTTCTACGATCTCTGCGGCCGGCTCTACCCCTCGATCTCCCCCATCCAGGACCAGCTCATCGGCGGCATGATCCAATGGATCCCCCCCGGCATGCTCAATACCGCCGTCCTCTTCGTCCTGCTCAACGCCATCCGCAAAAACGAAGATCAACAAACCCGCGAAACCCCCATCCCCACCGGCGCCCGCGTGATCGAAGCGAAATGGACCGGGCGGTGAGGAAGGCCAGGGGGCGCTGCCCCCTGGACCCCCGCTAAGGGCTGAGCCCTTAGAACCCTTTAGTTTTGGTTGGGGGAGGGCGATGCGCCGTGCCGTTGAACGGCAGTTGCCTGGATCGCCCTCCCCCAACCAAAACTAGTGGATTCCAAAGGCTCCGCCTTTGGCGGGGTCGAGGGGCAGAGCCCCTCGCCTTGCTTGCCGCTGCCCGTCCATTTCGTGCTACGCTCGCCTGATGGGGCATGCTGATTTCGTTCATTTGAGGGTTCATTCCGCGTATTCCTTGTCCGAGGGGGCGATCAAGCCGGACAAGATTGCGGCGCTGGCCCGGGCGGAGTCGATGCCGGCGGTTGCGATGACCGACACGTCGAATTTGTTCGGGGCGATCGAGTTTTCCAAGGCATGTGTGGACAAGGGGGTTCAGCCGGTCATTGGCTGTCAGGTGGCGCTCTCCCGCGCCGATCAGCCGCGTCTGCCGCCTGATCCGCTGGTGTTGCTGGCGAAGGATGCGGTGGGGTTCGACAATCTTTCGAAACTGTCGTCGCGCAGTTTTCTCGATTCGGATGCGATGAACCGTCCGCAGATCGGGCTGGATGTATTGCGCCAGCATCAGGCGGGGTTGATGCTGTTGACGGGCGGGCGGTTCGGGCCGTTGGGGCGGATGCTGGGCGAGGGCCAGCGCGCGGAGGCTGAAACGCTGCTGGCGGCTCTCGGCGATGCGTTTGGCGACCGGATTGCGATCGAGTTGGAGCGCCACGGCTTGCCGGCGGAGCGTGCGATCGAGCCGGGGTTGATCCAGTTGGCGGAGGCGGCGGGTTTGCCGCTGGTTGCGACCAACGAGTGTTTCTTTGCCAGGCAGGACATGCACGAGGCGCATGATGCGCTGCTGTGCATCGCCGAAGGCCGGTTGCTGTCGGAGGCCGAGCGTCGCCGGGTGACCACCGAGCACTGGTTCAAGCCGGCGCGGATGATGCGCGACCTGTTCGCCGATCTGCCGGATGCCTGCGACAACACACTGCACATTGCCCGGCGCTGCGCGATCGCCGCACCCACCCGCAAGCCCTTGCTGCCGATCTGTCCGAAGGTCCGCCCCGGCAGCACCGAGGCCGAGACGTTGCGGGCGATGGCGCGCGAAGGTCTGGCCGCCCGGCTCGCCGCGATCGACGCCGATGGAGCGACGGCGGCGCGGTATGCCGAACGGCTCGAATTCGAGCTGAACGTCATCGAGCAGATGGGGTTTCCGGGTTATTTCCTGATCGTGGCCGATTTCATCCAGTGGGCGAAATCGCAGGGCATTCCGGTGGGGCCGGGCCGTGGGTCCGGCGCGGGGTCGCTGGCGGCCTATTGTCTGCTGATCACCGATATCGATCCGATTCCGTTCAACCTGCTGTTCGAGCGGTTCCTCAATCCCGAGCGTGTGTCGATGCCGGATTTCGATATCGATTTCTGTCAGGAGCGGCGCGACGAGGTGATCGACTACGTCAAGCGCGAATACGGGGCGGACCGGGTGGCGCAGATCATCACCTTCGGCAAGCTTCAGGCGCGGGCGGCGGTGCGCGATGTCGGGCGGGTGCTGGGCATGCCTTACGGCCAGGTCAACCGGGTGGCCGAGGCGACGCCGAACAACCCGGCCAAGCCGATCCCGCTGGCCGAGGCGATCGAGGCCGAGCCCCGCCTGCGCGAGATGCGCGACACCGACGATGCGATCCGCCGCCTGCTCGAAATCGCGCTTCAGGTCGAAGGGCTGTATCGCCATGCGAGCACCCATGCGGCGGGTGTGGTGATCGGCGACCGCCCGCTCGCCGATCTGGTGCCGCTGTACAAGGACCCGCGCTCGGACACGCTGATCACCCAGTATTCGATGAAATATATCGAGCTGACCGGGCTGGTGAAGTTCGATTTTCTGGGCCTGACCACGCTGACGATTCTCGACCGGGCGGTGAAGTTCCTGCGCACGCTCGGCACCGAGATCGATCTTGCGCGCATCCCGCTCGACGACAAAAAAGTCTACGAAATGCTCTCCCGCGCCGAGGCCGGCGGGGTATTCCAGTTCGAAACCCAGGGTTTCCGTGACGTTCTCAAGCAGATGCGACCGGACCGGTTCGAGGACCTGATTGCCGCCGTCGCCCTCAACCGCCCGGGTCCGATGGCCAATATTCCGGCCTATTGCGCCAGCAAGCACGGTCAGGCGTGGGAATCGCTGCACCCTGCAATTACCGAAATCCTGGCCGAAACCTACGGCGTCATCGTGTATCAGGAACAGGTGATGCAGATCGCGCAGGTCATGGGCGGCTACAGCCTCGGCGCCGCCGATCTGCTGCGCCGCGCGATGGGCAAGAAGATCCGCTCCGAGATGGACGCGCAGCGCGAGATTTTCGTGAATGGCGCGAAAACCAAAGGCGTCACCGAGGCCAAGGCGATCGAGGTCTTCGACCTGATGGCCAAATTCGCCGATTACGGCTTCAACAAATCCCATGCCGCCGCCTACGCCCTGCTCTCCTACCAGACCGCCTGGTTGCGCGCCAACCATCCCGCCGCCTTCATCGCCGCGTGCATGAGCCTGTCGCACACCAACCACGAAAAGCTTGCCGCGTTGAAACAGGATGCGGTTCGCCTCGGCATCCCGATGCTGCCGCCCGACATCAACACATCAGTCGCCGATTTCACCGTCGAGCGCCAACCGGACGGGACATTGGGAATTCGCTATGCGCTGGCCGCGATCAAGCGGGTCGGCGAGGGGGCGATGAAGGATGTCGCGCGGGTCCGGGCCGACCGCCCGTTCCGCGATCTGGCGGATTTCGCGACACGGGTGGAGCCGAAATCGCTCAACAAGGCGCAGATCGAACAACTGGCCAAGGCGGGCGCCTTCGACCGGTTGGAACCCAACCGCGCCCGCGTCATGGCCGGGGCCGAAACCCTGATCAGGCGTGCTCAGGCCGAGGCGGATAACCGCAATTCCGGCCAGATCAGCATGTTCGCCACCGCCGCCGCGCCCGAGCCGCTGCAATTGCCCGACACGCCGGATTGGCCGGAATTCGAGCGCCTGGGGTTCGAGGCCGACGCGATCGGCTTTCACCTCACCGCCCATCCGCTCGATTCCTATGCTGGCGTGCTCAAGCGCCTCGGTGTGATACCCTCGAACCGGATCGAGCCCACCGGCCGCGCCGGGATCACCCGCGCCAAACTCGCAGGCGCCGTGGTCGGGCGGAAAGAACGCACCACCCGGAGCGGCACCCGGATGGCCTGGGTGATGCTGTCCGACCAGACCGGCGGATTCGAGGTGACGTTTTTCTCGGAGATCCTCGCCACCTCACGCGAAGTGCTCACCGAGGGCACCATGCTGCTGGTGACGGTGGAATTGCGGATGGACGGGGAGAGTTTGCGCATCACCGCGCTCGATGCCGAACCGCTCGACCGCGCCGCCGCCAATGCCGGTTCCGGTATCCGGATCACACTCGACCGGATCGAGGCGGTGGCCTCGTTGCGGGCGTTGCTGGAACGCGAGGGGCGCGGCAAGGGGCGCGTTCTGGTCTCGCCCCGGGTGCCGAGCAATGCGCGGCTCGATATCGCTTTGCCGGGCGGCTTCAACGTCTCGCCGCGCCTCGCACAGGCCGTGAAAATGATTCAGGGCATTACCGAGGTCGCCGAACTTTAGCGCAGCCTAGTCATGGGTGTGCACGTGATGGGCGGCGTGGCGGCGGAGGATGTCGAGGGCTTTCTGCTCGTGCCCGGGGGTCCGCACCCGAACCCAGAGCAGATGGCCGCCCTGGTTTTCCTGGGTCGTCTGAGTGTCGGCTCGCTTGCGGGTCGCCATGTAGGCGAGGGCGCCACCCACCAGCGCACCGACCCCGCCGGTGGCGACCGTTGCGGCAGCGGTGACCGCGACGGCAGCGCCGGTTCCTGCGACCACCGCGGCGGTGCCCATGGCGGGCAGCATTGCGAAGCCGGCGATCAGGCCACCCTGGGCATCGCCGAAGGATTCCGGGGCGACATAGTTTTTGCGCGGGGTGGTCGGGTCATCGGCCAGATGATGGGCCGGCGCATCACGTGCGGCATCGGTATCGACGAGGCCGAGTTCGAACCGGTCGAATCCGGCGAGTTGCAGCTCGTCGATCGCCGCCTGGAGCTGGTCCTGCGTGTCGAAAATCCCCACGGCCTCGCGAACCTCGGTTTGCGCGGCGATATCCTCGCGGTCGATGTCCTCGAACGGTTTGGCGTCAGCCATTGTGATGATCCTCCCTGGATGATGTGGTGGTGGCCGGCTCACGATGTTCGGGCAGCCCGCGCGATTCCGCTTCGAGCGCCCAGTTCATCACGTGTTCCTGATCTTCGGGCAGCTCCGCTTCCCAGCGCCCGTCATCGTTCTTGCCGGTCTCCGCGCACATCCGGGTGATGGCGCTCTGCGCATCATCGGCGGCCCAGAGACCATCGACCTTCGAGATGACGCCATCGTCGTCGCGGCGCAGCACGATCCAGTTTGGCATGTCGGGGCTCCTGCGAATCCTCACGTTTACGTGGTCCTGTCGGCGTGCCCGCTCAAGCCGGGCGGGGGATGACAAGTTGGTCATTCCCGGTCCTGCCTTGTCGGACATGGCGTTTACGGCAGGGGGTGGACAGGGTATATCGAGGCCTGCCGTTCCCGCGACGTCGAGCACGTCCGGTCGCGTGCGCTCAGCCCGAAGGATGGACACCCTGACCAACACTGTCGTTTCGCCCGATGACTGGCCCGAGGGGATACCATCGGGAATGCGTCGTGACGCGGAAGGCGTCTATCGCGCGGTGTTTCGCAGCGCGGTCGATTTCGCGATCGTGGCGATGGATTCCGAGGGCGTGATCATCGACTGGAATACTGGCGCCGAGAAAGTGTTCGGCTGGCCGCCGGACGAGGCGACCGGGACGCATGTTTCGCTGATCTTCACCGAGGAGGACCGCGAGATCGGCCGCCCCGAGACCGAGATGCGCCGGGCGCTGGCGGAGGGGCGGGCGAACGACGAGCGCTGGCATGTCCGCCGGGACGGCACCCGTTTCTGGGCGAGCGGCGAGATGATGCCGCTGCGCGACGAGGCGGACCGGCATATCGGGTATCTGAAGATCCTGCGCGACCGGACCGACCAGCGGGCGGCTGACGCGACTTTGCGCGAGGCGCGGGGGCTGAATACGCTCATCCTGCGGTCGGCGCGCGACTGCATCGTGGTGCTCGACCTCGATGGCCATACCCTGTTCGTCAGCGATGGCGGCATCGAGAGCATGGAGATTTCCGACCTCGACCGGGTGCTCGGCAGTTCGTGGCTGCGGGTATGGAAGGGCGAGGATCACGCGGCGGCGATGGCGGCGGTGGGCGAGGCGCGGGCCGGCGGGATCGGGCGGTTCCAGGGGTTCTGCCCCACCCACAAGGGCACGCCGAAATGGTGGGATGTGGTGATTTCGCCCCTGCCGGGGCTGGATGGCAAGCCGGAGCGGCTGGTTTCGGTCGGGCGGGACATTACCGAGATCCGTGAGCAGCAGCATCGGCAGGAGGCGTTGCTCGACCTCAGCGACCGGCTGCGCCACATGACCGATATTCAGGAGATCGCCTATTGCGCGGCGGAAATCCTGGCGCGGACGCTGGGGGTGTGCCGGGCGGGGTATGGGCTGGTCGATGCCGCGAGCGAGACGATCGAGGTATTGCTCGATTATCACGACCCCGGCGTGCCGACGATTGCGGGGGTGCGGCGGTTTCGCGAGTACGGCAATTATGTCGATGATCTGAACCGTGGCGAGACCGTGGTGATCGTGGACACGGAAAAGGACGCGAGGTCGCGCGCGCATGCCGAGGCGCTGCGCGGGATCGGGATACGGTCGTTCGTCAATGTGCCGATCATCGAGCAGGGCGTGTTCGTCGCGCTGTTTTTCGTGGTCCGGCGCGATGTTCATGTCTGGACCGCCGACGAGATCGAGTTCATCCGCACGGTTGCCGACCGGACCCGCCTCGTGACCGAGCGGTTGCGGGCGCAGCAGGCGCTGGAGGCGCTGAATGCCACGCTGGAGCAGCAGGTCGAGCAGCGGACGCGCGAGCGGGACCGGGCGTGGAAACATTCGCAGGATTTGCAGTTGCTGCTGGATACCGACGGGGTGATCCGCGCGGTCAACGATGTCTGGACGAGTGTGCTCGGCTGGACCCCGCGGGACCTGATCGGGCATAATTTTATCGACTTCGTGCATCCCGACGATCGGGCGATGAGCGAGGCGCGGGTGCGGATGGTGGGTGCGCGGTATCTGCCGTTTCATGAGAACCGCTATCTGCACAAGGATGGGTCGTATCGGTGGATCGCCTGGGTGGCGACGGTGGAGGACGATACGATTTTCGCGAGCGGAAGGCATGTGACGGTCGAGCGGGAACAGGCGGAGGCGCTGGAATTGTCCGAGGCGCGGCTGCGGACGATTTTCGACGGGGGTTCGCAGGCGCAGGGGCTGACGCTGCCGGATGGCACGGTGCTCAAGGCGAACCGGGTGGCGCTGATGCTCGCGAGGGTGACGCTTGGCGATGTGGTGGGCGCCAAGCTGTGGGAAACGCCGTGGTTCAATGCGACGCCGGGGATGCCGGACCTGATCGCCGAGGCGGTGGCGGTGGCGGCGGGGGGTGAGGCGGTCAATCAGGAGATTGCGCTGACTTTGCCGGCGGGGACGCGGATTTTCGACTTTTCGATTCGCCCGGTGCTCAACGATGCGGACGAGGTGATCGCGCTGGTTGCCGAGGCGTTCGATCTGACCGAACGGCGGAGTGTCGAGGAGCAGTTGCGCCAGTCGCAGAAGATGCAGGCGATCGGGCAGTTGACCGGGGGGATTGCGCATGATTTCAACAATCTGCTGACCGGGATTTCGGGCAATCTGGAATTGATGCAGATGCGGCTGAGCCAGCAGCGGTATGACCGGCTGGAGCAGTATCTGGCCGGGGCGCAGGGGGCGGCGGAACGCGCGGCGGCGCTGACGCATCGGTTGCTTGCGTTTTCGCGCCGGCAGACGCTGGCGCCGAAGCCGACCGATGTGAACCGGCTGGCGGCGGGGATGGAGGATTTGATCCGGCGGACGGTGGGGCCGGGGATCGAGCTGGAATTCGCCTTGTCGGCGGATTTGTGGCCGACCTTGTGCGATCCGAATCAGTTGGAGAATGCGTTGCTCAATCTGTGCATCAATGCGCGGGATGCGATGCCGGATGGCGGGCGGCTGACGGTGGAGAGCGGTAACCGGCGGCTCGATGAGCGGGCGGCGCAGGCGTGCGAACTCACGGCGGGGCATTATGTGACGCTGTGCGTGAGCGATAACGGCACCGGGATGACGCCGGAGGTGATTGCCCGCGCGTTCGACCCGTTTTTCACGACCAAGCCGATCGGGCTGGGGACCGGGCTCGGGTTGTCGATGATTTACGGGTTCGCCCGACAGTCGGGCGGGCAGGTCCGGATTTATTCCGAGCCGAACCAGGGGACGATGGTGTGCCTGTATCTGCCCCGGTATCGCGGTGATGCCGAGGCGGACGAGGTGGTGTTGGCGACGATCGAATCGTTGCAGGCCGGGATGGGCGAGACCGTGCTGGTGGTCGATGACGAGCCGATGGTGCGGGCGCTGGTGGTCGAGGCGTTGCGGGAACTGGGATACGGCGCGATCGAGGCGGGCGACGGGGCGGAGGGGCTGGCGGTTCTGCAATCCTCCGCGCGGATCGACCTGCTGGTGACCGATGTGGGATTGCCGGGCGGGATGAACGGGCGGCAGATGGCGGATGCCGGGCGGCTCAACCGGCCCGGGCTGAAGGTGCTGTTCATTACCGGGTACGCCGAGACGGCGGTGGTGAGCCACGGACACCTGGATGCCGGGATGCATCTGCTGACCAAACCATTCTCGATGGACGCGCTGGCGGCGCGAATCCGGCAGGTGATTTCGGGCAGCGTTGCGGGGTGAGAGCGTGTTTGTTTTGATATCGTAACGAAATGGGCGTGATGAGTTGGGCTCCTGTTGGGCAGGATTTTCGTCGGGGCGGTTTGAGGCGACGGCGCGGGGCGCAACAGGGGTGGGCGGTTGGCCGGGTTTTGGGGTCGATGTTCGGGGCGTGACTGACTCGGCGTGCCGCGCGAGCGGTGAGATCGACGGGATCGGGCTCGGTTGGTTCGGTGGGAATGGGGGTTGTGGGGTACGGATCGTCCAGCCAGCCAGAATCGTGCGGGCGCGGCGCGGGGGTGCGCTGGCGGCGGGGTTTCGCGGGTGTTGGATTGGGGACGTGCCGTTGTTCGCGGGTTGGTGCGAGCGGGTTGGATAAGGCCGCGACGGCTTTGGCGAGGCTGGCGGCGATGCTGTCGAGCAGGAGGAACAGAAATTCCATGAACTTCACGATGGCGGGATGATGGTGATCGGCGTCCGCCTCGCAGGCATGACGGAAGTCTTCAAATATGACTTTGAAGTTTTCGGCCAAGGCTTCACGAGGGGGAGATGCTTGGGTCACATGGGACTATAAGCATAGGGGGCGGGGGGTGAGAAAGTGGAGAGAGGGGAAGGAAGGGCTACTTTTTTGAAAAAAAGGTGCACAGAAACTTTCATTAGTTGGGTTATGGGCATTGTCAGGGGCACGGGGTTGCTTTGAGGCAACTGGTGTTCGATGGATGTAGATCGATGGGCCTGAAGGGCGGCCCATCCTACAGCTTGCTGCGGCTCTCTGGTAAACCGAGGTATATATGACTCGAAGGATTCCCCTGCCGCCCGCCGTGGCGCAAATCTATGAAGCGGTTGCGCAATTGGAGCGTGCCTATCCGGGGCGAAAATTCACGCCCGATGGTCATTTGGTTGGATCGATCGGCGAAGTCGTGGCGGCAGAGGCGCTCGGGCTGACGCTGTACGGAATGTCGGAACCGGGCCATGACGCGCTCGACTCCGAGGGGCGCGAGGTTCAGATCAAGATGACGGCGGGACACTCGATTGCGATGTACGCGGATTGTGATCGGCTTGTGGTTTTGCGCGTGGTTTCGCCTCAGGAGGCCGAGATTGTCTATGATGGAGCGGGATCGTTGGCGTGGAACGCAGCAGGAGCCATGGCCAAGAATGGCCAGAGGACGATTCGCCTTTCCACATTAAAAGCGATTTCGGAAGGCGGAAAAGATATGATTGCTCCGATGTTTGGATAAGTCGCAAGCGTAGACGCCCGGATTGGTGCCTTACCTTTTGCGGGCATTGACGCCGGGGTGGATGGCGCGACATGTGGCGTGTTGAGCGGGTCACTTTGAGGCATTTGGCGGTCGAAGGATGTGGATCGATGGGCCTAAAGTGCGGCCCGTCCTACAGCTTGCTCAGGATGAACATCAGCCCGTTGATCACCTGCCGCTCATTCACCGTACGCTTGTTGCCGCCACGCTTGGCGGGCGGGATCAGCGGGCCGATGATCGCTCACTCGTCCTCCGTCAAATCGCTCGGACAGCGCAGCTTGCTGCGATCATACCGGGCGCGGTTTTCGTTCGTCCACATCAGGCTGCTCCTGCGAATCGGGCCGCCGCTATGGAATCACAAGTGACTCCAAAGATTCAAGGTGTTCCCGGATGGACACTTAAGTGCGGCCCATCCTACGGCTTGCTTTTTTGATATAAACTGGCGGACAAAAATTTTGAGTGCTTATCTGCGTCATACTAGAAAATTTATTTTTATGAATAATGCTTTTGATAGATATATTTGAAGCTCGCACAGAATAGAATATGTTGTCGATTGTTCTAGCATGATTTTCGATAGTTTTAATAGGAAAAATATAGTATTGATCTAAATTCATTGCAAATAAACAAAAGTTTTTACTAAATGTTTTATCATTCTTCTTAGATGGATAATGGCTTTCTAAAAATCGTATTTGGTAGAATCCTAAATTTGACTCAAACATCACTCTCTCAGAGAATTGGGAGTAGAAACTAGAGGTAGCAGCCAAGAAAAAAAATACAAATATTATTGGAGGAGACACACCATACAGTAACCCTTTTAAAGGATGATCTCGGTAATACTTTTTAGTAAAAGTAAACGACCAGATTGCAATGAACGAAGGTAATATTATAGCTATGATCGAAATGAAGACAGTATTTAAGAAACTAATTTTCTCCATGCCAATCTTAGATCCCCGAATAAAAATAAAGGGAACTAAAATTGCAACAATCTGCAAATATGCGGGAGAAATCGAACAGACATCCGACCAAGTTTTTCTGGATTTCATAGAGTCATTTCTATCGGTATCGACGTTCTTTATATCAGGCTGATTCGCTTTAAGATCACAATAAACGCATAGCCGGTTTAAAACTGCGAAATCAGGCAATAACAGTTCCGCTAAGTTAACGCCCGAAAACCAAAAAGCTATAACCGGTATTGAAGCAAGGCAAAACAAAAGAGATAAAAACACATAACCAAAGTAGAAAAAAAAAGTAAAACAGAAAGAAAAAGAAATTAATATAATTCCATAAAATATTATCTTTGAATAAGATGGACTGGATGATGAAGGTTGTGAATTATTTTTTTGGTCTGCGTAGTTTAAAGTCCAAATCGCGGACCCTGCCCCAGAAAAAACCGGTAAACTAAAAAAGAAAATAATGGCCGCTGCACTGAGGACTACATAATTTCCAGAATTCATCAAGTACGGTTCAAAGAAACGCATATTTAATTCGTCGACGTAAGACGTAACGATAAAAAATTTCAAAAAAAAGATAAAAAAATTGTCAGAAAAGAAATCACAGAAATGAATGCAGCAATATTCTGCATATTAACTTCGGGCTTTGGTTGATCCTTCATTCTACTTACTTCCCCAGCGACTGCGCGATTTCCTCGGTCATTTTCTTCGCGTCGCCGAACAGCATCATGGTGTTGTCGCGGAAGAAGAGTTCGTTATCGACGCCTGCGTAGCCGCTCGCCATGCTGCGTTTCACGAAAAGGACGGTTTTGGCTTTGTCCACTTCGAGGATTGGCATGCCGTAGATGGGGGAGGCGGCGTTGGTTTTGGCGGCGGGGTTGGTGACGTCGTTGGCGCCGATGACGTAGACGACGTCGGCGGTCGAGAATTCGTTGTTGATGGTTTCGAGTTCGAAGACTTCGTCGTAGGGGACGTTGGCTTCGGCGAGGAGGACGTTCATGTGGCCGGGCATGCGGCCGGCGACGGGGTGGATGGCGTATTTGACTTCGACGCCTTCCTCCTTGAGCAGGTCGGCCATTTCGCGGACGGCGTGTTGGGCCTGGGCGACGGCCATGCCGTAGCCGGGGACGATGATGACTTTCGAGGCGTTGGACATGATGAAGGCGGCGTCTTCGGCGGAGCCGGATTTGACGGTTTTGTCGCCCATTGTGGCGGCGGGGCCGGCCGCGCCGGAATCGGTGCCAAAGCCGCCGAGCAGGACGTTGATGATCGAGCGGTTCATGCCTTTGCACATGATGTAGGACAGGATGGCGCCCGAGGAGCCGACCAGTGCGCCGGTGATGATGAGGGCGTAGTTGCTGATGGTGAAGCCGATGCCGGCGGCGGCCCAGCCGGAGTAGGAGTTCAGCATCGAGACGACGACGGGCATGTCGGCGCCGCCGATCGGGATGATCAGGAGGAAGCCGAGGGTGAGGGCGGCGAGGGCGATCAGCCAGAAGAGGATTTGCGAGCCGCCGGAGGCGACGAAGGCGATGATCAGGATGAGGATCAGGATGGCGATGGCCAGGTTCAGGAAATGCTGGCCGCGGAAGGTGATGGGTGTGCCTTTCATCAGGGCCTGAAGTTTGGCGAAGGCGATGATGGAGCCGGTGAAGGTGATGGCGCCGATGGCGAGGCCGATCGACATTTCGATCAGGCTTTCGAGGCGGAGATGATGGTAGGTGCCGATGCCGAAGCTTTGCGGGGCGTTGAGGGCGGCGGCGGCGACGAAGACGGCGGCGAGGCCGACCAGCGAGTGGAAGGCGGCGACGAGCTGGGGCAGGGCGGTCATTTGAATGCGTTTGGCGACCAGTGCGCCGACGCTGCCGCCGATGGCGACGGCGATGACGATGAGGCCGACGCCGCCGAGTTCCATGCCGGGATGGGCGAGGGTGGCGAGGATGGCGATGACCATGCCGGCCATGCCGAGCTGGTTGCCGCGCCGTGAGGTGACCGGGCTGGACAGGCCGCGCAGGGCGAGGATGAACAGGACGGCGGAGACGAGGTAGGCGAGCGTGATGCCCGGATCGGATGCGTAATTCATGGTTCTGGGCGCCTTACTTGGTCTTTTTACGGAACATCGACAGCATGCGGGCGGTGACCATGAAGCCGCCGAAGATGTTCACCGATACCAGCATGATGGCGAAGAAGCCGAAGGCGTGGGCGGCGAAATCGCCGTGGAGGCCGGCGGCGAGCATGGCGCCGACGATGATCACCGAGGAGATTGCGTTGGTGACGGCCATCAGGGGCGAGTGGAGCGCGGGGGTGACGCTCCAGATGACGTAGTAGCCGACGAAGCAGGCCATGACGAAGACGGCGAACAGATCGATCAGCGGGGTGCCGTGAGGGCCGCGCGCGGCTTCCTGTGCGGCGAAACCGGCGGCGTTCTGGGCGAGGATGGAGGCTTTGTGGGCGAGGTTGGCGGCCTGGCCCGCGAGTTCGGCTGGGGTCATTGTGGGCTCCTGGGCGGGGTAAGCGAATGAGGGCAGGCGAGGTCAGCAAGGGCTTCTTTTTTGTAAAAAAGAAGCAAAAAACTTTTGTTTATCTGGGTCACGGGTGGTTTCACCTGCACGGTCTCATTGAATAAAGTTTTTTTGCTTCTTTTTGTTCACAAAAAGAAGTGCTTGGCTGCCTGGCTTATGCGGCGGCCTGCTGCACGAAATTGGGATGGACCACGGTGCCGCCCCGGGTGAGGAGGACGCCTTTGACGATGTCGTCCTCCGGCGGGAGTTTCGGGGTTTTGCTGTCCTTGTCCCAGAAATTGGTGAGGAAGGTGAGCAGGTTGCGGGCGTAGAGGGTGCTGGCGGCGACGCCGATGCGGGAGGGCCAGTTGCGGTAGCCGAGGATGGTGACGCCGTTTTCGGTGACGGTGCGTTCGCCGGGAGTGGTCGCGCCGCAATTGCCGCCGGCGTCTGCCGCGATATCGACGATGACGCTGCCCATGCGCATGGCGGCGACGGCTTCGGAGGTGACGATGATCGGGGCTTTGCGGCCCATGACGAGGGCGGTGCAGATGACGATGTCGTTTTTCGCGACGGTTTCGGCGATGAGGGCGGCTTGTTTGGCGCGGAATTCAGCGCTCATTTCCTTGGCGTAGGCGCCGGTCTGGGCTTTGCTTTCCTCGTCTTCGACGCCGATGAAGGAGGCGCCGAGGGATTTGATTTCCTCCTTGGCGGCGGGGCGGACATCGGTTGCGGAGACGATGGCGCCGAGGCGGCGGGCGGTGGCGATGGCCTGGAGGCCGGCGACGCCGGCGCCGACGACGAAGACGCGGGCGGGCGGGACGGTGCCGGCGGCGGTCATCATCATGGCGAAGCCGCGCGGGAAGGCTTCCGCACCTTCGATGACGGCGCGGTAGCCGGCGAGGTTGGCCTGGGAGGAGAGCACGTCCATCGACTGGGCGCGGGTGATGCGGGGGAGGAGTTCCATCGAGCAGGCATCGATGCCGGCGGCGGCGTAGGTTTGGGCGAGGGCGGGGTTGCCGGCGGCGCCGAGGGTGCCGATGAGGAGCGCGCCGCGCGGGATTTTCGCGAGGGTGGCTTCATCGGGCGGCTGGACGGTGAAGACGATGCCGGCGCCGGTGAGAGCGGTTGCGGCATCCGGCACGATTTCGGCACCGGCTTCGCGCAGGGCGGCATCGGAGATGGCGGCGGCGGTGCCGGCACCGGATTCGATGACGACCTCGATGCCGAGGGCGGTGAGTTTTTTGACCGAATCGGGCACCGCGGCGACGCGGGTTTCACCCGGCAGGCGCTCTTTCAGTACAGCGAGGCGCATTCATTCCATCCCTTCGTGCAGCACGGGTCACGCATATTATGTCGGCAGGCCCGGCGGTAAGCGACATAAATGCCACAGTCGTGAGGTCTGCTTTGGACGTGTCGCACCATGTGGCGGGGGTTGTGTCAAGACGCCGGGGGGGCTGGTCTCGACAGCGTGGGGCGCATCCATCAGAATAGGGCGGATCAGATCAGGAGTTTCGCATGACACGCGACTATCGCAACTGGATCGCCCCGCGCGCCGATGAAGAGGATGCGCCGGAGACGGAGCCGAATGAGACCGAGAAGAAAGAGGCCAAGCCGATTGGCGGGGAGCTGGAGAACCGGCTGTTCAAGCAGCGCAAGGTGCTGATTTTCGGCGAGATCCATGACCGGATCGCGCGGGCGGTGACCGGGCAGCTGCTGGCTCTTTCGGGCGCGGCGGATGCGCCGATCGATGTGTACGTCAATTCGCCGGGCGGGCATGTGGAGAGTGGCGACACGATCCATGACGTGATCCGGTTTGTCGATGCGACATCGCCGATCCGGATGATCGGGACCGGGTGGGTGGCGAGTGCCGGGGCGCTGATTTATCTGGCGGCGAACAAGGAACGGCGGTTCTGCATGCCGAATACGCGGTTTCTGTTGCATCAGCCGATGGGCGGGGTGCGCGGGCCGGCGACGGATATCGAGATCGAGGCGCGCGAGATCATCAAGATGCGCGAGCGGATCAACCGGATCATCGCGCGCGAGACCGGGCAGAGTCTGGAGCGGGTCGAGAAGGATACCGACCGGAATTACTGGATGGGTGCCGATGAGGCGATCAAGTATGGCATGGTGACGCGGGTTATCAATAGTGCCAAGGAACTTGATGGGGTTGAGTAGGTAAGGAAGCGCTTCTTTTTTGGAAAAAAGAAGCAAAAAACTTTTGTTAACTGGGTCTCGGTCGGTTCAAAGGCTTCGGACTCAAGGAATGAAAGTTTTTTTGCTTCTTTTTTTACAAAAAAAGAAGTGCTTGACTTATCCTTTCTCAAAAAGCCCGGACACCAGTGTCTGCGCCTCCGCCTGCACGGCGTTGAGGTGGTCCCGGCTGATGAAGCTTTCCGCGTAGATTTTGTAGACGTGTTCGGTGCCGGACGGGCGGGCGGCGAACCAGGCGTTGGCGGTGGTGATTTTCAGGCCGCCGAGCGGGGCGTCGTTGCCGGGGGCGCGGTTGAGTTTCGCGGTGATGGGATCGCCTGCGAGGGTGGTTGCGGTGACCGATGAGGGGTCGAGTTTCGCGAGGATGGTTTTCTGGGCGGGCGAGGCGGGGGCGTCGATCCGTTCGTAGTGGGATGTGCCGAGGGTTTCGGTGATTTCGGCGTAGTATCTTGCGGGATCGGTGTTGGTGGTGGCGGTGATTTCGGCGGCGAGGAGGCCGAGGATCAGGCCGTCCTTGTCGGTGGTCCAGACGCTGCCGTCGCGGCGGAGGAAGGAGGCGCCGGCGCTTTCCTCGCCGCCGAAGGCGAGACTGCCGTCGATCAGGCCGGCGCTGAACCATTTGAAACCGACCGGGACTTCGATGGTGGTGCGGCCCTGGGCGGCGACCACGCGGTCGATCATGGCGCTGGAGACGGCGGTTTTGCCGATGGCGGCGGTGGCGGGCCAGTGCGGGCGGTGGGTGCAGAGATAGGCGATGGCGGCGGCGAGGTACTGGTTGGGCGGCATCAGGCCGGCGCTGGGGGTGACGATGCCGTGGCGGTCGGCGTCCGGGTCGGTCGCGAAGGCGATGTCGAACCGGGTTTGCAGGGCGATCAGGCTGGTCATGGCGTGGGGGGATGAGCAGTCCATGCGGATCTTGCGGTCCCAGTCCAGCGTCATGAAGCCGAAAGTGGGGTCAATGAGGGGGTTGGTGAGGGTGGCGGCGAGGTTGTAGCGGGCGATGATCGGGTCCCAATAGGCGGCGGCGGCGCCACCGAGGGGGTCGATGCCGATGCGGATGCCGGAGGCGGCGATGGCCTGCATGTCGATGATGTTTTCGAGGTCGGCGACGTAGGGGGTGATGTAGTCGTGGCGGTGGATGCAGGCGGCGCGGGTGGGGTTGGTGGCGCGTTTGATGGTCGCGGGGGCGGCGAGCCAGGCGTTGGCGGCGTTCTGGATCGCGCCGGTGATGTCGGTATCGGCGGGGCCGCCGTTGGGGGGGTTGTATTTGAAGCCGCCATCCTCGGGCGGATTGTGCGAGGGGCTGATCACGATGCCGTCCGCGAGGCCGGTGGTGCGGTTGCGGTTGTGGGTGAGGATGGCGTGGGAGATGACCGGGGTGGGGGTGTAGCCGCCGGACTGGTCGATCATGGTGTCGACATTATTGGCGGCGAGAACTTCGAGGGCGGTGGTGAAGGCGGCTTCGGACAGGGCGTGGGTGTCCTTGCCGAGGAAGAGCGGGCCGGTGATGCCGGCGCGGGCGCGGTGGTCGCAGACCGCCTGGGTGATGGCGGCGATGTGGGATTCGGTGAAGCTGGCGGCGGCGGCCGTGCCGCGATGGCCCGAGGTGCCGAAGGCGACGCGCTGGGCGGGGTCCGCGGGGTCGGGTTTCAGGGTGAAATAATCGGTGATCAGGCGGGGGATGTTGGCGCGCGACGCGGGGGGCACCTTGTCGCCGGGGCGGGGATGGGATGGTGTGGACATTGGGGTCTCCCGTGGTCGCGGACTGGTTTTGCGATGGCCTACAGGGTGGAGGGTGGGTTCGTCCAGCATCGCCGCCTGGTTCGGCGGATCATTTGGGGCGGAGCATCGCCAGCAGGGCGGCGGCGGCGCGGGTGCGGGTGCGGTCCTGGTGCTGGACCGCGAAATAGCTGCGGCGGGGCAGGTTGATCGGCAGTTCGCGGAGCTTGCCGGCGGCGATGGCATCGACACAGACAAGCTCGGAGAGAATGGTCGCGCCGGCGCCGCCGATCACGGCGGTCAGGACGGAGCCGTTGGCGGGAAGCTCGATGGCGATGTTCAGCGCGGCATAGGCGACCCCGAGACCGGCCATGGCTTCGATGAACACGGCGCGGGTGCCCGAACCATCCTCGCGCAGGACCCAGGTGCCGCTCGCCAGTTCCGCCGGGGTGAGGGCGGTGCGCGATGCCCACGGGTGATCGGCGGCGACGACCATGACCAGACGGTCCTGCGCGATCGGCTCGGCGGCGATGTGCGGGTGGATCAGGGTGTCGCCCGGTCCTTCGACGAAGCCAAGTTCGGCCTTGCCCTCGTCGATCGCCTCGACGACATCGGCGGAATTGCCGATCGAGACCGCCAGGCTGATCCCCGGATAGGCGCGGCGGAATGCCACGAGGCGCACCGGCAGGACATGATTGGCGATGGTCTGGCTCGCCTTGATCGCGAGATGGCCGCGCGCGAGACTCGATACCTCGCGCATCGCCGCAGTTGCTGCCGCGGCGCGGCTCAGAACCGCCCGGGCCTCGCTGAGAAACATCGTGCCCGCCTCGGTCAGCGCGATGCCGCGCCCGACCCGGTGGAACAGCCTGGTTGCGAATTCCCGCTCCAGCGCCGCAATCGCCCCCGAAGCGGCGGATTGGGTCAGATTTAGCGCCTCGGCGGCGCGGGTGACATGTTCACGTTCGGCAACCGCGACGAAAATACGCAACTGATCCAAGGTCATGACCCCGGGCTACCGCGCTGCGGCACAACGGGCAAGCATAATCGCGCGATGCGGAGAACGCGGGGGAGGCTTGCCAATTTGGCCGCAATCGCCGCATTGTTACCGATTATCGTTCCGGTACCCGACCGGACGTCCAGGAACAGTCACGAACAAGAGGCACACGGCCCCATGGCGAAGCCGAATACCCTGCTGAAACGCACGAGCAATGCGCTGCTCGACTATATCGCCTCCCTCGAAACCCCCATCGTCGGCTCGGACAGCGCCCTCGCCCGGCAGTTCAACGTCAGCCGCACCACGGTGCGCGCAGCACTCGAACGATTGGTCGGACTCGGCGTGCTGCACCGCGACGAGCACGGCATTACCATCGCGCGGCCCCCCCGGCACGGCGATTACTACGCGGTCGCGGAAACCAACGGTCCGCAGGAGCAGATCGAGCGCATTTTCATGCGCCGGGTTCTGCTCGGCGACTGGCGGCCCGGCCATAGCTTCTCGGAAGCCGAACTCGCCCGCGACAGCAACGCCAGCACCGTCTCGGTCCGGGAATTCCTGATCGGATTCTCCCGCTTCGGATTGATCGAGAAACAACCGCGCGGCGGATGGATGCTGCTCGAATTCCATGACGGATTCGCAACCGAAGTCGCCGATATGCGCGAATTGATCGAACTCGCCGCCATCGCGCGGTTGCCATCGCCCGCCTCGCCCGAGTGCATCGCCGCCACCGACGCCATGATCGCGCGCCACCACGATATCGACGCCGACCCCGATACCCGCGACGCCGAATTCCCCGCCCTCGACCGCGAATTTCACCTCTGGTTGATCGGACACCTCGAAAACCGCTTCGCCCGCGACTTTTTCGATATCGTATCGTTCCTGTTCCACTACCATTACCAATGGGACAAACAACAGGAAACCGAACGACGCCGCATCGCCGTGCGCGAACACCTCGCCATCCTCGATGCCATCAAAACCGGTAAACCCGACGCCACCCGCCGCGCCATGATGACCCACCTCGCCACCTCCCGCCGCTCGCTGCGCGCCGGACTGCGCCACGGTAACCCGTGAGATCGGAAGATGGGTGGGAAGGAAGGCGAGGGGCTCTGCCCCTCGACCCCGCCAAAGGCGGAGCCTTTGGAATCCACTAGTTTTAGTCAGGAGGAGGGCGCGGCCTCGCTCGTTCCGCCGATCTGACCTGGATCGCCCTCCTCCTGACTAAAACTCCAGGGTTCTAAGGGCTCTGCCCTTAGCGGGGGACCAGGGGGCAGCGCCCCCTGGTCTTGCTTTTCCTGCCCTATCCTCCGAGCACGCGGCCTGCCACGGCGTCGAGTTTGGCGACGAGATCGGGGTCGCGGGCGGCGGGGGCGGTGATCAGGGCGTGGTCGAGGGCGTGGTCGCATCCGGCGGGGCAGGAGGTGCGTGGGGTGTTGAGGTGGGGGGTTACGTGCCGCACCAGGTTGCGGGCGTGATCGGCGTTGCCGAACAGGATTTTGACGACCTGATCCACTGTGACGGCGTCGTGATCCTGGTGCCAGCAATCGTAATCGGTCACCATGGCGACGGTTACGTAGCAGATTTCGGCTTCGCGGGCGAGTTTGGCTTCCGGCATGTTGGTCATGCCGATGACCGAGCAGCCCCAGCTTCGGTAGAGGTTGCTTTCCGCCCGGGTCGAGAATTGCGGTCCTTCCATGGCGAGGTAGGTGCCGCCGCGTGTGACGTCGAGGCCGAGGGTGCGGGCCGCGTGTTCCAGCGCGTCGCCGAGGCGGGGGCATACCGGGTCCGCCACCGAGACGTGGGCGACGCATCCGGCGCCGAAAAAGCTTTTCGCGCGGGCGAAGGTCCGGTCGATGAACTGGTCGACGATCACGAAGTGTCCCGGCGGGAGTTCCTCCTTGAGACTGCCGACGGCGGAGAGCGAGAGGATATCGGTCACGCCGACGCGTTTCAGCACGTCGATATTGGCGCGGTAGTTCAGATCGCTCGGGGCGCGTTTGTGGCCGCGGCCATGACGCGGGAGGAACACCAGCGAGACGCCGTCGAGCGTGCCGAAGAGAAGTTCGTCCGATGCTTCGCCCCACGGGCTGGCGACGCGTTCCCAGCGCTGGTCGGTCAGTCCCGCGATATCGTAGAGGCCGGAGCCGCCGATCACCCCGATCACCGGGGTTCGTGGGGCGTGATGGTCGTGATCGGTCATTTTGATGTCCTTGTTCCAAACGCGAAATACCCGACCGCGCCGAACGCGATCAGAAACGACAGGGCGATGGCCCCGAGCCGCTTGCGCCGGTCGAGCGTGGGGTCGGCGGTCCAGGCGAGATAGGTCGCGACATCGTGCGCCGCGCCGGGGGGCAATAGCGGATGGGCGACGGGCAGCGCCACCCGCCCGCGCAAAATCCGGTAGACCAGGACAGGGCCGTTTCGATGCCGCGCCTCGAACAGGGTCATTGCCGCTGCGTGCGGTGTGGCGAGGCCGATGGCGTGGCAGCGGGCGCAATTATCGTGAAATAATCTGGCCCCGGCCTGCACCTCGGTGCGGTTGTAGGTGCCGAACCATCCTTCGAAGCCGAAATGCGGTTCTGCCGCGCGGCTCGCCGGTGTCATTGCGAGCGTTATTGCCAAGGTTATCGGCAGTATCGGGATGATCGCCAGCGGGGTTTTCACGCGGGCTGCCCGGGGATGGGGCGCGCTACTTCCAGCAGGGTGACCAGCGGCGTCACCACCAGGAAGTGCACGAACACCCAGATTGTCGCGGCGATCATCACGCCGGTCGATCCTGCCGCCGTGGCGACGCCGAGCACGGTGACATCGAGGGCGAACAGCAGCACGAACGCTGCATAGATCGGCCGATACCGCCCGCTCGCCACTGTGCCGCGATCGAGCCACGGTAACGCGCCGAGCAGCAGGACCGCTGCGACTCCCAGCGCCACGCCGCCGCCGGGGCTTCGCCCGGCCTGGCCCAACCCGTCGAATACCAGAAGATACCACGGCACGCCCGCCACATGGGGGGGATAGCCCAGCGCCGGGGCCACGGTGACGATCGCCGCGAAAATCAGGGCGAACACCACGAAGGCGGTGAATATCTGTGCCGTGTAGGCCCGTTGCGGCACCATTTTTCGCGCAGTGGCCGCGCCCACCCCGTCCGGATGCGCCGGGGGGGCCAGCCGGGAGGCCAGATAGCCCAGCATTGCGATCAGGAGGACCAGAAACCCGATCGCGATATGCGTCATTGCCATGTGGGCGATGCTGGTCGGGCCGATCCGGTTGCCGCCGAGAAAATCCCGTGCGACCACCGGGCCGGCGAGCGGAATTGCTGCGATATGCCGCGCCATGGCGAGCATGGCCCGCTGCGCCCCTGCGCCGCCGCTCATCGCGAAGCCGAAGAAGCCGAGGCCGAGAAACACGGCGAACCGCGCCACTTCCAGAATCCACGCCAGTTCCCGCCCGCCGCGATAGCTCCCGTAATACATCCCCCGCAGCAGCCCGAGATAGACCACGCCGAACAGCATCGTCACGCCATCCCGGTGCAGATCGAACACCAGCCAGCCGAACGGAACCTCGTTCGTGTAGCGCGCGATCGAGAGTGCCGCCGCGCCCGGTGCGCCGACATAGGCGAGACCGAGCCAGATTCCGCTCAGTGTGATCACCGCGAGCGCCACGGCGACCATCAGCCCCGCCGAAAATACCAGCGTCAGGTTTCCCGGCACCGGCGCATCCCGCCATCCGGCGCGATACCAGGCGCCGATCGGCAGCCGTGCTTCCAGCCAGCCCGGGTGCGGCTTCATCGGGTTGTCATGGTCGGGGCAATCGGTCGCGCCGGGCCGAGGGCTGTGCCGAAGGCCACCGCCAGCGCGCCCAGCCCCAGCAGCGCCATGCCGACCAACACCCACCGCGCGAGACGCTGCCTGTCCATCCTCGCCCGCATGGCCGTAATCGCCCGAAATTTCAATACGCGGCGAATCGGCTATAATCGATGGCATGAGCACTGAAACCCGCGCGCAAACCGCCCCCATTCCCCACGAAGCCCTCAAACCCGCCGCGCGGGCCTGGTTCGCCGAACTCCGCGACCGCATCTGCGCCGCTTTCGAGGCGATCGAGGACGACTACGCCGGCCCGAAATCGGGCCAGCCCCCGGGCCGATTCGTCCGCACGCCGTGGACCCGCGAGCCCGACGGCAAGAACCATCTCGAAGGCGGGGGCGAAATCGGCCTGATGCGCGGGCGCGTGTTCGAAAAAGTCGGCGTCAACATCTCGGTGGTCGGCGGCAGTTTCAGCCCGGAATTTGCCAAAAATATCCCCGGCGCCGCGGAAGACCCGCGCTTCTGGGCCGCCGGCATCAGCCTCGTCGCTCATATGCACAGCCCGCGCGTGCCCGCCGCGCACATGAACACCCGCATGATCGTGACCAGCAAGGGCTGGTTCGGCGGCGGCGGCGACCTCACCCCGCTGCAACCCGGCACCGCAGCCGCCCTCGAAGATGCGGCTACGTTCCATGCCGCTTTCGAGCACGCCTGCAATGCCCACAATCCTGATTACTACCCCAAATTCAAGAAATGGTGCGACGAATACTTTTTTTTGCCGCACCGAAACGAAACCCGGGGCGCGGGCGGGATTTTCTACGACTATCTCGAATCCGACCCCGAGGCCGATTTCGCCTTCACCCGCGATGTTGGCCTCGCTTTCCTGTCATCCTACCCCAGCATTATCCGCCGTCGGATGAACGAGGATTGGACCGCCGAAGAACGCGAAGCCCAGCTCATCCGCCGGGGCCGTTACGTCGAATTCAACCTCCTCTATGACCGGGGCACCACGTTCGGACTCAAGACCGGCGGCAATACCGAAGCTATTTTGATGAGCCTGCCGCCTGAGGTGAAATGGGTTTAGCGCGGGGAGGTTAAGGAAGGGCTTCTTTCTTGAAAGAAAGAAGCAAAGAACTTTTGCGCGAAGATCAGGGCCGGATGGGCACCGACGGTCGGACTGACCGCCGGTGCCGCGCGATCATACCTGACGCGTTTGGCGGCGGCGAACCACGAGGCCCAGCGCGATGATGCCCGTGCCCAGCAGCAGCAGCGATCCCGGTTCCGGCACGGCGGTCAGTGTAAACCCGGTCACCGGTGTATTTACGGTATCTCCCAATATGAACTGAGCATAACTACCCGACTGGTAGAACAGATTGACGTCGGTGCCGCTCGCATCGAAGAACAAACCATATAAGTCGAAATAAGGTGACGTGGCAAACAACGTATTATCATAACTAGCATAATACCCGTTCTGCGATGGTGAATCGGTGACGGTACCCGAGGGTGCCACGATCCCGGTGATCGGCGTGGACCCAAAAGTGCCGGTAATTCCCGTCACCGAATATCCGCCCAGGCTGTTCAGCGAATTTGCGGTCGTCAGCGTCGCGGTCGTTGTGGTCGTGCCGGAGGTAAAGGACAGATCATACGTACCCGCCTGCGCAATCCCGGTGCCGATCGGCGCTGCGGCGATCAGCGCGGCCATCGTCAAGGTCCGTGCCGACTTGGAGGAAAATAGATGTTTCATGAAGGTATCCCTTTGATCGTTTAGTAGGTGAGATCCAACATAAGCAACAAACATGCCAAAATTTAACGTATTGATTCATAAATAAAATTTGTAGATCTATTTTTGTATGTGTAAAGTTTTCTGACACAATTCCAGAAACGCAGACCGTGAAGCGGCGCTTATCCCCCGGCGATCGCCCCGACGATCAGCAGGGCTTCATCCCCGCTCGCGATTGGCTCCGGCAGGGCCGTGTCCATCGCCGCATGGGAAAAATCCTGCTGGCAGGCGTAGAACCGGATGAAGGGCCGCCGCTTTGCGGTCACCCCGTCCCGGATCGTGCCCCGCAATACGGGATGATCCGCCTCCAGCGCGGCGAGTACCGCGCCGAGCGTTACAGGCCCGGCCACGGCGACCACCACATCGCGCGGCAATCGCGCCAGCACCGCCAGCCCGCCGGGCAATTCGACCCGTACGTCGCTCACGTCAGGGTCTGCACCTCGACCGAAAGCACCGCGGGCAGGTTCTGCACGATCGCCTCCCAGGTGTTGCCGCCATCGGGCGAGACGAAGACCTGCCCGCCTGTGGTTCCGAAATAAATCCCGCACTGATCCAGCGTATCCACCGCCATCGCATCGCGCAGCACGTTCACATAGCAATCCTGCTGCGGCAGCCCCTTGCCGAGCCGCTCCCAATCGCCGCCGCCGCTCCGGCTCCGATACACCGCCAATCGGCCATCGAGCGGAAAATGTTCCTGATCGCTCTTGATCGGCACGACGAACACCGTCTCCGGCTCATGCGCATGGATATCGACCACGAAGCCGAAATCGGTCGGCAGATCGCCGCTGATCTCATGCCAGGTGGCACCCGCATCGTCCGACCGCATCACATCCCAATGCTTCTGCATGAACAGCCGCTCGGGATTGGAAGGATGCAGCGCGATATGATGGACGCAATGCCCGACCGCCGCCTCCGGATCGGGGATATGCGCCGAGCGCAGACCCCGGTTTATCGGCAGCCACGATTCCCCGCCATCGTCGCTCCGGAACGCCCCTGCCGCCGAAATCGCGGTGTAGATCCGCGCGGGATCGACCGGATCGAGCAGGATCGAATGCAGGCACATCCCGCCCGCTCCCGGCTGCCAGGTTGACCCCGTGGTGTGCTGGCGCAGGCCCGACAGCTCACGCCAGGTCATTCCGCCGTCGCTCGATTTGAACAACGCCGCATCCTCGACCCCGGCAAACACCGTGTCGGGGTCCGCCAGCGAGGGCTCCAGATGCCAGACCCGGTTGAACTCCCACGGATGGGGCGTGCCATCGTACCATTGATGGGTTCCGGCGACGCCGTCATAGACGAAATCCTTGCCGACCGGCTGCCACGTCGTGCCGCCATCGTCCGAGCGCTGGATTATCTGCCCGAACCATCCCGACGATTGCGACGCATAGATCCGCCCCGGATCGGCCGGTGATCCCTTCAGATGATAAATCTCCCACCCCGCGAAATGGGGACCGGAGACCGCCCAATCCCGCCGCGCGCCATCGGCGGTCAAAACGAAGGCCCCTTTGCGTGTGCCGACCAGAACCCGAACCCGGCTCATGATGAAGCCCTCCCTGCTTCGAGGTAAAATTCCGCTCTCGGTGGAGTCAAGGGAAATCGGATATTTGGCTGGGCGCAGGTCAGTCAGGGCGGATAGAAGGGGAGTACTTCTTTTTTGTGAACAAAAAAGAAGCGAAAAAAACTTCCTGCTTACCCATGTTGATCAGCCGCGGCGCCGCACTGCTCATCCTCGGTCTTGGGATTTCCCTGTCCGGCTGCGTGGTCTATCCGGTCCGCCCCGGCGGCGGCTGGTGCTACTGGCATCCTTATCGCTGCCGTTGACGCCAACGGCACTCGGCAAAACGGAAGTTTATGCAGCGAATTCAGGCAGGCGATCGGTGACTGGCCTTCCTGATCCAGCCCATGTGCCCGTGCATCCCCTAGAAATGCGGGGACATCGAGGGCGACGAGTTCGTCCACCGTCATCGCGCCGAAACCGGGCGCGACGGCGGCGGGCAATCCGGCCAGGTAGTCCCGCAGCAGCCACTGCACGCCGAAAATCGGATGGCCGTGGGGCGGCACGGTGCAGCTCAGGACCTCGGAATGTCCGGCGAACAGGTTGGCCAGCCCCTGTGCGCTCATATTGTAATAGTGATGGGGAAATCCGTGGACCGGCTGGAGGAACGGCACATCGACCAGCAATTCGCCGCCCGGCTTGACCACGCGCAGCAACTCCTGGGCGCATTTGAATGGATCGCGCACGTGTTCGAGGACCGCGAGGGAGATCGCGGCGTCGAAACTGTTGTCGGCGAAGGGCAAGGCCTCGCCGATCGCGAGGACGTCGGTGGAGGCGTAATCGACGATCTCGACATTGATCACCCCGGTGGTGCGCTGAGGCCGGGACCCTGCGCCGCAATCCAGCACCACCCCGCCGGCATTGGTCACCCGCCCGATCAGGTCGAGCACCGCCGGCGTATAGGGGTTGGCCGAGACGTTTTCGGTTGCGACGATGTTGGCTTCCATGGCGAGCGGCACCGAGATCATGTTGAAGGCGCTGCCTGTCTGGGGGAAGATCGCGCCGCATGCGCGGCAGGTGATGGCGCCGGTGCCGTGATCGAGCCGGTCGGACCGGCAGGACGGGCAGCGCAGCCGGGCTTTGCAAAAGGCGCGGGCGCTCGTGCGCATCGCCGCATCGTCCACCCAGCGGCGGTGGAGGGCCTCGCTGACCTCGACCTGCTGGCGTTCCCGGTCCTGATTGATCGAGATCATGATATCGAGATGGCGCGCCGGGGCGAGGTGCCGCAGATCCGCCATTGCGATCACGCCGGACGTATAGGCAAAGCCGCTCAGCGCGTCCCGTACATCCGGCCGCTCGACCGCGCGGTGCCCGATCGCGATGCCGTTGACCGTCACCATGGTCGCTGCCGCCGTTGGCCCCGCGACCCAGCCGGAAATCACGAGGAATTCCGAATCGATCGTGGTATTCGGGGTATCGATGAAGGCGGGCATGAGGGTGTTGCCTTATATCTGGATTCGTCATGATTAACCGGACCGTGCCGAAATACCAGAGCCGTGATGAGCCGGACATTGCTCAGGGGTGGCTTGACGCGGGGGTGCGGCAACGATAAGCCCTGTCCCACCAATCGGGTTCGCCGGGGTCAATGCGGCGGTCCGATGCTTTTCATGTGTTCCAATCCGAAGAGATCCTTGAGTTCATGGCAAATATCGCATCTGCGCAGAAACGCATCCGTCAGACCGTGGTCCGTACCGCCCGCAACAAGGCGCGGCGCTCGCGGGTCCACACCTTCGTCCGGAAGCTCGAAGAAGCGATCGCCGCCGGCGATCACGCGAAGGCGCGCGAGGCGTTCACCGCTGCGCAGCCGGAAATGCAGCGCGCCGTGACCAAGGGCGTGTTCAAGGCCAATACCGTGTCGCGCCGGATTTCCCGGCTGTCCGCGCGGGTCAAGGCGCTCGCCGCCTGAGACGCTCGTCGGCTCTCGTGGCCGGAGCGTTGTTGAAATAATTCGTGTAAGTTTTATTTTTTGAGAACCAGCCGATCGGGCGTGATCGGCTGGGTGTTGTTGTTGCACGAAAATTCCCGACGGGGGCGATTTCCGCGCCGATCATTTTTTTACGAATCAACAAGGCGGATCAATCGCCTGATTTCATGGATAGTTTTCAAAAGCTCGATATTATAGCAGGAGATTTTCGAAGCGATCGTCTCTTGCGCAGCGGGGCGGACTTGGCCTAGGTTGCTGCTCTCAGACCGAGATTGAACCGTTGAGTGCTTCGGGATAACCGTTGTTCATGCAACTTTTGCGTGTATACGACGGGATGTCCGTTGGAAATGAGGCCGGGCCTGGGGCAGGCTGATGCAGGGGAGGGGATGCTGTTGGAAGCGCAGATGATTCATGTGGCGGATACAGATACATCCTCGGAATCCGGACCGTCGCGGGATCGCCGCTCATCGGCGGAGGTGCGCCGCCGCCACGGAGTGAGTGAAACGCCGGACGATGGCGCGACCGATGCTGCTCTGGCCCTGCAATGGAGCCGGGTACGGGCGCGGTTGCAGGATGAGATCGGCGAGGTCGAATACCGCAACTGGCTGCGTCAGGCCGTTCTGCACGGGCTCGATGGCGACGAAATCACCGTCATGATGCCGACCCGCTTTCTGCGCGACTGGGTCAACAAGGAATATGGCGCGCTGTTGACCAGCTTCTGGCAGGCGGAAAATCCGGTGGTGCGCCGGGTCGATATCCGCACGCGGCCCGCCGGTGCGGCAAATCCGGCCCCCGACCTCGCGGAGCCGCTGCCGGGCGGGGCTGGTGCCGGCAAGACCGCGACCGCCGCCAGGCCGGACGACCGGGCCGATGGCGCCCCCCCGCTCGATCCGCGCTTCACCTTCGATACGTTCGTGGTCGGCAAGCCCAACGAATTCGCCTATGCCTGCGCGCGCCGCGTGGCGGACGGGCCGGCCCCCGGCTTCAACCCGCTGTTCCTGTATGGCGGGGTCGGCCTCGGCAAGACCCATCTGATGCATGCGATCGCCTGGGAACTGTCCCAGCGGGCCGATGAGGTCACGGTGGCTTACATGTCCGCCGAGAAATTCATGCACCGCTTCGTCAGCGCGCTGCGCCGGCAATCGACCATCGAATTCAAGAACGAGCTGCGCAGCGTCGATGTTCTGATGGTCGACGATCTGCAATTCCTGATCGGCAAGGACGGCACCCAGGAAGAATTTTTCCATACGTTCAATGCCCTGGTCGATAGCGGCAAACAGATCATCGTCTCGGCCGACAAATCCCCGTCCGACCTTTCCGGCATCGAGGATCGCCTCCGCACCCGGCTCGGCTGCGGCATGGTCGCCGATGTCCATGCGACCACCTACGAGCTTCGCCTCGCGATCCTCGAAGCCAAGGCATCCCGCGCCGGTGTGCCGGTGCCGGGGCGGGTGATGGAGTTTCTTGCCCAGAAAATCACCGCCAACGTGCGCGAACTCGAAGGCGCGCTGAACCGCCTGATCGCCCACGCCCATCTGTTCGACCGGCCGGTGACGCTGGAAGCCGCGAACGAGGTGCTGCACGATCTGCTGCGCGCCTACGACCGCAAGATCACCATCGAGGAAATCCAGAAACAGGTCTCCGAGCACTATAATATCCGGATCAGCGAAATGTCCTCGGTCCGCCGCGCGCGCAATATCGCCCGGCCCCGTCAGGTCGCGATGTATCTGGCGAAACAGCTGACCACCCGCAGCCTGCCGGAGATTGGCCGGAAATTCGGCAATCGCGACCACACCACGGTGATGCACGCGGTCGCCAAGGTCACCGAACTGATGGCCGCCGATGCCGATTTCGCCGAGGACGTCGATTTGTTGAAGCGGATCCTGACGGTCTGAGACCGCGGAGTGGTTACAGGTACCGCGCGTGATGGCGGATATGATCCGCCATGAAGGTCGCGATGAAGAAATATGAGTGGTCGTACCCGTCCTGCAGCCGCAGTGTCAGCGCGACCCCGCGCGCCGCGCAGGCCTCGCGCAGCAGATCGGGTTTGAGTTCCCGCTCCAGGAAGGGATCGGCGGTGCCCTGATCGATCAGGATCGGCGGCCCGGCCCACCCGCGCGCCTCGACCAGCGCGGTGGCATCATATGCCTGCCATGCCGCCCGATCCGGGCCGAGATACAGGCCCAGCGCCTTCTCGCCCCAGGGGCAGCGCATCGGTGCCACGATCGGCGCGAAGGCCGAGACCGATTTGTAGAGATCGGGGTATTTCAGCGCGAGGGTCAGCGCGCCGTGCCCGCCCATCGAGTGACCGAAAATGCCGGTCCGCGCGGGATCGATCGGTAGATGGGCGTTGATCAGGGCCGGGAGTTCGCGGGCGATGTAGGACGCCATCCGGTAGCCGACCCGCCAGGGGGCTTCGGTCGCATCGACATAGAATCCCGCGCCGGTGCCGAAATCATAGGCATCGTCCTCGCCGGGATAGGCCAGGCCGCGCGGCGAGGTGTCCGGCGCGATCAGCGCGATGCCCAGCTCGGCGGCGACCCGTTGCGCGCCGGCCTTGACGATGAAATTCTCCTCGGTGCAGGTCAGTCCGGCGAGATAATAGAGCGCGGGCACCGGCCCGGCGCTGGCCTGCGGCGGCAGGAACACCCCGAACCGCATCGACGTGCCGGTTTCGGTGGAGTGATGCCGATAGACGGACTGGGTACCGCCAAAGCATTTCTGCGAAGAAACGATCTCCGGTTCTGCCGATGCGGTCACGAACAATCCCCCTTCGATGGTTGTGGGTGATTATTGCGCGCGGCTTCATCTGGCGCAAACCCGGCCTCGATCAATGCAAAAACTGGAATATAGACACGCTCGCGCGGAAACCGCGTCAAACCGGCTTCAGCCATGCGTATTCGCGTTGACAGGCACGCGTCTTTCTGCGTCATTAACCGGGCAATCGACTTTGGCTTGCCTTGTTGCACGAGACGGGTTTCCGTATGCGGCCAAGACGTCCAAAACCCGGTTGTCCCTCTTGAGCCGTGCGGCGGTCGCACGGTGGGTGTGTCTTAGGAGCGACGACGCAACAATGGCGATCGGCACTGTCAAGTGGTTCAACACCACAAAAGGTTTCGGGTTCATCGTACCGCAGGATGGCGGCAAGGATGTATTCGTTCACATCACGGCCGTTCAGGCAGCGGGGATGCGCGGCCTGAATGAAGGCCAGAAAGTCTCATACGAAATCGCGATGGAGCGTGGCAAGGCCGCGGCCATCAACCTGAAAGCGGTCTGAAGCCTCCACTTCGGCGTGACGATCGGCGGGGTCTTTCGGGGCCCCGTTTTTTTTGTTGCCCGTTTCGTGATGGCTGTCTCCTCTTGAACCGCCATGACGTTAACGGTAATATTGCGGCGATAACGGAAGCGCGCCGCAGATCAGCTCGCCGTTCTGCCTGCGGCGGTGGACCCAGGAGGAAAACGTGATCCAAGCCGCCACCGAAACCGCCGCCTTGGCCGCAACCTTGGCCGAACCGGCAGATCCGCTTGCTTTCACCGCAACACCGTGCCCGCTCGGCGCCCTGCTCGACACGGCCGCCCGTGACTACCCCGATCGTCCGGCGATCGATTTTCTCGGCCGTGGCTTGATCTGGCGCGAGGTCGCCCGGCAGGCCGATGCGGCCGCCGCAGGATTGCAGGCGATCGGCGTCGGCAAGGGGGTCTGTGTCGGGCTCTGCCTGCCGAACACGCCCTATGCGGTGATCATGTATTTCGCGGTGCTCAAGGCCGGGGGCACCGTGGTCAATTTCAATCCGCTCTATACCGAGCGCGAACTCGCCAATCAGGTCGCGGATTCCGGAACCCGGATCATGGTGACGCTCGACATCGCGCTGATCCACGACAAGATCGCGAAACTCGCACGGGAAGGGCGGTTCGATCACGTCATCGTCTGTTCGATGGCCGATGCCCTGCCGCCGATGAAGTCCCTGCTGTTCCGCGCGTTCAAATCGAAGACGCTCGCGACCGTTTCGAACGAGGCGCCCTATCTGCGGTTCGCCCGCCTGATCGGGGGTGCCGCCACACCGCGCCCGGTTGCGATCGACCCGGAACAGGATGTCGCGGTGCTGCAATATACCGGCGGCACCACCGGAGTTCCGAAAGCCGCGATGCTGACCCATGCCAACATCACCGCCAATATCCAGCAGGTGCTCGCGACCAACACGATGATCGAGCGCGGCGCCGAGCGGATCGTTTGCGTCCTGCCGCTGTTCCATGTCTTCGCGATGACGGCGGTGATGGATTTCGGCGTCGCGATCGGGGCTGAAATCATCCTGCTGCCGCGCCTCGACATGAAACAACTGATGGCGACCATCGCCCGCAAGCGCCCGACCATGCTGCCCGGCGTGCCGACACTGTTCGCCGCGATCTGCAACGCCGCCGGCACCGGCCAGGATTTTTCATTCATCCGGTTCTGCATGTCGGGCGGTGCGCCGATGTCGCTCGAAGGGATGGAACGCTTCCGTCACCTTTCCGGCTCACCGATCCTCGAAGGCTACGGCCTGTCGGAAACCTCGGTCGTCACCACCACGCCGCCGGACCGGGTCAAGATCGGCTCGGTCGGCCGGGCTTTGCCGGGGACCATCATCGAGATCCGCGATCCCGAACCACCCCATGCGATCCTGCCGCAGGGGGCGCGCGGCGAGATCTGCGTGCGCGGGCCGCAGGTGATGCGCGGCTATTTCAACCGCCCGGACGAAGCCGCGAAAACCTTCATCGACGGCGCGCTTCGCACCGGCGATATCGGCTATCTCGACGAGGAGGGCTATCTGTTCATCGTCGACCGGATCAAGGATCTGATCCTGTGCGGCGGCTATAACGTCTATCCCCGCGTGATCGAGGAAGCTGCCTACCAGCACCCCGCGGTGCAGGAGGCCATCGCGATCGGGATTCCCGATGAGTATCGCGGCCAGGCACCCAAATTATTCGTGACCTTGCGCAAGGATGTATCAGCGACCGAGGCGGAGATCCTCGCTTTCCTGAACAGCCACCTCAATCGGATCGAAATCCCCAAAGCGGTCGAAATCCGCGAAACCCTGCCGAAAACCATGGTCGGCAAACTCTCGAAGAAGGAACTGGTCGCCGAGGAAGCCGCCAAGGCCGCGCAGCGCCGCTAGGGCTGGACAGGAGGGTGGGTATGACCTATACGTTATATCCATGCTCTTTGCGTAAACGCGCGGAATCGTTCATGTTATATCCGACTGAAACCCGAAACTTTGTTTCACGATATCCAGGACGGAACATGACTGTATTGACGACTGAAAGCCCGGCCATGGCGGCGCTGCACGCACGCCACGAGCAGGAGGTGGCCTCATCCGGCGGCGTTTCGCACGCTTTGTATTCGGTCAGCCAGTTGGCGCGCCAGCTCGGCGTGACCGCGCGGACCATCCGGTTCTACGAGGATAAGGGGCTGGTCAACCCCAGCCGCGCCGGCACCACACGGGTTTATACCCCGCGCGACCGGGCGCGGCTGATGCTGATCCTGCGGGGCAAGCGGCTCGGATTTTCCCTGCGCGAGATCAAGGATTATCTCGATCTCTACGATATCGACCCGACGCAGCACACCCAGGTCCGGGTTCTGCTCGCCAGCGTGCGCAAGCGGATCGCGAAGCTGCAGGAGCAGCGCGCCGCCCTCGAACAGAGCCTGGCCGAACTTGGCGACATCGAACGCCAGGCCGAAATCGCCATCCAGAACCTGCAAAAATAAACCGCTCAGGAGCCTGTCACCCTCATGACCAACGCTGTGATTGCCGGCTATGCCCGGTCCCCGTTCGCTCCCGCCCGCAAAGGCGGGCTGACCCGGGTGCGCCCCGACGAGATGGCGGCGGAAGTCTTGCGGGCGCTGATCGCGCGCACCGGGGTGAACCCGGCGGACATCGAGGACATCATCGTCGGTTGCGCCTTCCCCGAGGCCGAGCAGGGGCTGAACGTCGCGCGGCTGATCGCGCTGCTGGCCGACCTGCCGATCACGGTGGCGGGTGCCACGGTCAACCGGTTCTGCGGTTCCTCGATGTATGCGATCCATATGGCGGCGGGCGCGATCGCGATGGGGGCCGGCGAGGCGTTCGTGGCGCTCGGGGTTGAGAGCATGACGCGGGTGCCGATGGGCGGCTACAACCCGATGCCCTCGCCCGCTTTGTATGCCAAAAACCCCGCCGCCTACATGGGCATGGGCGATACCGCCGAAAACGTCGCCCAGCGCTGGCAGATCACCCGCGACGCGCAGGAGGAATTCGCACTCGCGAGCCACCTGAAGGCCGCCGCCGCGCAGAAGGACGGGCGGTTGTCCGGTGAGATTGTGCCGATCACGCTGGGCAACGCGAACGCGACGCAAGATGAATGCATCCGCCACGATGCCTCGCGCGAAGGGCTCGCCGGGCTGAAACCGGCATTCGATGCCAATGGCACCGTCACCGCCGGAACCTCCTCGCCGCTCACCGATGGCGCTTCGGCGGTGCTGGTGTGTTCCGAGGATTATGCCCGCGCGCACGGGCTTGCCATCACCGCGCGGATCGCCTCGGTCGCGGTCGCCGGGTGCGCGCCGGATATCATGGGCATCGGCCCGGTGGCGGCCTCGCGCAAGGCAATGGCGCGGGCCGGGATTTCGGCGAAGGATATCGATGTAGTCGAGCTGAACGAGGCGTTCGCATCCCAGGCGCTCGCCTGCATGCGCGAGCTCGACCTCGACGGGGCCAGGGTCAATCTCGATGGCGGGGCGATCGCCCTCGGCCATCCGCTCGGCGCGACCGGCGCGCGCATCACCGGCAAGGCGGCGCAGTTGCTCCAGCGCGAGGGCGGGCGTTACGCGCTGGCGACCCAGTGCATCGGCGGCGGGCAGGGGATCGCCACGGTGCTGGAGGCGGTGTGATGTCCGAAATCAGATCGGTCGCGGTGATCGGCGCGGGGGTGATGGGGGCGGCGATCGCCGCCCATGTCGCCAATGCCGGGGTGAAGGTCATGCTGCTCGACATCGTCAGGCCGGGCAGCGCGGATCGCAATGCGATCGCCAGAGGCGCGATCGAGCGGTTGAAGAAGATGCAGCCGGCGCCTCTGATGTCGCCGAGGGCGGCACGGCTGATCACGCCGGGCAATACCGAGGATGATTTCGACAGGCTCGCGGATTGCGACTGGATCGTCGAGGCGGTGATCGAGCGGCTCGATGTCAAGCAGGCGCTCTATGCGCGGCTGGCCGAAATCCGCAAGCCGGGTTCGGTGGTTTCGTCGAACACCTCGACGATCCCGCTCGCCGAGCTGATGGGCGCGATGCCGGAGAGCCTGCGGCCGGATTTCGTGATCACCCATTTCTTCAACCCGCCGCGCTACATGCGGCTGCTCGAACTGGTGACCGGCCCGGCGACGAACCCGGAAACCGCAGGCCGGATCACGCAATTCTGCGATGTGATGCTGGGCAAGTCGGTGATTGCCTGCCGCGACACGCCGGGTTTCATCGCCAACCGGATCGGGACCTACTGGATCCAGACCGCGCTGGTGCTCGCGGTCGAGATGGGTCTCGAAATCGAGGATGCCGATGCGATCATGGGCAAGCCGATGGGGTTTCCCTCGACCGGCGTGTTCGGGTTGATGGATCTGGTCGGGATCGATCTCGGCCCGCATGTCAATGCATCGCTCGCGCGGTTGCTGCCGGAGGGCGATGCGTTCCACGCGATCAATCGCGACATGCCCATGATCGGCATGATGATCGATCAAGGCTATACCGGGCGGAAAGGCAAAGGCGGGTTCTATCGCCGCAGCGGGCGCGGGGCGGATGCGCTGCGCGAGACCCTCTCGCTCAAGGCAGCGGCGGCGGGCCGGCTGGAATGGCGCGCGACCGTGAAATCCGATCTCGCCGAAGTGAAGGACGCCAAAAAGGATCTGAAAAAACTCGTCGGCGCCAGGAGCATTGCCGGTCGGTATGCGTGGGGCGTGCTGGGCCGGGTGCTGGCTTATGCCGCATCGCTGGTGCCGGAGATTGCCGATGACATCAGCGATGTCGATGAGGCGATGCGCCTCGGCTATACCTGGAAATACGGCCCGTTCGAATTGATCGACCGGCTCGGGGCCGCCTGGGTGGCCGAAAATCTGGCTGCGCTCGGCATCGCGGTGCCGCCGATCCTCGCGAAGCTGGGCAACGGGACATTTTACAAAACCGTCGATGGCGGCTTGCAGCAATTCGACAGCGCGGGACGTTATCGCCCGGTCGGGCGGCCCGCGGGCGTGCTGCTGCTCGAAGATATCAAGCGCGGCGCGAAGCCGGTGCTGGGCAATAAATCGGCCTCGGTCTGGGATATCGGCGAGGGTGTCCTGTGCTTCGAGTTCCACTCGATCATGAATTCGCTCGACGGCGACATTCTGTCCCTGCTCGACAAAACCATTGCTCTGGTCAGCAAGAGTTACAAGGCGCTGGTGATCTATACCGAAAATCTGCGCGCCGCGCCGGGCCGGGAGAATTTCTCGGTCGGGGCCAATCTCGGCCTTGCGCAATTCGCTGCCAATCTGCGGATGTGGGGGAAAATCGAAGGCACGATCAAGGACGGTCAGAAGACCTACCAATCCCTGCGCTACGCGCCCTTCCCGGTGATCGGCGCCCCGGCGGGACGCGCGCTGGGCGGCGGCTGCGAAATTCTGCTGCACTGCTCTGCGGTTCAGGCCCATGCCGAGACCTATATCGGGCTGGTGGAATGCGGCGTCGGGCTGGTGCCGGGCTGGGGCGGCTGCACCACCATGCTCGCGCGCTGGCAGACCCCGAAGGACGCGCCGAAAGGGCCGATGCCGGCGGTCGCCAAAGTGTTCGAGATGGTCTCCACTGCCAAGGTTTCGACCTCGGCGGCGGAGGCGAAGGATCTGAAATTCCTGAAACCCGATGACGGCATCACGATGAACCGGATGCGGGTGCTGGCCGATGCCAAAGCCCGCGCGCTGGCGATGGTCCAGGGCTATCAGCCGCCCGCGCCCGCCGTTCTGCAACTGCCGGGCGAAAGTGGTCGGGTCGGGCTCGGCATGGCGGTGGCGGAGTATCGCAAAAAAGGTCTGGCCACCGCGCATGACGTGACGGTGTCCACCCATCTCGCCCGGGTGCTGACCGGCGGGGATGTCGATATCATCGATCCGGTGAGCGAGGCCGATGTCATGGCGCTGGAGCGCGCGGCGTTCATGGCGCTGTTCCGCACCAAGGAATCTCAGGCACGGATCAGGCACACGCTCGAAACCGGCAAGCCTTTGCGTAATTGATCGAACCGAACGGAGACCACCATGCCCGTCTATAAAGCCCCGCTTGAGGATATGCGCTTCGTGCTGCACCAGCTGTTCGACAGCAACGAGGTCACGGCGCTGCACGGCAATGAGGAGTTCACCCCCGAACTGATCGACAGCGTGCTGGAGGAAGCCGCGAAATTCTCCGAAGGCGTGCTGTTCCCGCTCAACCAGTCCGGCGATCTCGAAGGTTGCACCTACGAAAACGGTGTGGTCCGCACGCCCGCCGGCTTCAAGGATGCCTACAAGGCGTTCTGCGAGGGCGGCTGGACCGCAATGGGGGCGGACCCGGAATATGGCGGTCAGGGCCTGCCGATCCCGGCGGCGATGATGGTCGAGGAAATGCTCTGCTCGGCGAATGTCGCCTTCGGTCTCTATCCCGGCCTGACCCATGGTGCCTATCTGGCGCTCAAACATGCCGGCAGCGCGGAGCAGAAGCAGATGTATCTGCCCAACCTCGTGAGCGGCAAATGGTCCGGCACCATGTGCCTGACCGAACCGCATTGCGGCACCGATCTCGGCATGCTGCGCACCCGCGCGGTGCCGAACGACGATGGCTCGTACAGCATCACCGGCAACAAGATCTTCATCAGCGCCGGCGAGCACGATCTGACCGAAAACATCATCCACCTCGTCCTCGCCCGCCTGCCGGATGCACCGGCGGGGGTGAAGGGGATCTCGATGTTCGTGGTGCCGAAATTCCTGCTGCGCGAGGATGGCTCGCTTGGGCCGCGCAACGGGGCGCAATGCACCGCGATCGAGCATAAAATGGGCATCAAGGCGTCCGCGACCTGCGCCATGAGCTTCGATGGCGCCAAGGGCTGGCTGGTCGGCGAACCCCATAAGGGGATGCGGGCGATGTTCGTGATGATGAACACCGAACGCCTCTCGGTCGGCATCCAGGGGCTCGGTGTGGCTGAAACCGCCTATCAGAATGCGGTTGCCTACGCGCGCGACCGCATTCAGGGCCGCTCGCTCACCGGCGTCAAGGCCGCCGACAAGCAGGCCGACCCGATCATGGTCCACCCCGATGTCCGGCGCATGCTGCTGACCATGCGCGCCTATATCGAGGGTTGCCGCGCCTTGGCCGGCTGGGTTGCGCGCGAGCTCGAAATCCTCGCCAAATCGACCGATGAGGATGCGCGGCAGGCGGCCGACGATTTCGCCTCGCTGATGACCCCGATCGTCAAGGCGATGTTCACCGATCTCGGCTTCGAAATCGCCTCGCTCGCGGTGCAGACCTATGGCGGCCACGGCTACATCCGCGATCACGGCATCGAGCAATATGTCCGCGATGCCCGGATTTCGATGCTCTACGAGGGCACCAACGGCATTCAGGCGCTCGATCTCGTCGGGCGCAAACTGCCGCAGGATGGCGGGCGGCTGCTCACCCGCTTCCTCGATCCGGTGCTGGAATTCATCGAGGCGCATGAGGACAACGAGGCGCTGGCCGAATTCCTGCCGCCGTTGCAGCAGGCGCTGGAGCACGTTCAGGTCGCGACCGGCTACATCATGGAAAACGCCATGTCCAACCACGATGAAATCGGTGCGGCCTCGGTCGATTACCTCCGTTTGTTCGGCCTCACCGCGCTTGCTTTCGTCTGGGCGCGGATGGTCGCGATCGCCGCTCCCAAAGCGGAGGGCGAGGATGCGCAATTCTACCGAGCCAAGGTGCAGACCGCGAAATTCTTCATGCAGCGCCTGCTGCCCCAGACCGGCGCGCTGCTCGCCGCGATCCAGTCCGGTTCGGCGACCATGATGGAGTTCGAAGACTCTGCCTTCTGATCGCGCGATCACGGCGTATCTCGCCGGCCCCGACGTGTTCCTGCCCGATGCGGCGGAACACGCGGCACGGAAAATCGCGATCGCGGCGCGCTACGGCATCACCGGGCTCGCCCCGCTCGATGATGCCAGCACCGCCGCGATGACCGAGGATGAAGCCTGGCGCGCGATTTTCCACAAGGATATCGCGATGATGGCCGCGAGCGACATCGTCATCGCCAACCTCACCCCGTTCCGTGGCGCCTCGGCCGATGCCGGCACGCTGGTCGAACTCGGCTGGTTCCTCGGGCGCGGCAGAAAAATCTTCGGCTACTCCAACAGCGCGACCCCGTTCGCCGACCGCAGCCGGGCGCAGTCCGCGTTCGTCCCCGATCCGGCAACCGGCCTGATGCATGAAAGTTTCGGCCTCGCGGATAATCTGATGGTCGTGGGTGCCGTGGTGTATGGCGGCCTGTGCCCGATCGTGATCCCCGGCGATGGCCGCGACCGGGCGTTCGATGCGCTCGATGTGTTCGAGCTGTGCGTGGCCCGTGCGGCTGCGGCCCTCGGATTTGAACATCGCAATTGATCTGGATCAACGACCCCGCCGGTGATGCCGCGTAGGACAGCGCGACGTCAATTTTCCCATGGGGTTCCAAAATGTCGCAAACGCAACGGCTCAATCGCCGGATGATCGGGGCTGCCCTGATCGCTGCCGCGACCGGATATTCCGGCACCGCCCATGCCATCCCCGCTTTCGCGGCGCAGACCGGCATGCATTGCTCGGCCTGCCATATCGGGTTTCCGCAACTCACACCCTATGGACGGATGTTCAAGCTCCAGGGCTACATCACCGGCGGCACCTTCCCGACCTGGAAGAATTTCGCCCTGATGTCGCAGACCGGCTTCACCCAGTTGCACGACAAGATCGCGGGCGGCCTGCGCCCCGGCTATAAATCCAACGACGCCTGGGTCGCGGCGCAGCAATCGAGCCTCTATTACGGCGGCGCGATCGATGCCGCTCTCGGCATCGGCGCCTTCATCCAGGTCACCTACGACAATGTCAGCAAATCATGGCACTGGGACAACACCGATATCCGCCTCGCCCGCTCGGCGCATCTGTTCAACCGTTCGCTGATCTACGGCTTCACCTTCAACAACGCGCCGACCGTGACGGATCTGTGGAACTCGACACCGGATTGGGGTTATCCGTTCATTCACTCCTACCTCGCGCCGGCTCCGGCGGCGACCCCGCAGGTCGATCAACTGGCGCAGGAGGTCTATGGCGTCATCGTCCACTCCTCGGCCGAAGCCGAACTCCTCCGCCCCCTCCTGCCCGATACCCATATCGAAACCGTCGCCTGGGCCGTCCCCCTCCGCCCCACCAAAATCCCCTTCGCCGAACGCACCGGCTACGGCTTCGTCGGCGGCTTCCGCCACCCCCCCAACGTCGATGCGGTGAAATACTTCGTCGAAACCATCATGCCCGCCCTCCCGCAGCCCGAATCCCAGCGCTTCACCATCATCGGCAGCAACATGCCGCCCGAAATCGCCCAGCTCCACAGCGCCGGCATCGATGTCCGCGGCCACGTCCCGATCCTGGCGGACGCCCTGAACCACCTCCGCTGCACCATCGCCCCCCTCCGCTACGGCGCCGGCGTCAAAGGCAAAGTCCTCGATCCTTCGCCCACGGCCTCCCCTGCCTGATGTCCGAAATCGCCGCCGAAGGCCTCCCCATCGAAGGCGACCTGACTTGGCTGATCGCCCGATCCCCCAAAGACTTCGCGGAAAAACTTTCGCGACTTCTCACCGATGAGGAATGGAACGAAAAAATGTTGGTCCTGGCTGCCAAGTTGATCGAAAAGATGTTCTCCGAAAAAATCATGATCATGCAATTAAAGCGGGCATTGGAATAAAAATTTTAATGGAAGTAATCCCAAAAATCCGAATTCCTAGAGATCGTATATTGAGCATGATGTCGAACCTGGTAGAGAAAATAACAATTCCAGTAGAGTCCGTATGATCTTTCACCACAAGACCTTCGACGAATTGAAAAGCCATCCGGATTTAACATATATTCCAAGGTCGAGAGTGCTCGCCGCTCAAATTGAGTCGGACGGATTAATACTGAATGACACAGGCGATGATTTAATAATTCTAGATAATGCAATTATAGTTGATCGCGGTGGTGTAATTTGGAAAGATAACTGGATTTCAGATACAATTCATTACATGCCGCCGGACTGGAAAGACGTCCCGTGGCTCCCCGGAATCTACAACAAGGCAGATAAAACAATTGATATATATGAAGAATGTATTAGGGAAACTGGAAATATAGGTAACCGTTCACACCCCCCGGGTCAGACCGCTACCTGGGCAGGGATTGTGGGCAGCAGATTGTTAGCTCGTGCGGCGGTGATGAGGGCGCAGGCATAGGCCCATGGATCAGTGCCACGCTTGCGGCAGGTGTCAATGACGCTGAGCGCGGCGGCATAGAACCGGCTCCCTTCATCGGATCGCGTGCCAAAGCTGATGCGCCTCGAGATCACCGCGTGGCGGAGCGCACGTTCGGCATCATTGTTGGTGGGCGGTAAATCCCGATCGGCGACGAAGGCGACCACTGCGTCCCAGTCATTGAGGATTTCACCTGCCAGCCCGCGAACTTTCGCATCGATCTCATGGCGATTGCATTGACAGTTCCATTTGATGCTCGCGGTCAGGCGCTTGATGGCGGCGGGGTCGTCGCCGTCATGCACGCGCTCGATCAGGCGGCGCAGATCGCGGACCAGATCGCTGCCGAAGCCTGATCCCGCGCCGTAATGCCCCTCTGCCAGCGCGCGGGCCTTACGGATCAGGTGCGCCAGACATCTCTGGCGGCGTGGATGATCGCGATAGGCACCGTAACCGTCGGTGACGAGCCAACCCAGAAAGGCCTCGCCGATCAGCGCGGCCAATTCGCAGTGCTTGCGGCTGCCGATCCGATAGACGATCGTGGTTGCCGTCACCGCAACCCAGAGCCACAGCAGACTTGCCTTTTGATACCACGGGGTTTCGTCGAGATGGACGATGTCAGCCGCACGCACATCTTCGATCAATTGCTCGACCACGGGTTCGCTCGCCAGACCGAATTCGTGAATGCAGCGTTCGATGGTGGCAATCCCGAGCTCAACGCCCAGCCAGTCAGCCAGGAATTCAGCGATCTTGACGCGCGAGAGGCGGAAACGCAGCGACAGCGCCGCGATGAAGGTGGCGAGCATCGGGCCAACCAGGCAGCGCTCGCTCATCAGCAGGTCGCGCCGGCGCCCCTCGACATGTGAGCACAGTCCGGTTGCGGGGCGTGCGATGGTCTCGTGGCCACAGTCGCAGCGTATCGCCAGATAGCAATGTTTCGTGGCTGCGACATGAAGGCTCATGTCGCCGCGGGTGAGTTCAAAGCTCAGATGAGCGCTGACTTGGCGGCTTTGCGAGACGGTGGAAGATCCGAAAACTGCACGGCATGCGTCGCACGCTGTCGGCGCATGCAGGAGTTCACCGCTGACTATAATCGGCAACCGGCGCCAAAACCCTTTCGTCCCTGGCCGTTTGCCGGCCGGCTTGGGTCCAGGGTTGCCGGCGGAAGCGTTGCCGCCCGGCGCGGAACCACCACCCCCATCGGTTTTGTCGTCCCGGTCGGAGCGCTCAGAACTTTGCCCGCTCTTGGTGTTACGCCGGTAGGGATTGTCGCTGGAAGGCGGACGGGAACTGGTTGTTGAATCCTCGCCGGCATGGTTTGCCAGCGCTCGCGCCAATTCATGTAAATCCCAGGTCAGTTCTTCAAGCTCGACGCGCGACATCGCAGATAAATCAGTACGTTTAATGTCTTTCAGGCCGGGGATTCTCTGACGGGGCATCAGAATCGTAGAGTCCGGTTCGGGTGGAAAAGCAAGCCCAGCCTTTCGACATTTTACCGGCCGTTGGCTAACGCTTCATTCGAGGCAAGAAAGGGGGGGTGTGAATGGTTACAAATATAGAATATCCGGTACTGTGGGTTGATTCGTTTCCTGCGAACCATAACTTTGGTCATTTTGTCCACGATACGTTGCCATATGGAATCGTATTCCAAAGAAGTCGAATGCTTGAACCACAAATTCGCCCTCTGTTAGTGCCTATGAACTTCAGAAATCAAAGGTCATTATTTTCTGTCGTTTTTGACTATCCATATGAACAGTGCACATTTTCGCAGGCAGGGTATCGGTTCAAAAAGTTATATTTGGCGAGACGGCAGACAGATATGACCTCCGCCAATTGGACGCTATCCTTTTCGGGCATTCGACACGCCCGAAACGTCGCCCAAAATAAGTGGGGCGTGCAGGCTCACTCATCCCCTCATTACGTAGCCGGCATGGAATTGCCGAATATGCCGCTGCTGCGCAGCATTTCCGTGAACCGCCGCATCAGGGGCAGTAGCCGGTGCTTCGGCATGTTCGGGATCAATTCATAGAGCATGCACCCCTGACGGAACAACGAGTGTGAGCGGGTCTTCGAAGTGTTGGACTTGAGCTGTCGATCCATTCCCAGGCTCTCGCCTGCCGTCCCGAGCATGGTCAGCAGCGCCATCGCAAACGCGCTGATGAGCAGCAGCCGATCGCGCCGCTCTGGTTCGGCGATGCGGATCTCAGCCATCCCCATCCCAAAACGCAAATCCTTGACGTCCCTGAAGCTGGGTTCGATCGTCCAGCGCCGGGAATATTGCTTGATCAATGTCCCTGCAGACGCCACGGCGTCACTGCTCGCCAGGCACCACGGCTCCTTCATGTCACGCGCATGTACGCACACCACGGCACCGACCTGATAGGCGTGCGAGGCGGTGACGCGCGCACCACGCAGTTTGCGCGCCCGGCCCGATTTGCCGACCCAGTCCGCCGCGGTTCGCGTCTCGCCTGCGGCATCGGTGACATGGATGTTGCCGCGGAAGCGAATGATATAGGCAAAGCCAAGCTCCGTAAGATACGCGAACAGCTTGTGGTCACCGAAGCCGCGGTCGGCCAGGATGGTCACGCGGCAGCCGGGCGGGACAACCTCCGACAGGCGGCGCAGGCAAGTATCCTCGATGGCGTTGCGCTGATCTTTCAATTCCTCTTTCCACATCGACAGCCACAACAGAGGCATCGCCCGGCCATGCTTGCTCACCAGGTTGAGCGCCAACGTTGCCTGATCGTCGCCGTCGAAATCCGTCCAGTCCATGGCAACGACGATGTCGGTCTGCGAACCCACCAGATGCGGTACCCAACGGGCGAAGCTTTCCCAGACGTCGATACTCTCGTTACTGAGCATGCGATCAACCTGCTTGATCGCGTGCTTGGTCACCAGCCCGCGCGCCTGTGCCAACGCCTGACCGATCATCGCGACGGCGAGCGACGCGCCGGTCATCACGCCCAGTGTCGCAGCAGACAGGGAGTCAACGCGTTTGGCGTGGAGATCGTGGGCATACAACTCGTCAATGAATGCGCGGATGTCCTTCAACCGCCCACCATCACGCTTTTTCGATGCTGCAATTCCCATGATCCACCCTCATCCATGCATTCCAACGCTTGGTAGAGAATCGCAGCGAATCGGCGCAATACCTGGACCTATGGAAAATGGGGGGATTCCTGAGCTCCTACATGGAATTTTATTCAAAGGTTGGAGCGTGTCATTGGTGTTACTACTCTTCGCCCGTCCCCCACACGCCTCCTTATGATCATTCCGCTGGTCGGAAGCATCGCCATGCTTGCGATCGTCGTTCTAACCCATATTTAGCAGTGCCTCGAATAAACCACATAATATCAGCATCTTACACTCTTAAAAAAATCCGAGTGGCACTACAAACATATCCAAAGGGGATCAGACGGTGAGTTTCTGGATCCCTCTTGGCGAGGCATTGAGTGCCAACGCATCATAAATCCGGCGCAAGGCTGGTTCGGCGACTGTGGCCTTGCGGACATGCAGGGTGCGACCGTCGCGCTGCTGGAAGGTTGCGGTGATCCGTTGCTGCACCGAGATGATTTCGCGCAATCGGGTCCATGACAGGGGCTCCCCTGCCGCTTTCAGTTTATGCCGGATTGCCTGGACCAGTTGATAGGCCAGCACGGTGATGAACAGATGCCCTTCGGTGCGGTCCGCTTTGTGATGGAACACCGGTCGGAGGCCGAGTTCCGATTTGAGACCGCGGAACACCGCCTCCAGATCGGTCAACATGGTGTAGGTGTGCCACAAGGTGGCGGCGTCCCAGGTGGTTTCATTGCTGCGCAGACAATAGACCCCGGGATGTGTCAGCATTGAACCCTCGAGTGGAACCTTGACCCAGGTGATCGACGCGGCCTTGGTTCCGGTCTCATCGGGAGTCACGATGATCTCGTAGTGTTGCCCGATGCCGCTGCTCTTCTCTATCAATCGGCCGATGCGTCGCTGGATATCAGCCAGGTTTTTCTGTCCGTGGGGTTTTGCCAGTCCGTCGACGAGCGTGGTGAGACCGGCCTCGAACCGGGTGATGAACCGATCAGTGATTGCGGTCTCCTTGGTCTTGCGCCCCTCGGAATGGCAATAGAGCCGAACCTCCGTGCCATCCTCGCTCAGCACACGTTGCAATTGGACCGTCTCGTTCGACGCGGTCAGCGTGCTGATCGCCTGATCCGGATCGAACTGGCGGGTGCGTTCGCGGCTGACCACCAGGTAACGGTATCCGTGTTTTATGAGCCAAGCGACGTTGGCTGCGGTCGCGATGCCGGCATCCATGATGACCAGCGCCCCCTTGGGAGCGGTGAGGCCGTCGAGCATCTCCTCAAGGGTCGTGGCTTCACCGACATTGCCGGCGAACATCTTTGAGCGGCGCACGAAGCCGCTGCCATCGAGGACCAGGCCGAGGGTAACCAGAGGGCAGTCGGTTCGCTTCTCCTTTGATCGACCGCGAGCAGCCTTGGCGTTACCGCTGGCGGTACCTTCGAAATACGTGTTGGTCAGATCGTAGAGGGTGACGGTAACCGGCAGTCCAAACAAATCCTGGATCCGGCTGAACAGTGCGGTCTCGATCTTGTCACGGTGTCGCACAAGAAGGTCGGAGGTCCGATACAGACGGATCAACGGCATGGCTTCGAAGTCCACGTCCAGCAGTTCGCCGAGGGCACTGCGCTCGCGCAGCCAGCGCCAGGTTGCGAGTTCGCTGCCCGGCGCTGCCATGCGACCTATGAGGCTGCCGACCACCGCGGCTCGCTGGACACCATTGAAATCGAGATCGCGGAGAATCTGATCGATTCCCAACCAGTTCATCGCTGCAAGGCCGACCGCTTCGACCCCGACCGACCGGGGCCGGATGAGTTGCAGCGAGGCGATGTCGACCTCGGCGTAAACTGCAGATGGCGCGGCAGGTGATGGGAATAAGGATGCCTGAACGGCGGTCGACGGGGTCGGTGGAGCTTGGTGTCCAGCATCCGATCGGGCTGCCCCTGGCTGGGCCGCAATAAGACGGGCGGCATATCGTTGAGCCAAGGTCTCGATGATCTCGGGTTCTGCGAGCATACCGACCTGTCCGGCAAGCAAGGCGTCTATCCTGGCGCACAGGGCCTGCCAGTCGCTCTGTGGCAGGTCGAACTGGCGGCCAAGGTTGAGCAGGGTGATCTGGCGGACCTGCTTACCGATGCGCTCGGAGGCGACGAGGCGATAGGTGAAGTATGTTTCGTTATCGGACTTATTCCGGGTTTTTGTTTTGCGGATAAACATTGCCGAGACATGAGGCTGGTGCCGTGGGGGGTCAAGGGATCATCAATAATATTATGGCACTACAAATAAAAGCAAAACATAAAGTATACAATATCAATATGTTATGCGCTTTGGTTGCAAATTATGATCGTTTTAGTGCTAAAGATGGGCTAAGCATGCCTTTTCCCGGTAGCGCCATGCTGATCGCGTTCTGCGTGTTCGCCTTCGGTCTCATCAGCCTGATCATTCCGGCCCGTTACGCCCTGACGGTGGACGACAGCGGGATCACCCTGCGTGAATTGACTCGTGCGCAATTCGTCCCGTGGAGCGAGGTCGCAGGAATCAGCGTTGTGTCGTGGCGGCCGACCACCACGGCAGGCGTTCCAAGCGGCGTTCGCGTTCGCCGCTGCGCATACGGTCGATCGATGACTGACCTTGTCATCCCCGACATTTTTCCAATCCACCGCGACGCACTCGCCGGACTGTTGCACGATCGTGTCTCGAATAGCGACGGGCCCCGACTATAGAAACACTCGCCGACCCCCAAACCCACCCCACTTTCTCACCCCCCGCCCGTCATGCTTATCTCCCGCTGTGCGAACCGCCCCCACTCCCTCCCAGCAGGCCATGCTCGGCCGCTTCGACCTGGTCATCGCGATCCTGATCCACATCATAATGGATCAGGGCCGCGCCTCCGGTATCGCCTTCCCCCGTCTCATCCAGATCTGGCAGCGCATCACCCGCCTCGCCGCCCGCTTCACTCGCGCCGCCCTCATCGGCCCGCGCCCGCGCCGCATCCGCGCCCCGCAAATCCGCAAGCCGGCCCCAATCAGGCCCGAACCCCCTCTGCCCACAAGCCAGGGCTGGCTCCGCCGCCTGCTCCCCGATAGCGAAACAATGCCCAGCGCCCTCATCTACCCCGCGCAACAGCTCAGCGATCTCCTCGCCGACCCCGCAATGGCCGAACTCATCGAAACCAACCCCGCCATCGGTCGCACCCTGCGCCCCCTCTTCGCCGCCCTCGGCATGGCCCGCCCGCCAATCCTCGCAATCCCCGCGCCCCAGCCCGAACCCCAGCCAGCCCCGCCGCAAGCGCATCACGCCATCGAACCCGCCGAGCCGCCCGGCAATCCTATCGTGAGCGTTCCAATATCGAAACGTAATTGGCGACCGCCGCGCCCCCCATGTTGAACACCCCGCCAATCTCCGCGCGCGGCAACTGCATCCCACCGGCCTCCCCGGTGAGCTGCATCGCGGCCATAACATGCATGGAAACCCCGGTCGCCCCCACCGGATGCCCCTTGGCCTTCAACCCGCCCGACCGATTGACCGGCAACCGCCCCTCCGCCGAAACTACCCCGTCCAGCACCACCCGCGCCCCCTGCCCATGCGGCGCCAGCCCCATCGCCTCGTACTCGATCAACTCCGCGATCGTGAAGCAATCATGCGTCTCCACGAACGACAAATCCCCGATCGTGAGCCCCGCCTGCTCCAGCGCCCGCCCCCAGGCAACCGCCCCGCCCTCGAACCGCGTCACATCCCGCCGCGACATCGGCAGAAAATCATTGACATGCTGCGCCGCCCGAAACCGCACCGCCCGCGCGAGCCCCGCCGCAACCTCCTCATCCGCCAGAACCAGCGCCGCCGCCCCGTCGCTCACCAGCGAACAGTCGGTCCGCTTCAACGGCCCCGCCACATAAGGATTTTTCTCTGAAACGTTCCGGCAGAATTCCACTCCGAAATCCCGCCGCATCTGCGCATACGGATTATCCACTCCGTTGCGATGATTCTTCGCCGCAATCGCCGCCAGCGCATCCGATTGATCGCCGAACCGCTGAAAATAACTCTCCGCAATCCGCCCGAACACCCCGGCAAATCCCCCCGGCGTCTCACCCTCCTCCCGCCGGTACGAAGCCCCCAGCAGAATATCCCCCACCGCAGCCGAAGCCACGCCGGTCATTTTCTCAACCCCCACCACCAGCGCAATCCGCCCCCGCCCCGCCGCAATGAAATCCCGCGCGGCATAAACCGCAGCCGACCCCGAAGCACAGGCGTTCTCGCAGCGCATCGCCGGCTTGAATCGCAATTCCGGCACCCCCTGCATCGCCAACGATGAGGGAAAATCCTGCCGGCTGAACCCATTGTTGAAATTGCCGACGAACACCCCGTCGACCTCCGCAGGATCAACCCCCGCATCGGCAATCGCCGCCCCGGCAACGTCATCGATCAGAGTTTCCACATCGGGCGCCGCGAGCTTCCCGAACGCCAGATGCGCCCACCCGACAATACTCGCCCCGCCCATCTCACATCCCCCGCTGGCAAAACCAGCCCAGCCGATGCATTTGGTATCCCGTACCGGATTCGAACCGGTGTTGCCGCCGTGAAAGGGCAGTGTCCTAGGCCTCTAGACGAACGGGACGTCGAGCCGGTTGATAATCGAGATCGTGCCGCTCTTCAAGAGCCGCGCCCGCTCCGCCGCGAAAGCGCCGCGTCACGGCGGCCCGAACGGCACGCGTCCGAACAATACCTCACATTATCCCAGTCACGCGCCCATTTGCGCCGCCAGTTGAACGGCCGCCCGCAAGCAGCGCAAATCTTGCTGGGCAGAGCGGTTTTTCGGTTCATCGCACCCGTGCGGAGCCCAAAACGGCCCCGCTCCGCGGATCGATGAAATCGATCCGGCCTCCTTTGCCATCATCGATCCAAACCGCCACCTCGCCACCCGCCCCGGCGATCCCCGCGATTTTGCCGCCCGACCCGCCAGGCAGAACCGTCGCAAACGGTGCCCCACTCACGATACTCACCGGTGCGTGTCCGGTTGACTCCATGAACCGTTTGACCACAACCCCGATCACGAGGGCGGTGCCGAGCACGATCAGCACGCCCAGCCCGATCACCAGCGCCTTCAACCCCCGCAAATCCGGTGTCCCTTTCCGTGAGTCCCGAGTCTGATCCATCCAGCCAACTCCCTGATCCGGCCTTATTGTATGGGACGATCCTCGTTTGCGCCACGCCCGCCGATCAGGGTGAGCGGCTGGACCGGTTTCTCGCCGACCATCTCGCCGGACTGTCACGCTCACGGATAAAAATCCTGATCGAGGACGGGGCAGTAACGTGCAATGCCATCCCGAGCCGCACCCCATCGGCCCCGGTGCGCGCGGGCGATACTGTCCAGATCGAGATTCCGGCCCCGCTGCCCGCGACGCCGCGGGGCCAGTCGATACCGTTTCCGATCCTCCATGAGGATGACGACCTGATCGTCCTCGACAAACCCGCCGGGCTCGTCGTGCACCCCGCGCCGGGAAATCAGGAAGGAACGCTGGTGAACGCGCTGATCGCCCATTGCGGCGACAGCCTCCAGGGGATCGGCGGCGAACGCCGGCCCGGCATCGTGCACCGGCTCGACAAGGATACGTCGGGTGTGATGGTCGTCGCGAAAACCGAAATCGCCCACCACGCGCTCAGCGAAGCCTTCGCTGCGCGCGATATCGAGCGTCACTATCTCGCTCTGTGCTGGGGCGCGCCGCAACCGGCATCGGGCGCGATCGAGGGCGCGATCGGCCGCGATCCGCGCGAGCGCAAACGGATGGCGGTGGTGGCACGCGGAGGACGCTACGCCTTGACCCACTACGCCACCGAACGGCAATTCGGGCTGGGGGCGGCGCTGATCGCCTGCCGGCTCGCGACCGGTCGCACCCACCAGATCCGCGTGCATCTCGCGAACGCCGGCCATCCGATCGTGGGCGACCCGGTATATCTGCGGCGCAAACCAGCAGCTGCCATGCATATCACCGAGCCGGCGCGGTCGCTGTTGCTCGATTTTCCCCGTCAGGCACTCCATGCCGCGAGCCTCGGTTTCGTCCATCCGCGCACCGGAAAGGCGCTCAGGTTCGAGACGCCGGCACCTGGCGATTTCGCCGCGCTGATCGATGCGCTGGACGATTTATAACGGTTTTGAACAGGTCTTATACCGGACTTATGCAGTCTGATATTCTTGACTTCTGGCGCGATTTCGTAGTATGAAAACCACTGTCAAGTGAATTATTTGTTTAGACCCCTCAGCTTAACCCCCGATTACCGCGTTTTCAGGTCATATCACGAGACCGTGATGCTGCGAAACCGGTTCTGGGTGTATAACCCTCGCAGCAAGAGACGAGGCATCACGAAGGGTCGGTTGTTGCACACCTGATCCATGTCCAGTCTGAACAGAAGACGACACAAACACGTCGAGAGGAGCTACCAATGGCCTCCGGAATGAGCACTATGGCCCCGAGCGAGGGCAATCTTTCGCGGTACCTTCAGGAAATCCGCAAATACCCGATGCTGGCACCCGAGGAAGAGGATCGTCTGGCCCGTGCCTGGCGCGACAATGAGGATCACAAGGCCGCTCACAAGCTGGTCACCTCGCATCTGCGGCTCGTTGCCAAGATCGCGATGGGGTATCGAGGTTATGGTTTGCCGCTCGGCGAGCTGATTTCCGAGGGTAACGTCGGCATGATGCAGGCGGTGAAGCGGTTCGATCCGGAACGCGGTTTCCGCCTCGCGACCTATGCAATGTGGTGGATAAGGGCCGCAATTCAGGAATACATTCTGCATTCCTGGTCGCTGGTCAAAATGGGCACTACCGCGTCGCAGAAGAAGCTGTTCTTCAACCTTCGTCGCCTGAAGGGTCAGATGCAGGCGATCGAGGATGGCGACATGCAGCCCGAGCAGGTGGCCAAGGTGGCCCGCGTGCTCGGCGTACCGGAGCAGGACGTCATCAGCATGAACCGTCGCCTTGCGGCGCCGGATAACAGCCTGAACGCGCCGATCCGGATGGATGGCGAGGGCGAATGGCAGGATTGGCTGGTCGACGATGCCGACAGCCAGGAAGAGAGCATTGGCGATCGCGAGGAAATGACCGGTCGACGGGCGCTTTTGGCCACCGCGCTCAAGACCCTGAATGATCGCGAGCGGCACATCCTGATCCAGCGCCGGCTCAAGGACGAGCCGACCACTCTCGAAGATCTGTCGCAACAGTATAATATCTCGCGGGAGCGGGTGCGCCAGATCGAGGTCCGGGCGTTCGAGAAGCTTCAGAAATCGATGAAGACCCAAGTTTCGGAACAGCGGGCCGAACAGCGTAATGCGGTGCAGGCGCGCCTCGGGGCCTGATCGCCTCGGTTATTGGAGAGATGAACGGCCGGCCCGAAAAGGGTCGGCCGTTTTGTTTTGCTCAGTTACCGGCGGTGGCGTGCTGTTGGGCGGCTTTCTCGCGGGCGACCCTGGCTTTGTGCTTGGCGAGTTCATGCCCGGCGACGCAGCCGCCGACCGCACCGAGAACGGCATGGTGATGGGCGTAATGGCCGGCGACGCCGCCTACCACGGCACCTTTGAGGCAGCCTTTGGCCTGGGCCTGGGTGAAACTGCCGATCGCCAGAACGGCGAGGGCGGCGGCGAGGGTCGAACGGACGAACGTCATGTGATGGCTCCGGTATTGAGGGATCGCTGATATGGGACGATCCGCCCGGAATATCACGGGGCCGTGAGTAAATTCATATCGCCTGCCAGATATTCGCATGCTCGATGACGATGCCCTCTGCCCGCAGCTTGATCAGATGCGCGAGAACGTTACGTTCCGCCGCGATTTTCAGCATCGGGTCCTGCTTGGCGTAGAGGTGATGTGCCAATTCGGCGACTGTGGTTGGAGCGTTTTGCACCGCCGCCAGAATGGTTTCCTCGCGTTTGCGCCGATGGGCGAGCATTTCCGCAACAAGAGCGCGCGGGTTGGGTAGCAGCGGGCCGTGACCGGGGAGATAAGCGGTGTCGTTCCGGTCGAGCAGGCGGTGCAGCGAGGCGTAATAGGCCTGCATGTCGCCATCCGGCGGATTGACGATCGAGGACGACCACGACATCACGTGATCGGCGCTGAACAGAAAATCTCGATACGCGAAGGCGAGATGGTCGCTGGCGTGGCCCGGGGTGTGAACCGCAACCAGCCCGGCGATCGAATCACCGTCCGCCAGCTTGTGGTCCGGGGTGAATGACCGGGTTGCCGGGCGTTGAAATCCGTAGCTCGGCGCGCCGGTTGCGGCTTTCAGCCCGGCGAGTGCGCCGAGATGGTCGTGATGGGTGTGGGATAGGACGATCCGGGTGATCGGTACGTTGCCCGCTGCGTTCAGAAGGTCGCGGATATGGGCCGGATCGTCGGGTCCGGGGTCGAGCACGGTCAGGCCGTCATCGCCGTCGATCAGGTAGGTGTTGGTGCCGTGATACGTCATGATCCCGGGATTGCGGGCGACGAGGCGGCGGATTCCGGGCAGGATTTGCTGCGCGACACCGCGTTCGGGTTCGGCTTCGGTCAGAAATCCCATCAGCGCGCCCGGCCGACCATGCAGATCGCATCGCTGCTGTCGCGCAGGGCGAGATCGAGGCCGTCCGGGGTGTCGAGAGCGGTGAGGGTTACGGGCCGGCCCTGAAACACCGCGCGGCGGGCGCGGAATTCGAAATGCCCGATCGGGGCGCTGCCCCGGCAGGTTCGGGCGAAATCGGCCAGCCAGGTCGCCTGGAGGGCGCCCTGAACCACGAGGCCGGGATAATGTTCGGTGCCGGTGACATATTCGTAATCGTAATGAATGCGGTGGCTGTTGCCGGTGACCGCGGAGTAGCGGAACAGGGTCAGCGCATCCGGCATGACGCTGCGGGTGCGGGCAGCTTGGGGGATGGGCTCGGGCGTGGCGGCGCTGATGGCGGGGTCATCGGCGGCGCGGTAGACCACGTCCTGTAATTCGGTGATCGCGATTTCGCCGGTCGGACCGATTTCGTGGCGTAGCTGGATGAAGGCAAGCAGGCCGGTGCGGCCGCGTTTCAGCGTGGCACCGGCGATAGTGGAGCGGCGTTCCACCGCCTCGCCGATCCGCAGGGAGCGGTGAAAGGTTATCGCGCTTCCGGCCCACATCCGCCGTTCCATCCCCGCGATCGCGGGCATGAACTCGCCGCGAGCGGCATGGCCGTCGGGGCCGAGGGTGCTCCATTTCGGCCAGTCCTGGAACAGGACCCAGTGCCAGAGCGGCGGCACCGTGCCATCGGACGGTGGATCGGTGTCGAGCGTCGCGGCGAGGGCCGCGATCCGGTGGGCGGAGACGGTATCGCGCACCAGTGCGGTGCGACCCGTCAGGGCGGCGAGGTCGGAATTGATCGCATCTTCGTTTCGGTCCATGGCGCAAGTCTAGACCCGGGTGGGCGAGGTTGCCCAGAGACGTATCAGGTCGTGCCGAACAGGGCAGCCATTACGGCGATCACCGCGGCGGCGAGCAGGAAACCGGCGATCCAGATGGCGGGCGATAATCGTTCGCGATTGCGGCTCGGTCGCCAGCCGGCGGAGCCGGGGCGCCAGCCGGCGGATGATTGTGATGGTGGTTTGACCTGATCCGCGTTGCGCCCGACCATGGCTCGATCCTCCAAGCGCAATTTGCACCATCGGGCGGCGGGTGGGCAAGCAAAACATTCATCGCGCCCGCCGAGCCTTGCCGATCGGACGCCCTCAGGCCACATCTCGCCGATGGCTTCACCGACGACCGCTCCCGATCCCGATGCACCGCTTCGCCGGTCGCTCGCCCGTCACCGTGCATTCGCGACCGGATTGCTGGTGCTCATGGCCGCTTTGGCGGTCTTTGCGTACTGGCTCCCCCCGACTTTGGGAGCGTTGTTTCTGCGCGATGCGGCGAAGGCCGGGGTGATCGGCGGGATCGCCGACTGGTTCGCAGTGACCGCGCTGTTCCGCCACCCGCTCGGCTTGCCGATCCCGCATACTGCGATCCTGCCCGCGCAGAAGGAGCGTCTGGGTGCCGCGCTCGGGCGGTTCGTTGCCAATCATGTGTTTACCGAGGCGGATGTCGCGCGGTTTCTGGAGGGGCTCGATATTCCCGATCTGCTCGGGCGGTTTCTGGCGGACCCGGCACTCGCCCAGCCGATGGCGGAAACGCTGGCGGGGTCGCTGCCGCGATTGTTGCAATCGGTCGAGGATGGCCGGGCGCGCAAGCTGGTCGGGCGGTTGCTGCCCCGGATTGCCGGGGGGCCGGCGGCAGGGCGGGTGGTGGCGCGGGCGCTGGCCTCGCTGGTGCAGAGCGGGCGGCATCAGGAGGTGTTTTCGTTCATACTCGAACAACTTCGCGCGATGTTGCAGACCCGCGAGGCGGAACTCAAGACCATCGTGCGCGAGCGGGTGCGCGAGCAGGGGGGGATGCTGGTCGGCTGGGCGGTGGGGGCGAATATCGCGGCGAAGGTGGTGACCGCGCTGAACACCGAGCTGGATCGGGTGGGGCCGGATGGGTCGGAATTGCGGGCGGCGTTCGATGAATGGGTGGGGCGCGAGATCACCCGGCTGACCGAGGACCCGGCGCGGGCCGCCGAGCTCGGGGCGGCGCTGCGGACGGTGGTGACCCATGAGAGCATGCGGGCCTGGGGGGCGGATATCTGGGCGCGGCTGCGCGATGCGATCGCGGATGATGCGATGCGACCGGGGGGGCACAGTGTCGCGCTGATCCATAACGCGCTGGCCAATCTCGGAGGGATGTTGCGCGATGATCCTTCGACCCGGGCGCGGATTTCGGCGGCGGCGGGGGCGGTGGTCGCGCGGCTGCTGCCGGCGGCGCAGGTGGAGATTGCCGGGTTCATCGGGCGGGTGGTCGGCAACTGGGATGCCGCGACGATCACCGACAAGCTGGAATTGCGGGTGGGCAAGGATTTGCAGTTCATCCGGGTCAACGGGACGCTGGTTGGATTTCTGATCGGCGGTGTGCTGTTCCTGCTGCTGCATTTCGGATTTCATCAGCAGGGGTAGCCATGCATATCCATATCCACGAATTCGCCGACAGCCCGTTTCTCAAGCTGACTGCAGCCGAGTTTCACGAGGCGGCGGCGCTGGCCGGTGCGATCGGGCAGGGGCATTCCCTGACGATGGGGGTCACGCTCGATGATTTCGCGGCGGCGGCACCCACGATGGAAGTGCTGATCGCGACGCCGGGGGCGGTGCGGCGGCTCGATCTGACACGGGCGCCGAGGCTGCGGATCATTCAATCGACCGCGGCAGGGGTGGATGCGCTGGTGCCGTTCGATATGATTCCGGCCGGGGTGAAGCTGCTGAACAATCGTGGGGTTCATGCGGATCGGGCCGGGGAATTCGCGATCATGGCGATGCTGATGCTGGCCGCGCATATGCCGCGTTTCGCAACCGATCAGCGGGCTCATCGCTGGCATCGGCGTCCGTCCGGGGTGGTGGCGGGGCGGCGGGCCACAATCGTGGGTGTCGGCGGGCTGGGTGGCGGGGCGGCGCGGCGGGCGCGGCAGTTCAGGATTCATGTGACCGGGATTCGCAATGGGGATGCACCGCATCCCGATTGTGACGAGACCCGGACGATCGGGGATCTTGATGCGGTGCTGCCGGGGACGGATTTTCTGCTGCTGGCCTGCCCGTTGACGCCGGCGACGCGACATCTGCTCGATGCGCGGCGGATCGGGTTGCTGCCGCGCCATGCCGGGGTGATCAATATCGGGCGGGGCGGGCTGGTGGATCAGCCAGCGCTGGTGGCGGCACTGAACGCGGAGGAGATTGCGGGGGCGGTGCTCGACGTGTTTGCCGAGGAGCCGATACCGCCGGGCGATCCGGTCTGGGAGGCGCGGAATCTGGTGATCACCCCGCATATCTCGTCGGATGATCCGGACCACTACAATGCGGCGACGCTCGCGATGTTCTTTGCCAATCTGACGGCGCTGGCGGAGGGGCGGGAGCCGGGGACGGTGGTGGATTTTGAGAAGGGGTATTGAGGAAGGGGAGGGTTAAGACTTCTTTTTGTGAACAAAAAGAAGCAAAAAAACTTTGTTCCTCTGTGCCCGTGCCTTTGGAGCGCCCGTGCCCCAGGTAAAAGAAGTTTTTTGCTTCTTTTTTACAAAAAAGAAGCGCTTGCTTCCCTACTTATAGTCAAACCGCCGCATCTGCACTGCGTGATCCCGCTCGATCCGGCGGCGTTGGGTGTTGGTGAGGAGGGTGCGCCATTGGGCTGATATGCCGGTGCGGAAGAACGGGGTTTTTGCCTGCGCGGGGCGTTCGGCGAAGCCGGTGGCATGTTCCTGCCGGCTGAGGGTGGCGAAGCTGCTGAAGCTGATGGCGCGCTGGAGGCGGGCGGGGTCGGGGGTCGCGCCGAGGAAGCGGATGACGTCGGTGAAGGCGTCGGTGGGGTCGGCGAGGAGGTCTTCGTAGCGGAGGACGAGGAGTTTGGGGTGGGGGTTGCTGGTCCATGAGGCGACGTGACGGGACCAGGAGCCGATGAATTCGAGGATTTTATGGTCGTTGCCGCCGCCGACCGCGCGATCGTCGGCGAGGAGGGCAATCATGGCATCGAGGGTGATGCCGAGATGGGCGGCGTAGGAGATGGCGATGTCGCGCGGGTCGCGGAGGAGGTAAATCGCGCGGTCGGTGACTTCGGGTGTGATCAACGGGGTGCCGTGGAGGGTGATGGCGGGGTTATGGGTTTTGACGAAGACGCGTTCGGGGTCGTTGCCCATCAGGTCGTGGTGGACGCGGGGGCGGAGGCGGGCGGCATCGGCGGCGGTGTAGGTGCTTGCGGGGCGGGGGTCGTGCCGGTGGTAGAGGGCAGCGCCGCTTTCGCCGGTGGTGAGATCGGTCAGACGGTTGATCGGGTGGGGGGTTGCGGGGTCGGTGAGGTAGTTGTGGAGGAAGGCGCGCAGCCAGGTGTTGCCGGATTTCGGGAAGGAGGCGAGCCAGATCAGCTTCCCCATCGGTCAGGTCGGGGGTTTGCCGTCGAGGGAGATTTTGTTGGTGACCCTGATCATTTTGCCGACCGTCATCGACTCGCCGTTGAGGCCCCAGTGATAGCGGTTGAACGCGCCCTCGGTATCGATGCCGATCAGTTTGCCGTCTTTCATGACGTAGGTGATTTTCATGTCGAACGGATGGGTCTGGCCGTGGTTGGTGAGGTTGCCGATCATCATGGTGCCGTTATCGGCGCAGGTGCCGACGTAGCGGGAGGTGGGGTATTTCTGCGGGTCGAGGAAGTCTTTCGCCATGACCTGACCGCGGACGATGGCATTGGGCAGAGCGAGGCTGCGGGTCTGGAACGTGACATCGACCGCGCAGGTTTTCGCGACCGGATCGAAGGTGAGGGTTCCGGCGAGCTGGCGGTAGGTGCCGGTGACGGTGAACAGCATGGCGCTGGAATGGGTTTGCGCCAGCATGTTGCCGGGGGTGAGCTGAAGGGTTTCGGGTGAGGCGAAGGCGGGGGAGATTGAAACGAGGGCGAGTGAGGCGGCAGTTGCGAGGCGGATCGCGTGGTTCATGGGATGGCCCTTGATCGTGGTGGGGATGGTGGTGCCATAGGGACGGGTGGCGGACAATATCGGAGGACGGTTCCGGAGGTTTAAGTTGCTAAATCGTAACGAAATGGATGTGTTGGGGCGTTGGTGTTCAGGGTCGTTTTCGCGGGGCTTTGCGTTGGGGTGGCCAGAAGCGGTTGCCGGGGCCGAAATGGACGCCGTGGTAGTGTTTGTCGGGGATGCGGATGTCGGCGGGGTCGAGGGGGATCGGCCAGGGCGCGGGTTTGGGGCGCGGGCGCTGCGGCAGGCGGAGGAGTCCGGGGGGTTTGATGCCGAAGGCGCGGCAGATCGGGCGGATGGTGCGGCCGAGTTTGGGGTAGCGCGCGACGAGGGATTGGAAGGGTTGACCGGCCAGCAGGGTGGTGAGTTCGGTGCTGGTGATGCCGATGTCTTCGGCGATGTCCGACAGCCAGTAGGCGGCGAGGGCGGGTATCCAGCCGAGGATGTGCATGATTTCGCGGGGTTTGCGCGGCTTGGTCGATGCGGGGCGGGTGCGGGGTGCGGGCGGGCCGAAGACTGTGGGTTTGGCCAGCGTGATCGCGGCGCGGGTGAGGCGGTGGAGGAAATATTCGAGGTGCCGGCACAGACTGTCGAGGACGCTGACCGCGAGAAAGGGGCTGGGACGCTTGCGCGCGATGACGGCCAGAAGATCCCGCAGGATCTGGATGAACTGGCCGATCGGATCGGCGGCGGCGTGAGGGTGAGGGGGCGCGATGCTGGACACGCATGCTATTCATCACATGGGGTGGGGGGTGAGAAAGCGTAGTGGAGGGAAGAAGGCTACTTTTTTGAAAAAAAGTAGCAAAAAACTTTCGCTCCTCTGGGGCACGGGCGTTTTCACGGGCACGGGCCCGGAGTCAGAGAGTTTTTTGGTTCTTTTTTGCAAAAAAGAACAACTTCCCTTGCCTTCCCTACCGCCTCCGGCGCGGATGAGTTGCGATGATGTGATCGATATATGGAGGACGATGATGTTCGATGACGAGATTGCCGCGAGTGTCGGGTATTTGGGGTCCGCCGAGGCGCTGGCTTGTCTGGAGGCGAGTTCCTACTGGCCGAAATGGGATTCGCCCTGGTGGCATATGTTGCTGTTGCATGAGATGGGCGAGACGCGGCGGATTCCGGAGCGGACGATGCGGGCGTTCGTTGATGCGATGAAGGCGACGCCGTTCACGATTTTCATGGACGGGCCTGGGGAATTGCCAAAGGGGGCTGATCCTTATTTTACGGCGTGTCATTGCCAGTTGGGCAATGTGTATCGGGTGCTCGATGGGTTCGGGGTCGATGTGGATGCGGAACTGCCGTGGGTCGGGCCGTGGTTCGTGGCCAATCAGATGGCGGATGGCGGGATGAATTGCGATGAATCGGCGTATGCCGTGACGGATGAGTGCCCGAGTTCGATGGTGGGGACGATTGCGGCGTTCGAGGCGATGGCGTTGAAATCGGCGGAGGGGTTGAGCGAGGAGGCGGCCAGTTTTCTCGATCGTGCGGCGGGGTTCATGGTGGGGCGGCGGCTGACGATGGGCTCGGAGACGCGGCATAATGCGGCGGAGCGGGAGGCGGCGGCGTCCTGGATGCTGCCGTGTTTTCCACGGTTTTATCATTACGATGTGATCAGGGGGCTGACGGCGCTGAGTTTGTGGGCGGAGCGGCGAGGGGTTTCCGTGCCGCGAGAGGCGATCGGGCCGGTGGTCGAGGCGGTGGATCGGGCGTTTCCGGATGGGGTGGTGCGGATCGGGCGGCGGTGCTGGGAGGGGGTTGGTACGATCATGCAGACGGGGGATGGCTCGTGGGATTATCGGCGGCGGGAGGCGCCGGGTTTTCCGTTGCTGGAGGCGGTCAGCGCGGTGGGGGCGGCTTCACCGTATCTGACGCGGGAATGGGCGGGGACGCGGCGGCGGATGTTGGGGGTGCTGGGGTAAGAAAGAGCGGTTTTGGCTTCGGAATGACGGGGGCGGGCTGCTGAGACGGTAGAGGAAGGTGAAAGAATGGCTATTTTTTGGAAAAAAGGTGCATGGAAACTTTTGTTAGTTGGGGAGGGGTGAGGGCCGGGATCAGGTGCGGCGGGGTTTTGCGGGTTTTCGGGTGGTTCTCGGGGCGGGGAGGAGTGCAGGGAGGTCGTTGTGGGGGCTTGGGATGACGTGGACCGAGACCAGTTCGCCGACACGTTTGGCCGCTTCACCGCCGGCCTCGGTTGCGGCCTTGACGGCATCGACGCTGCCGCGAACGATGATGGTGCAGTAGCCGCCGCCGATGAGTTCCTTGCCGACGAGTTCGACGTTCGCGGATTTGACCATGACGTCCGCCGCTTCGAGGGCACCGATTAGGCCTTTGGTTTCGACGAGGCCCAGTGCATGGCTTTTGACGATGGCGATGATTTGTCTCCTCGGCGTTCAGGCTGGGGCGTTGGGGCTTGGGGGTGGATGGGTCGGCCGGCGGTTTGGGCGGATGATTTGATTGATCGGGGTGCGAAGACGGTCGATGGCGATCCGGTCGATGGTCGTGATGTAGGTAAGTTGAGGGGTTGTGCTTCGCAACCCGTTCGGAGTGAAATGCTGGATAATTGGTCGGGGCGCGAGGTGGGTGCGAGGCGTAGGGATTGGGGCCGAAAGGGGCGGATTACGCTGCGCTCTTCCGCCCTACCGTTGCGCGTCGCTTTGTTTTGATCGCGAGGAAGAAATAGAGAAAAATAAGATGGATACAAATATAGGAAGCATGCCAGCCCCCACTAACGCCTGAATTGCCGCAATTGACTGAGCAAACTGATTTGCAGGATAAACGTCGCCGTATCCTACGGTTGTTTGTGTGATAACGGAAAAATATACACTTAACCAAGCATGACTATATGTCTTCGTTGACGCATTTAAACTACAAAATAAATAATATATTTCAGAAAAAAGAGTTATTATTGCAATATATATTGCAATATAATTAAAAATCAAAAAGCCCAATAGATTTGCAAGAACAGGGGTATCTTCGGGATTGCTAAGCCTTCTTATTGCGTAAAAACATAACGAGATGACCGCAATAAAATTATCTATAGTCATTATAAGAAGAGTTGGTCGAACGCTCGATACCGAAAAAAATCTTGCGCTGATAAGCGTCAAAATCGCTAGCAGTTCTAAACTAATTATTAATACTAGTGCACTTTTAAACGCCTTATTATTGTAAATTAATACAGAAATAAGACACATTATAGAGATAAGCGCTAGAAAGATATCAACAAGCTCATTTGCAAATTTTGATAATACAAACAAAAGGCTAACGGTTGGTATGATTGCGACTGCAGTGATGGATAAGATTTTCAATCTCTGCAGTGCTTTTTGCATTAAATTGTTCTTGTTCCCCGCGCTATCGCTGCAACCCCTGTCCTCGAAACCTCCGCCAGCCCGAGCGGGCGCATCAGGTCCAGGAATGCGTCCAGTTTATCTGTCGCGCCGGTTAGTTCGAATACGAAGCTTTCGGTGGTGGCGTCGATGACGCGGGCGCGGAAGGCGTCGGCGAGGCGGAGGGCTTCGGCGCGGTTTTGGCCTTGGCCGATGACTTTGATGAGGGCGAGTTCGCGGGCCAGATGGGGACCTTCGCGGGAGAGGTCGGAGACGCGGTAGACCGGGACGAGGCGGTCGAGTTGGGCTTTGATCTGGTCGATCACCAGTTCGGTGCCGGAGGTGACGATGGTGATGCGGCTTTTGCGGCGGTCGTCTTCGACCGGGGCGACGGTGAGGCTGTCGATATTGTAGCCGCGGCCGGAGAACAGGCCGATGACGCGGGCGAGGACGCCGGATTCGTTTTCGACGAGCACGGAGATGGTAGCCGAGCGAAGGGTTTGTTCGACGATGGCGTTCATGGGCTTTGATCTTTACGAATAAAAGTTTTTTGCTGCTTTTTTACAAAAAAGCAGTGCTTGCCTTGCTTTCCTGCCGACGCCTCAGACGAGGACGAGCCCTTCATCGGTGATGCCGCGTGCGTCCTGCTCGTGTTCGGGGCCCAGGATCATGTCGTTATGGGCGGCGCCCGAGGGGATCATGGGGAAGCAGTTTTCGAAGCGGTCGACGTGGATGTCGGCGATGACGGGTTGATCTGAGGCGATCATTTCCATGATCACGCGGTCGAGGTCGTCGATCGTGTTGGCGCGGAGGCCGACGGCGTGGAAGCTTTCGGCGAGTTTGACGAAGTCGGGCAGGGCTGCCGAGTAGCTTTCGGAGTAGCGGCTGCCGTGCAGGAGTTCCTGCCACTGGCGGACCATGCCCATGTATTCGTTGTTGAGGATGAAGATTTTCACCGGCAGGCGGTATTGGGCGAGGGTGCCCATTTCCTGGATGTTCATCAGGATGGAGGCTTCGCCTGCGATGTCGATCACCAGGGCGTCGGGGTGGGCGAGCTGGGTGCCCATGGCGGCGGGGAGGCCGTAGCCCATGGTGCCGAGGCCGCCGGAGGTCATCCAGCGGTTGGGGTGTTCGAAGCGGTAGTGCTGGGCGGCCCACATCTGGTGCTGGCCGACTTCGGTGGTGATGTAGGTTTCGCGGTCCCGCGTGAGTTCCCAGAGGCGTTTGATGGCGTGCTGGGGTTTGATGATGGCGCCGGGGGCGTGGCTCTGGGTGAATTTCAGGCTGTCCTTGGCGCGCCAGGCTTCGATGCGGGCCCACCAGTCGGTCAGGGCGGCGCGGTCCTGGCGGGTGGCGTCGTTTTTCCAGGCCTCGATCAGGGCGCGGAGGGCGAGGGCGGCGTCCGCGATGATCGGGATGTCCACGACCACGTTTTTGTTGATGTTGGCGGGGTCGATATCGACGTGGATTTTTTTGGCGCCGGGGGCGAAGGCGTTGAGGCGGCCGGTGACGCGATCGTCGAACCGGGCGCCGAGGTTCACCATGACGTCGCACCCGTGCATGGCGAGGTTGGCCTCGTAGGTGCCGTGCATGCCGAGCATGCCGAGGAAGGCGGGCAAGCCAGCGGGGAAGGCGCCGAGGCCCATGAGGGTGGAGGTGACCGGCGCGCCGGTGAGGCGGGCGAATTCGCGCAGGAGTTCCGAGGCTTCGGGACCGGCGTTGATGATGCCGCCGCCGGTGTAAAGGATGGGGCGGCGGGCGGATTTGATCAGGCGGATGGCCTCCGCGATGCGCGCGGGGTCGGGTTCGGTGCGCGGGCGGTAGGAGCGGTGCGGGCCGGGGGCGGGGTCGTCATAAGGGGCCGGGTTGATCAGGATGTCCTTCGGGAGGTCGATCAGGACCGGGCCGGGGCGGCCGGTGCGGGCGACGTAGAAGGCTTCGTGGACGATGCGGGAGAGGTCTTCCGAGCGTTTGACCAGATAGTTGTGTTTGGTCGCCTGACGGGTGATGCCGGTGGTGTCGGCTTCCTGGAACGCGTCGTTGCCGATGAGGTGGGTGGGGACCTGACCGGTGAGGCAGACGACGGGGATGCTGTCCATCAGGGCATCGACGAGGCCGGTGACCGCGTTGGTGGCGCCGGGGCCGGAGGTGACGAGGACGACGCCGGTTTTGCCGGTGGAGCGGGCGTAGCCTTCGGCGGCGTGGACCGCGGCCTGTTCGTGGCGGACGAGGATGTGGCGAATGTCGTTTTGCTGGAACAGGGCGTCGTAAATCGGCAGGACGGCACCGCCGGGATAGCCGAAAATGACCTCGACGCCTTGGGCGCGAAGGGCACGGAGGAGGATTTCGGCACCGGAGAGGGCGGTGGTGGTCACGGCATTCATGGGTTCGTCCTGTGTGGTCAAGGGGCGAGAGGTAGCCCGCGATACCCTATAGGTCAACCCTCGTTGTTAATAAATGACATGATTTTGTTGTTAATACTTTCCGAAAATTGCGTTGCATGGCTGAATCGCGCATGGATCATTTGCGTGTCGGCGGGGTTCGTCAATCTCTGGTGGCGAAACCAGGTGGCCTGGCGTTTGGTGTAGGCGATGGTGGCGGCGATGGCGGCGGCGGCGGCGGCTTCGAGGGTGATTGTACCGGCGAGGTGGGCGCGGAGTTCGGGAACGCCGTGGGCGCGCAGGCCGGGAAGGGCGGGGTCGGGGGTGGTGGCGTCGATCCGGCGGATTTCATCGAGGGCGCCGGCATCGAGCATGGCGTGGAACCTTGTGGCGATGGCGGTGCGGAGATCTTCGCGCGGCGGGTCGAGCAGGATCAGACACGGGCGGTGGGTGGTGAGGGTTTCGCGCGGCTGGGCGTGGAAATAAGCGAGGCCGTGGCCGGTGGCGAGGAGGATTTCGGCGGCGCGGGCGAGGCGCTGGGAGTCGGTGGGGCGGAGTTTGAGGGCGGTTTCGGGGTCGTTTTCGGCGAGCCACGCATGGAGGCGGTGCGGGCCTTCGGCGGCGAGGCGGGCGCGGGCTTCGGCGCGGGCTTCGGGCGGAATCGCGGGGATGGCGGCGATGCCGTGGATCAATGAGGAGAGGTACATGCCGGTGCCGCCGCAGAGAATGGGGAGGGTCGCGGCCTGGAGTTCGGCGATGGCGGCGGTGCGCCACCAGGCGGCATCGACCGGTTGTTCGAGGGGGCGGACGCCGTAGAGGCGGTGGGGGGCGGCGGCTTCGTCGGCGGGGGTGGGGCGGGCGGTGATGATCCGCCAGTCGGCATAGCATTGCATCGCATCGGCATTGATGATGGTGCCGCCGAGGCGTGTGGCGAGGGTGAGGGCGAGGGCGGATTTGCCGGATGCGGTGGGGCCGGCGACGATGAGCAGCGGCCTTGCGGGCGGTGGGGTTATTGCTTTAGGCGGTCGGTCCATGAAATTCGTTCTGGTCCTGGTTGCGCCGCGCGACAAGATTGTTCTCACCGAGGCGATGGTGGCGCGGGTGCGCGCCTTGGTCGGCGGCGGCGAGGTTGGCTGGCTCTCGCCGGGCGAGGCAGCGGAAATTCCGTGCATGGTTGAGCCGGACCTCGCACTGGTGGGGGCTGCGCTCGATGGGGCGGGCGTGGATGCGCTGTGCGTGAAGGCGCGGGGGCGGCGCAAGGCGGTGCTGGTCGCCGATATGGACAGTACGATCGTGACGTCGGAAACGCTGGACGAACTGGCAGCCGAGGCCGGGGTGGGCGAGGCGGTGGCGGCGATCACCCGGCGCTCGATGGCCGGGGAACTGGAATTCGCCGGCGCGCTGCGCGAGCGGGTGGCGCTGCTGCGCGGGCTGGAACTCGCGGCACTGGAGCGGACCTGGCGGCGGACCGAGATTATGCCCGGCGCGCGGGAACTGGTGGCGACGATGCGCGCGCACGGGGCGGTGACCGCGCTGGTCTCGGGCGGGTTCACCTGGTTCACCGCGCGCGTTGCCGCCGAACTGGGGTTCGACAGCCATCGGGCCAATACCCTGCTCGACGACGGCTCGCGCCTGATCGGGGCGGTGAGCGAACCGGTGCTCGATCGTGACGCCAAACGCACGGCCCTTCACGAGGTCGCGGCGGCGCGAGGAGTGAAACTCGGCGCCTGCATGGCCGTGGGCGATGGCTCCAACGACGTCGCCATGGTGAGCGACGCCGGAATGGGAGTGGCCTATCACGCCCAGACCATCCTGCAGGCCGCCACCAAACTCCACATTAACCACGCCGACCTGCGCGCCCTGCTGTTCCTGCAGGGATACCCGGCCTCGGTGTTCAGGGGCTGAGCGCGGGTCAGGAAGGCCAGGGGGCGCTGCCCCCTGGACCCCCGCTAAGGGCGCGGCCCTTAGAACCCTGGAGTTTCAGGCGGGAGGAGGGCTGTCGAGGCCAGATCAGCGGAACGACCGAGGCCGCGCCCTCCTCCCGCCTGAAACTGGTGGATTCCAAAGGCTCCGCCTTTGGCGGGGTCGAGGGGCAGAGCCCCTCGCCTTGCTGCCCCCCGGCGCTGCCTTGCCATCGGGGCGGGGTATCGCCAAAAGGGCGGGCATGCGTTCGCCTTTCATGATATCCCGGCTTGATCGTTATGTGTTCGGCCAGTTGGCGTTGGGGCTGGCGGTGACGACGGCTGGGCTGGTGGCGTTGATCTGGCTGACGCAGTCGTTGCGGTTCATTCAGTTGATCGTTCAGCGCGGGTTGTCGCCGTTCGTGTTCGTGCATTTGACCGGGTTGTTGCTGCCGAGTTTTGTCGCGGTGATTTTGCCGATCACGTGTTTTATCGTGACGTTGTTTGTTTATGCGCGGCTGACGACGGACCGGGAGTTGACGGTGATGCGGGCGGCCGGGATGTCGGATGCGGCGATTGCGCGGCCGGCGCTCGGAATTGCGGTTGTGGGCATGGTGTTGTGCTGGATTTTGAATGTGTGGCTGGTGCCCGCGAGTTTGCATCAGTTCAGCAAGTTCGAGTTCGAGATTCGCAACAAGGTGGCGGCGTTTTTGTTGGAACCGGGGGTTTTTACGCCGATTCCCGGGCATATCACGGTGTATATTCAGAGCCGGGACAAGGCGGATGTGCTGCACGGGATATTGATCGAGGATTCGCGGCAGCCGGGGCAGCCGGCGACGATATTGGCGCGGACCGGGCGGCTGGTGGCGGGGCCGAACGGGCCGGAGGTGTTGTTGAAGGATGGGTCGCGCGAGCAGATCGACCCCAAGACCGGGCGGCTCAACGTGTTGAGTTTCAAGCGCAATCTGATCGATCTGGCGCAGTCGAGCACGGCGACGGACGATGCGGCGCCGAAGACCTCGGAGGCGACGATCTGGCAGTTGTTTCATCCCAACCCGGCGCAGATTCCGCCGGCGACGCGCAAGAAATGGCATGCCGAGGCGTGGCGGCGGCTGTTCACGCCGTTCGAGGTGATGTCGTATGTGATGGTGGCCCTGATTGCGGTGTTGCGCAGTCCGTTTCGCCGGCAGTCGAGCATTGCGGGGTTGGCGGCGGCGGTGTTCGGGGTGATGGCGCTGGTGGCCCTGGGGATTGGGGTGGATAGTCTGGCGGCGCGGCAGAACGGGTTGATTCCGTTGATATTGGTGGTGTCGGCGGGGCCGGGGCTGGTGTGCGGGATGATGCTGGTGCGGGGTGTCCATCGGCGGCGGATGGTTGCGGCATGAGGGTGCGGAGCGGGACGATGCCGCTGACGCTCTCGATTTATGTCGGGCGGCGGTTTCTGCTGGCGGTGCTGGGGATGCAGGCGGGGTTGACCGCGATCGGGTCGTTGTTCGATTTTCTGGATTTGCTGCGTCAGGCATCGGACAAGCCGCAGGCGACGTTCGGGCGGATCGTGGTGATGGAGATTCTGCGGGTGCCGTGGCTGGGGATGCAGATCCTGCCGTTTGCGGTGCTGCTGGGCGGGATTTTTGCGTTCTGGCGGCTCACGAGGTCGTCCGAACTGGTGGTGGCGCGGGCGAGCGGGGTTTCGGCGTGGCAGTTTCTGGCGGTTCCGGTTTTGTGTGCGGCGCTGGTGGGGGGGATTGCGACCACGGTGATCAGCCCGCTTTCGGCGGTGATGTTCGCGCGGGCGGAGACGTTGTATTCGATGTATCTGCAGGTGGGATCGGGGCCGCTGTCGCTCGCGGGGGGGCAGATGTGGTTGCGTCAGGCCGATCCGGCGGCGGGGCCGGGCGGGGTGGCGATTTTGCATGCGCGGGACGTTCATTTGAAGGGCAAGACGCTGACCACCGGGCATGTGACGATTTTGCGGCTGGATCGGCATACCAGACTGCATGACCGGATCGAGGCGCAGAGCGGGGTGTTGCGGCCGGGGGGGTGGACGCTGGAGCAGGTTTCGAAATTGCGGCCGGATCAGGCACCGGTGACGATGCCGAGCATGCGGTTTGCGACTGATTTGACCGTGGGACGGGTGCAGGAGAGTTTCGCGAGCCCCAGTGCGCTGTCGTTCTGGGCGTTGCCGCGGTTCATCCGGCTGTTGAAGCAATCCGGGTTTTCGCCGACGCGGCATGAACTGGCGTTTCAGAGCCTGATGGCGCTGCCGTTGCTGTGCGCGACCATGGCGCTGGTGGCGGCGGGGTTTTCGATGCGTCCGGCGCGGCGGGGCGGGGGGGCGCAGATGCTCGGGGCGGGGCTGGTGAGCGGGTTTGCCTTGTTCATGCTTTCGGAGGTTTCGGCGCAGTTCGGTAAATCCGGGGCTTTGCCGGTTTATCTGGCCGCGTGGGCGCCGGCGGCGGCGGGGCTGATGCTCGCGCTTGCGTTACTGCTGCATCTGGAGGATGGCTGAGCCATGAAGGGTGCGCGATGCCGCCGGCATAGTCATATCGTCGGGTCGGGAGCGCTGCTGGCCGCGCTCGGCCTCGGGCTGGTGAGCGCGCCGGTTGCGCGTGCGCAGATGGCGGGTCTGGTTTCCGGACCGCAGCGGCCGATCTCGAAATCGGCGCCGGTGACGTTTCTGGCCGACGGGGTCTCGTATGACCGGCAGACCGGGATCATTACTGCGACCGGGGATGTCGAGGCGTGGCAGAACGGGCATGTGCTGTATGCCGACAAGGTGGTGATCGACCGCAACAACAACACCGCCACCGCGATCGGGCATGTGGTGATGATGGAGCCTTCGGGCGAGGTGGCGTTCGCCAGGCGGGCTTATTTGTCGCAGGGCATGAAGAACGCGGTGATGCATGATGTCGCGACGATACTGGCCGAGAACGGGCGGATCGTCGCCAACGGGGCGCGGCGTTACGGCGGGGTGCTGAACGAGCTGAGCAAGCCGGTCTATTCAACCTGCGATCTGTGCAAGCGCAATCCGAACGCGGCGCCGCTGTGGCAGATCAAGGCACGCAGCGCGATCGATGATCTGCAGCACAAGGTGATCGAGTACCACGACGCGGAATTGCAGATTTACGGGTTTCCGGTGTTCTGGCTGCCTTATATTTCGCAGCCCGATCCTTCGGTGAAGCGCCAGAGCGGGATGCTCATTCCTTCGTTCGGGTCTTCGACCCATATCGGGGAATTTTTCGCGATCCCTTATTTCTGGGACATCAGCAAGAGCCAGGATGCGACGATCGTGCCGATCATCGCGACCAAGGCGGGGCCGGTGCTGGATGTGAAGTATCGTCAGGCGCTGAACGACGGCAAGCTGACGGTGAATATTTCGGCGGGCAAGGATCGCTACGCACAGAATACCGGCCTGTCGGATTCGATTTTCTCGAACGGGGTGTTCGACCTCAACGATACCTGGCGGGCGGGGTTTTCGTACAACCATACGTCGAGCGTGCAGTATCTCAACGATTTCCGGTATCTGCCGAATGCGGCGTTCCTGGCGTCGAACGCGTATATCGAGGGGTTCGGCGAGGGATCGTACGCGAAGATCAGCGCGGATACCTATCAGGGGCTGGTCGCGACCATCACCCAGAGCGAACTGCCGATTGTGGCACCCTATGCGCATTACGATTATTTCGGTGCGCCGGATGAATTCGGTGGCCGGTTCTCGATGGAAGCGAGCGCGTATAACGTGTTGCGGCAGGTCGGCACCCAGAGCCGGCGGGTGGCGGTGGTGGGCAATTACGATCTGCCGGGGACCGGGCCGGATGGGATTCTGCTCGATGCGCGGGTGCGGCTGGTGGCGGCGGGGTATACTGCGAGCAAGCTGAACGAGCAGCCGAATTATTCCAATGTGGGTTCGGCGCAGACCGCGCGGGCGATCCCGATCGGGGCAATCTCGGCGCGGTGGCCATTGGAGCGCAGCGCGGGGGATTGGGGCGAGCAGATCATTGAGCCGCGGGTGCAGCTGGAGGTCGCGCCGAGCTACGGGCTGGGGCAGACGCAGGTTATTCCGAACGAGGACAGTCTCGACTTCCAGTTTACCGATGCCAACCTGTTCAGCCTGCAACGCTTCGGCGGGCTCGACCGATTCGCCGGCGGATCGCGGGTGGATTACGCGTTGCAGGGCGCGTGGTACCTGCCGGGCGGGGCGTATGTGACCGGGCTGGTCGGGCAATCGTACTCGTTTCACAAGAGTCTGCTCTATCCGCCGGACAGCGGCTTGAACGACAATGTTTCGGACATTGTGGGACGGGCCACGGTGGCGCCGGTCTCGTGGTTCAGCGTGACGTATCGGACCCGGTTGTCGCATCAGGATCTGGGTGCGCGGATGATCGATACCTACGCGACGTTCGGCAACAAGACGCTGAGCGTCAATGGCGGGTATTTGTACACGACGACCAACCCGTATTACCTGTTCACCCAGCCTGGGCCGCCGCCGGCGGCGTATTATATTCCGCGCCACGAGTTCACCTTCGGCGCTTCGACCACGCTCATTCCGCACTGGACGCTCTCGGGCTCGACCCAGCGGAACATCCAGACCGGCCAGTTCGACAATGCGGCTCTGGCAGCGACCTGGCAGAACGAATGTACTGCGGTGAACGTCACGTTCTATCGGTCGTTCACCTCGTTCAACTACGATCACGGCACCACGACGCTGCTGATCAACATCACACTCAAAACGCTCGGCAACTTCGGATTCAGCGCCCTATGAAATCACTGCTTCGTTTCGGCTTTTCGCTCGGCCTCGGGGCCTTGTGCCTGGCACCGCTGCATCGGGGGCATGCCCAGGATGCCGGGGGAGCGCGTATCGCGGTGGTGGTGAACGGAGCGGTGATCACCAATCAGGATGTCGATGCGCGGGCGCGGCTGTTCGCGCTTTCCGCCGGGCTGCCGCAGAACCCCGAGGTGCTCGACCGGCTCAAGCCGCAGATCACCAGCGAGTTGATCGATCAGGCGTTGCAGCTTCAGGCGATCGAGCGGCACAAGGTGGTGGTGCCGCAGGACAAGATCGCGGCGGCGCTCGCGCGGATCGACAAGGCGAACGGGCTGCCGCCGGGCGGGTTGCAGAAGAAGCTGGCGGCGGTGGGGATTCCGTATTCGACCCTGGTGCAGCAGTTCCGCACCGAACTCGGCTGGACCGATGTGCTGAAGAAGGAACTCGGCGAAAATCTGCGCCCGACCCGTGAGGATGTGCTGGCCGAGCAGCGGGCGATGAAGCACGAGCTGGGGCAGACGCAGTATCATGTCGCGGAGATCTTCATTCCGATCGAGCGGCCCTCCGACGAGGCCAACGCCAAGCGGTTTGCCGATACCGTGATCAAGCAACTGCGCAACGGCGCGCCGTTCCCGGTGGTCGCAGCGCAGTTCAGCCAGAGCCAGAGCGCCTTGACCGGGGGCGATCGCGGCTGGGTGGCGCCCGACCTGCTCGACCCGACGGTGCGCGCGATCGTGGAGCGGATGCCGGCGGGGGCGATTTCGGACCCGGTGCGGGTGGCCGGCGGGTTCGAGATCGTCAACCTGCTCGGCACCCGCAAATTCGGCGAGGTGAAGGAGACCACGCTGCATATCCGGCAGGTGTTCCTGCCGTTCCCGGCGCCGTTTCAGGGCGGCCAGCCGACGGCGGGGCAGCTTGCGGTGCTGAGCCATGCGACCGCCATGCGCGGCGGGTTGCATGATTGCAGCGCGGTAAGTGCGGCCAATGCGGCGGCGGGAAATGTGCGCAAGGCCGATCCCGGGCCGGTGAACCTCGCGACCGTGCAGCCTGCCGCGTTCCAGAGCCTGCTCTCCGGCCTGCCGATCGGGCAGATCAGCCAGCCGCTGGTCTCGCATAATGGGGTGGCGCTGGTGATGGTGTGCTCGCGCAAGACCAGCACCACCGGGCTGCCTTCGCTCAACGAGATCGGCAGTCTGTTGATCCAGCGGCGGGTTTCGCTCGAATCGCAGCAGTTGATGGATACGCTGCACCGCAACGCCGTGATCCAGCGCGAACCCGGCTGATAGCGCGATGCGCCCGCCGCTGCGGGAGGTGATCGCGCGGCACGGGCTGGCGACGCGCAAATCGCTCGGGCAGCATTTCCTGCTCGATGGTCATCTGCTCGAACGGATCGTGCGCTGCGCCGGGGACCTCGATGGGGTCAATGTGCTTGAAATCGGACCGGGACCGGGCGGGCTGACCCGCGCCTTGCTCGACAGCGCGGCGGCCAGCGTCACCGCCATCGAAATCGACCCGCGCGCGGTTGCCGCGACCTCCGAACTGCTTGCGGACCATGGCGACCGGCTGCGGATCGTCGCGGCGGATGCGCTCGAACTGGCGCTTGAGACGATTGTTCCGCCACCGCGCGCGATCGTGGCCAACCTGCCCTATAACGCCGGCACCGCAATGCTGGTGCGCTGGCTGCATCAGGCCGGGGATTTCCGCTCCCTGACCCTGATGTTTCAGCAGGAAGTCGCGGAACGGATCATCGCTCGCCCCGACACACCCCATTACGGGCGGCTTGCCGTGCTCGCGGCCCTGACCACGACCGGGGCGATCGCGCTGAACGTGCCCGCCGCTGCCTTTTCACCACCGCCCAAAGTCGAATCCGCCGTGGTCCGCCTGATCCCCCACGCCAGCCAGCCCAGCCCCGCCCGGCTCGCCACCATCGGCCGGATCACCGCCGCTGCCTTCGGGCAACGCCGCAAGATGCTGCGCGGCGCCCTCAAATCGCTCGGGGGTGCGGCCCTGCTGGAGCAGACCGGCATCGACCCGCAACGGCGCGCTGAGACGCTTACCCCCGCCGACTACGTCGCTCTGGCAGAGGCGCTGGAACGGCGTGAGACGCCGGGTGGCGTGAGGGAGTAAGGGCAGGAACTGATAGATTCCAAAGGCTCCGCCTTTGGCGGGGTCGAGGGGCAGCGCGCCTCGCCTTGCTTGCCTTCCCTACCCTCACGCCCTCACCCGGAGATCTCATATCCGTTCAGGATCAGTGTCACGGTGAGGCCGTGGCTGTCGGGGTGGGTTGGGGTGAGGGTGAGGGTGGTGTCGTGGAGGGTGGCGATGGCGGCGGCGAGGGGCAGGCCGAGGCCGTGTCCGGTGGTGGTGCGGCTGGGGTCGAGGCGGCCGAAGCGGCGGAGGGCTTCGGCGTGGCGGGGTGCAGGGATACCGGGGCCGTTATCGGCGATGGCGATGGTGATGGTGGGTGGGGTGGAGCGGGCGGTGAGGTGGATGGTGGAGGGCGCGGGCGGCGTTGCGCGGCCATGGGTAATGGCGTTTTCGAGCAGGTTGGCGAGGCATTGGGTGAGGAGGGTGGCGTCACCCTCGATGGTGAGGTTGGGGGCGATCGTGGTGAGGAGGGTGGCGCCGGCGTCTTCGGCGACGGCTTCGTAGGTTTCGGCGATTTCGGTGAGCAGGGTGGTGAGGTCGATCGGAGCGAAGCCGGTGCGGCGGGCACCGGATTCGATCTGGGCGAGACGGAGGATGCCGGCGGCGAGGGCGAGGGTGGCATCGACCTGGGTGATGGCATCCTCGATGGCGGGGACGATGCGGGCGGGGGTCAGGCGGGTGGGGTCGAGCAGGAGGAGTTCGAGGGATTCGCGCAGGCGGGCGAGGGGGGAGCGGAGGTCGTGGGCGATTTCATCGCCGACGGCGCGGATATTGTTCATGAGGTCTTCGATGCGGGCGAGCATGGTGTTGATGACGGTGGCGAGGTGGTCGAATTCGTCGCCGGCTCTGGAGAGGGGGATGCGGCGGGTGAGGTCGCCTTTCATGATGGTTTCGCCGGCTTCGCTGACCGCTTCGATCCGTGAGAGGGCGCGGCGTCCGAAGGCGATGCCGCCGGCGAGGCCGAGGGCGAGGGTGACGATGAAGGCGAGGATGAAGCTGCGGCGGATGAGTTGGTCGAGTTCGACCAGAATGGTGGCGTTTTCAGCGACCAGGAGGGTCGCGCCGGTGGTGCCGAGCGGTTCGGCGCGGGCACGCAGGTTGGTGATGTGGGGGGCGAAGGGGTGGGATGCCGGGGCGGTTAGGTTGTGCCAGCCGGGGCGCGGCATCGGGATTGCGAGGTTGCCGGCGATCGGGTGGCCGGTGGGGCCGGTGAGGAGGTAGAACGTGCCGCCGGGCGGCGCGGCGATGGCGGCGCGGACGGCGGCGGTGATTGCGGGCAGGGGGGTGGTGGGGCCCTGGATGGTGATTTCGGCGATTTCGTTGTCGATATCGGCATCGATCGTGGCGCGGATGGCGCCGAGCGTGCCGAGATAGACGATGGCGAAGACGATTCCGGTGCTCAGGGTCGCGAAGCCGACGCCGAGGGTGGCGAGGCGGACGCTGGTGGTGCGGAAGAGTCTAGGTTTCATCGGCCAGCCGGTAGCCGGCACCACGGATGGTGTGGATGAGTTCGGGTTCAGGGCCGGTGCGGAGTTTGGCGCGCAGGCGGGAGATGTGGGATTCGACGACGCTGGTTTGCGGGTCGAAGTGAAAGCCCCAGACGTCTTCGAGCAGCATGGTGCGGGTGACGACTTCGCCGGCGTGGCGGGCGAGGTAGTCGAGCAGGGCGTATTCGCGGGGCTTGAGGGTGATGGAGCGGCCCGCGCGGGTGACGCGGTGGGTCAGGCGGTCGATTTCGAGGTCGGCGATGCGGATGGTGGTGGCGGCGGGTTTGGTGCTGCCGCGCCGGATCAGGGCGGCGATCCGGGCGCTGAGTTCGGCGATGGCGAAGGGTTTGACCAGATAATCGTCGCCGCCCGCGCGCAGGCCCGCGACCCGGTCGTCGACCCCGCCGAGTGCGGTGAGGAACAGGACGGGTGTGGCGATGCCGGCACCGCGCAGCATGCGGAGCAGGCCGAGACCATCCAGGCCGGGCAGCATGCGATCGACGATGACGACGTCCCACTCCTCGCCGCCCGCGCGCAGCAGGCCAATGCGGCCATCGGGCGCGATCGTGACGGCATGGCCTTCGGGGGCGAGGCCGGCGCGGACCAGTTCGGCGCTGCGGGCATCGTCCTCGATCAGCAGGATGTTCAGGCCGCGTCTGGGCTCCATGCCGGTAGGTGGAGCGGGGAATCGGGCGGCAGGTCAAGCCGGTTTTCGGCACATTACAGAATGACACAGATCGGGTAAGGGCGCGCGCAGGCGGAGGCGGGCACAGCGTGGGCGACCGATGACCCGCCCGATGACGAACGCCCTCCGATGCTTCCGCCCTTTGCTCGTGCCGCTGGCGGTGAGCGTGGTGCTGGCCGGGTGCGCGTCGTACCGGGCGCGACCGCTGGTGCTGGTTCCTCCGTTGCGGACATCGCTGGCGGCACTGGATCGTGCGTTGCCGGATGGGCGGATGATCGCGGTGGATGCGCCGTTGACACCGCAGGCGGTGGCGGCTCTGGCGGTGCTGAACGACCCGGCGCTTGCGGTGGCGCGGGCTCGGCTGGGGGTTGAGCGGGCGAAGGTTTTTGCGGCCGGGTTGATCCCCGATCCGAATGTGCAGGGCGGGTTCGGGGCCTTGCTGGGAGGGCCGGGGGTTGCGCCATCGGTCGCGGGGTCGATCAGCCAGGATATCGCCGCGCTGATCACCCGGGGGGCGCGGGTGCGGGCGGCGCGGGCGCGGCAGGGCGAGGCGGTGGCGGCGATGCTGTGGCAGGAATTTCAGGTGGCATCGCAGGCTGAGACGCTGGCGAGCGCGTTATGGGCGGATCGTGCCGGTCTCGCGGCACTGGATCGGGCGCGGGCTGCATTGCGGGCGCAGGTTGAGGGGGCGCGGCGGCAGGTGGCGGCGGGGACGGTTACCCTGGATCAGGCTTCGGCAGCGGAGGCCAGCCTCGCCGGGCTCGATGCGACCCGGGATGGGCTGGCGCAACAGGATCTGACCGACCGGGCGGCGCTGGCTGCGGTGCTGGGCGTGGTTCCTGATGTGTCGATCCGGCTCGCGCGGCCGGTGATTCCGAGGGTTGCGACTGATGGGCTGGTGGCGAGTCTGGCGGATCGGCGGCCCGATCTGATTGCGTTGCGCTATGGGTATCAGGCGGCGGATGCGGATTTGCGGGCGGCGATTCTGGCCCGGTTTCCGCTGCTGGCGCTGAGTGTGAATGGTGGGTCGGACACCAGCCGGGTCGCAACCGCGGGGCCGACGATTTCGCTGAACCTGCCGGTGTTCAATGGCAACCGGGGCAATGTGGCGGTGGCACGGGCGACGCGGCGGCAGCTCGATGCGGCGTTCACCGCCGCACTCGCGGCGGCGCAGGGCGGGGCGCTTGCGGCGCGGCGGGCGCTGGGAGTGCTCGATCGGCAGCGCGAGGCGGCGCGGGCGCGGGTGCGGCTGGCCGATCGGGCGGTGCGCGCGGCACGCGGGCCTTACCGGGCCGGGCTGATCGATGCGCGGGTCGAGACCGACCTGATCGATCAGCAGGCGCTGCGGCGAGCCGAACTGATCGCGCTCGACCACAAAATCGCGGCGGGACGGATCGCGCTTGCGACGCTGCTGGGGGCGGGATTGCCGGTTGTGAGCATCAGGGGGGGCGCGCGATGAGGCGATGGGCGTTGGCCGCGTTGGTATCGATCGTGCCGGTGGCGCGGGCGGCACCGGCGCCGAGTGTGCTGGTGACGACGATACCGGTGCGGACCGGATCGATTCCGCAGAGCGTCACCGGCTTTGGCACGATCGGTGCCGGGCCGGGGGGGAGCGAGACCATGACGATCGCTTATGCCGGGATTGTCACGCGGCTCGATGTGGCGCCCGGACAGACGGTGCGGCGGGGGCAGGCGCTTGCGGTGATCGGGACCGCGCCGCGTGCGCGTGCGGCCTATGCCCAGGCCGAGGCGGCAGTGCGGGCGGCGACGGCGGCGCTTGCGGATACCCGCCGGCTGGTTGCGGCGCATCTCGCCACCACGATCCAGCTTGCGCAGGCGGAACAGGCCGTGCAGGTGGCGGTTTCGGCGCGCGATGCGCTGCGCCTTGAGGGGGCGGGCCGCGCGCGGACAACGCTGACGGCACCGTATGACGGGGTGGTTTCGTCTGTCGCGGTCGGATCGGGCGCGGTCCTGATGGCGGGCGGTGCGGTGCTGACCCTCGTGCGGGCGGATGCGTTGGTCGCGAAGATCGGGCTCGATCCGCAGCAGGCCGATGAGGTCCATGTCGGCGATCCGGCGGCGGTGATGCGGTTCACCCCGGCGGGGCGCGCGGTGCGGGGGCGGGTCACGGCGATCGGGGGGATGGTCGATCCGCTGAGCGGGTTGCTCGATGCGACGATCGCGCTGCCGGCTTCGGGGTTTCTGGTGGGGCAGCCTGTGGATGCCGAGATCGATGTCGGCACCGCGCGCGGGGTGATCGTGCCGCGCGATGCGGCGCTGCCGGTGGGGCAGGGGTTTCGGATCTGGCAGGTTGAGGACGGGCATGCCCGACCGGTCGCGGTGCGGATCGTGGCACGGACGGCGGGCAGTGCGGTGGTGCGTGGCGCGATCGATCCGGCGCTGCCGATCGTGGCCACCGGGAATTATCAGCTCACGCCGGGTATTGCCGTGCGGGTGACGCATTGATGGGTCTTGCGCGGTTTCTCGCCCGCCAGCAGCGTGCGATCCTGTTTCTGATGGCAAGTCTGGCGCTGGCCGGGGTGGTGGCGGCGCTGTTTTTGCCGGTCGGGCTGTTTCCGCAGACCTCGTTTCCCCGGGTGCGGATCAACATCGATGCCGGGGCGCGGCCGGCGCAGCAGATGGTGTTGCAGGTGACCAAGCCGGTGGAGCAGGCGCTGCGGGCGATTCCGGGGGTAGTTTCGGTTCGCTCGGCGACATCGCGCGGGTCGGCGCAGATTTATGTCGATTTCGGCTGGGGTCAGGACATGGGGCGGGCGACGCTGGAGGTCGATGCCGCGATCGCGCAGATGCTGCCGGATTTTCCGGCCGGGACCCGGTATCTGGTGCGCCGGATGGACCCGACGGTGTTTCCCATCATTGCCTATGCGATGATCTCGCACAGTATTCCCGAGACCGCGCTGCGCGCGATCGCGGAGGATCATATCGTGCCGGATCTTACCCGGATTGCCGGGGTGGCGAAGGTGAACGTGCAGGGGGGTGCCACGCCGGAAGTGCATGTGCTGATCGCGCCGCATCGTCTGGCCGCCATGCATGTCACGCTGGCGCAGGTGGAGCAGGCGGTTTCGAAGGCGAACGTGCTCGCCGCCGTGGGGCGGATGACCGATTACGACCGGCTCTATCTCGTGGTGCAGGACAATACGCTGCACACCGCCCGGCAGATCGGGCGGATCGCGGTGCGCGGCGGGCCGGACGGGGTGGTGCGGCTCGATCAGGTCGCGACGGTGCGGATGGGGACGGTGCCGGTTTATGACCGGGTCGCGCAGGATGGGGTTCCGGCGGTGACGCTGCAGGTGTTCCAGCAGCCGGATGGCAATGCGGTCGCGGTGGATGCCGCGGTGCGCAAGGCGCTGGCCGCCTATCGGGCCGAGCTGCCACGGGGCGTGACGCTGGTGAAATGGTACGATCAGAGCGGGCTGGTGACGGCGGCTGCCGGATCGGTGCGCGATGCGATTTTGATCGGCATCGTTCTGGCGGGGCTCGTGCTGATCGGGTTTCTGCGAAGCTGGCGGGTGACGCTGGTGGCGCTGCTCGTGGTGCCGGCGTCGATGGCGTCCGCGATCCTGCTGCTCTCGCTGCTGGGGTTGAGTTTCAATATCATGACGCTCGGCGGGCTGGCCGCTTCGGTCGGGCTGGTGATCGACGATGCGATCGTGATGATCGAGCATATCGCGCGGCGGGCCGGGCATGCGGCGGGTGCTGCGGCGAAGGGGGCGGTGCTGGCGGCGGCCTCGGAGTTTCTGCCGCCGCTCACCGGCTCGTCGATGGCGACGCTGATCGTGTTCATGCCGCTTGCGTTCCTGTCGGGTGTGACCGGGGCGTTTTTCAAGGCGCTATCGATCACGCTGGCTGCCACGCTGGTGGCCTCGTGGCTGCTCTCGGCCTTTGCGGTGCCGGTGCTGGCGCGGGCGCTGATCGATTTCGACCGATGGCAGGACCCGGCGGAACGGCGCAGCCGGGCCGGGCGCGAGGGGTGGATGGAGCGCTGGCACGCCCTCGTGCTCGGGCGGCTGATGGGCCGGCCCGTGCTGCTGGCGCTCGGGATCGTGCCGCTGATCGTGGTCGGGCTTCTGGCCTATCGCGCGGTGCCGACCGGATTTCTGCCGCATCTCGACGAGGGCGGCTTCGTCGTGAATTACCAGACGCGGCCGGGCACGTCGCTCGGTGAGTCGGTGCGCGAGGTAAGGCAGATCGAGGCGATTCTGCGCGCCGATCCGGCTGTGGCGACATTTTCCCGCCGGACCGGTGCGGGGCTCGGCGGCGATCTCAACGAACCCTATCAGGGCGATATTTTCGTGGATCTCAAGCCACGGGCGGATCGGGCCGCGATATGGGCGGTGATGGACCGGCTGCGGACTCGGATCGAGAGCCGGGTTCCGGGGGTGGATTTCGATATGTCGCAGATGCTGAGCGATTTGCTCGGCGACCTGACCGGGGTGCCGCAGCCGATCGAGATCAAGCTGGATGGCGATCCGGCCGAGCTGGATGCCACCGCGCGCAAGGTCGGTGCGGCGATTGCGAAAATCCCGGGCGTCGTTTCGATGTTCGACGGGGTGACCTTGGCGGGGGATGCGGTGAATATTCATGTCGATCCCGCGCGGGCGGCGATGCTCGGGCTCGATGCCGAACAGATCCGCCAGGGGCTGCAGACCGCGATCGAGGGCAGTGTGGTGACCGCTCTACCCGGTGATTACCGGTTTACCGGGGTGCGCGTGATGCTTCCCGCCGCCGATCATGCGGATATCGCGGCGTTGCGGCGCATCCCGATCGCGACCGCGAGCGGTGCGCTCGTGCCGGTGGGTGATTTTGCAAGGTTCAGCATTGCGTCCGGCCAGCCGGAGATCGACCGGGAAAATCTCCAGCAGATTGCGGCGGTCACGGCGCGGATCAGTGGCCGGGGGATCGGGGGCGTGATCGGTGATGTCCGGCGGACGCTGGCGCAGCCGGGATTGATCCCGGCGGGGATGCATTACACGCTGGGCGGGCTTTACAAGCAGCAGCAGATTGCGTTCCGGGGACTGGCGAAGGTGTTTGTCGCCGCGATGGCCGCCGAGTTCATTCTGCTGCTGTTTCTCTACCGGAGCTTCGTCATTGCAGGCGCGATCCTGTTCACCGCGCTGCTGGCGAGTCTTGCCGTGTTTATCGGACTGTTCGTGTCAGGCGTGCAGCTGAATATCACCGCGTTGATGGGTATGACCATGATCGTGGGGCTCGCGACCGAGATGGCGATTTTTTATGTCTCGGAATACCAGGCGCTCGCCGAACATAACGACCGGCGGGACTCGCTGGTGATGGCCAGCCGCAACCGGCTGCGTCCGATCGCGATGACCACTCTGGCGGCGATCCTGACCCTGCTGCCGCTGGCGTTCGCGCTCGGCGAGGGGTCGGGCATGCAGCAACCGCTGGCGATTGCGATCATTTCCGGGTTCCTCGTGCAGTTTCCGCTGGTGCTGCTGGCGCTGCCGGTGTTGCTGAAACTGGCGCTGCCGCGTGCGGAATAGGGCGGCGCCGGTCAGCGCATCGCGAGGTCTTCCTGACGCGGGGCGATGAGGAAACAGGATTGGTGCTGGCGGGCGAGGAGCGAGCAGGTGGCGTGGGCCGCCGCTTCGTTCAGGCCGGCGAGCTGGGCGCGCCAGAGGCGGCGGTGGCGAATGAGCACGCTGCTGACGCGGGCGGTGCCGACGCGGCGTTCGCTGCGGATTTTCAGGGCCTGGCGCTGGGCGAGCGCGTAGGTGTCGTAGGCGCCGATCTGGGCGGTCCAGCCCGGGACCATCTCCTGGGTGACGTGGCCGGTTCGCATCACGATGTGGCGGATGGTGAGTTTGTGGCGGCTCGCGGTGACCAGAACGCGGCGTGCGGCGACCGGCGCGGTGCGGGCGACGGTGCGGGCGGCGGCGGGGCGGATGGTTGCGGCATCGGCGGTCGGCACGATGCTGGGCAGGGCCTTGCGCAGGGCGATCATCGGGTTGCTGCCGGCACCTTCGGCGGCGAAGCCCTGGTTGAGTAGGGTGGTCATGGTGGCGTAGGCGGTGCTCCAGTTGCGGGCGTGGAGCTCGACGCCGACCAGCATGTGCCCGTCGCGCACGGCGGCGGTGACGAGGTTGAAGCGGGCGAGATTGGTGAAGCCGGTCTTCATGCCGATGCAGCCGGGGTAGAGTTTCAGCATTCCGTCGATATTCGGGATCGGGCGGCCTTCGAACATGAAGCTCGAGACCGAGAACAGATAGCGGTATTGGGGATAGGTGAGCAGAATGTGGCGGGCGAGGATGGCCATGTCGTAGGCATCAGTGACCTGACCGGGATTGGGGAGGCCGGACGGGTTGTAGAACTGGGTATGCAACATGCCGAGGGCGTGGGCCTTCGCGGTCATGGCGGCGGCGGCGCGGGAGATGCTGCCGCCGCCGAGATACTGGCCGAGAGCGGTTGCGGCATCGTTGGCGGACAGGGTGGTCATGCCCAGCATGGCCTGACGGACGGTGATGGTCTGGCCGAGCACCAGATTGAGTTTGACCGGCTGGACATCGGCGGCGGCGGCGGTGACCGGGATGGCGGTATCGGGCGACAGGGTGCCCGCGCGCAGGGCGTGGAAGGCGAGATCGAGGGTCATCAGCTTGGTCAGGCTGGCGGGGAAGCGTTCGGTATAGGGGTTGTTCTGGGACAGGATGGCGCCGGTGTTGACGTCCATCACGATCCAGTCGGTCCCCGGGGAGACCGGGCCATACCCGACCGGGAAGGCACGGGCGGCGGGCATGGCCTGGGTGAGGGCGAGGCCGGCACCGAGCGAGAGGGCGAGAAGACGCCTGGCTTTTGCCGCAACCCAGACACGCAAACCGCCAGCCGACATCAGCCTTACTCCCTGCTCGTGAACAATCCCTGACAAACTCGTAGGATGAAAGCCGGTGCGATGTCCAGCCAAAAGCGCGATAATTAATAAAAAACCCAATGGGTTAACGAATAGTGTTACGACGGCGAAAGGGGTCGGGTGGCAAGGACGGGGCGATAAGTCCGATCACCTCGTTGTGCGGTGCAACAATTTTACTTGACGCATCATATCCGGCGGCGTAGAACGACGATGTTGCGATGCGGTATATCGCAGTGCGTCAACCCATTCTACGGCGGTCGTGTTTGCACTTTCGCAACGGACGCGCCGGCTGCTCTGCCCTGAACGGGCAGGCGGGACCAGCAACCGAAGGAAAGGACAGATCACCATGACCACCAAACCCAAGACGATCGAGAGCATCGAGGCCGGCGCTGCCGATTTGATGAACGAAGGCAAGGCCAAGGCGACCGCCGGTTTCGAGACCACGATGGCCTCGATGAAGGATGGCATGGCCAATGCGGCCAAGGGCTTCGAGACCCAGCAGATCAAGATGAAGGAAACCATGGCCAAGGCGATGAAGACCAGCGAAGAGATGATGGCCTTCACCCAGGGCAACATGGAAGCCTTCATGAAGGCGAGCCAGATTTTCACCAGCGGCCTGCAGGGGCTTTCCAAGCACATCGCCGCCACCACGCAGGCATCGGTCGAGGAGACCGTGGCGATGACCAAGGCGATTGCCGGGGTCAAGTCGGTCAAGGAGGCGGTCGATCTGCAGTCGGGCTTCGCGCGGACCATGATGGAGAAGGCGATGGCCGAGACCGGGCGGATGACCGACGAGTCGATGAAGCTGACCGAGAAGGTCATTGCGCCGCTGACCGCGCGGATGACGCTGGCGGTCGAAAAGTTCGGCGCGGCGCTCTGAGCCGGGCTAGCGGATCGCGCACTTGCCGATCACGATGATGTCATCAGCGGGCGGGCCGGTGCGGTTCGCCCGTTGATGTTTTCGCGGTCGGTCGCCGATTTCCGGCAATTTGTTTTGAGGGTCTTAACTATTAAGCGCGAGGATGGGTTGCGGGATCGGCCCGTGACGTCCCTGCCTTGCAGGACTACGACGCTTTCGCGACCGTGCCGACCGGGTGCGGGGCCAGGCGATAGGAATGAACGACCATGAGTGATTTTCAGCGTTGGGATGATGCGGGTCACGGGCTCGATGCCGATACGCGGGTGAAGCCGAAGCGGCCCCCGATGTACAAGGTATTGATGCTGAACGACGATTATACCCCGATGGAGTTCGTGGTTCATGTGCTGGAGCGGTTTTTCGGCAAGAGCCGGGACGAGGCCTCGCAGATCACGGTGCATATCCATCGCCGCGGTGTCGGCGAATGCGGGGTGTTCACCTACGAGATCGCGGAGACCAAGATGACGCAGGTGATGGATCTGGCGCGGGAAAACCAGCACCCGCTTCAGTGCATGATGGAACTGGCCTGACGCGGGGACGATCGAGCCTTGCGCGCAGCGGCAAAACCTTTGGTTGCGGCATGCGCGCGGGGCACTGGTCATGGCACCGGAATACGCCTATAGGATTTGGTACGGCGCTTTTTTTCGGTCCGGGTTGCTGCGTGCCTCTGTGCGATCCGTCGCATTCGACACCTTCCCTCGTTGAAGAGTTTCCTGGCTCACACAGTGTGGGTCGCCGTTAGTTGGTTAAGTTGGAGAGTTGTTATGTCGACAGGTACGGTTAAGTGGTTCAATGCGACCAAGGGCTACGGTTTCATTCAGCCCGATGATGGTTCGAAAGATGTGTTCGTGCATATTTCGGCCGTCGAACGCTCGGGTCTCGGTCGTCTGAACGAGGGCCAAAAGGTCCAGTACGAAGTTCAGCGTGGCCAGCAGGGCAAGATGTCCGCTGAGAACCTCAAGGCCGCCTAATCCGGTCCGAACAGGTTACTGAAAAAGCGTCGCCTCGTGCGGCGCTTTTTTTTGTCCGGAATTCTGGCCGGGTTTTCCCGGAGCATCGGGTGCGCTATTTCTAGGGTTTTCGGGACTTGCCGCGTTCCTTGAAGCCGCCGAGGGCGCAGATATGGGCCCAGTGCTCCGCGCTGACCGGGCAGACCGAGAGGCGCGAGAGACGGATCAGCGCCATGCCGGCGAGGGCGGGATCGGCCTTGATGGCGGCGAGACCGACCGGATGGGGCAACGGGGCGAGGGCGCGCATGTCGACCGCAACCCACCCCGCCGGTTTCGCATCGGGCGCGGCGCCCGGAGTTTCCGCACTCGGATCGGGATAGGCTTCGCGCACCACTTCGACGATGCCGACGATCTCCCGACCGATATTGGAGTGGTAGAAGAAGGCGCGATCGCCGCATTTCATGGCTTTGAGGTTGTTTTTGGCCATGTGGTTGCGCACGCCGGTCCAGGGTTCGACGCCGTTGGCGACCTGCTGCGCCCAGGAGAACGCGTCCGGCTCGGATTTGACCAGCCAGTAGTTCATGCGGTCACGACCCCGTCGCGGACCACGGTGCGGAACGGGTTGAGGGTGGTGCTGCCGAACAGGCCGGCGGTGGTGTAGGGATCGGCGGCGATCAGGGCTTCGGCGGCGGCGCGGTCGGCGGCTTCGTAGACGATCATGGAGCCGCAGGGATTGCCCTGTTCGTCGAGCATCGGGCCGCCGAAGACGATGCTGGCGGCGATCGCGGTCAGATAGGCGAGGTGGTCGGGGCGCACCTGTTTGCGCAGGGTGAGCGAGGCTGGGCGGTCGTGGGCGATCAGAATGAATTGCATGGAGTCCTCGATTTATTGCAGTGATCGGCATGTGCCGTGATTGCATGATATATATCAACGCCAAGATGTGAACGGTATTGCTGCCTCCGGGAAATGCAGGGGGGATGGCAAAACGCTGATTTCGTATTAAACCTTGATGCATGGAACGGACAGGAATGCCGGATTACACCGGGCAGGTCACAGCGACCCCGATCGGCGTCCCGCAATCGAAAGCGGGCGCGTGGCTGCATCGTTTTGCCAATCCGGGGCGGTTTCAGCGGCTGGTCCGCCCGATTTTGCCGTGGCTTGCGATCCTCGCGTTCGTGACGACGGTGGCCGGGCTGGTGTGGGGATTTTTCTATGCGCCGGCGGACTGGCAGCAGGGCATCGCCTCGCGCATCATGTATGTTCATATTCCCTCGGCCTGGGTGGCGATGAACGGCTATGCGGCGCTCGCGATCTGTTCGCTGCTGTCGATCGTGTGGCGGCATCCGCTGGCGGATATCGCGGCGCGCGAGATCGGCCCGATCGGGGCCGGGTTCACCGCGCTGTGCCTGATTTCGGGCTCGCTCTGGGGGCGGCCGGAATGGGGAACTTACTGGGTGTGGGATGCGCGCCTGACATCGGTGCTGATATTGCTGTTTCTCTACCTTGGGCACATGGCGTTGATCCGCGCCTTCGATAATCCGCAACACGGATATCGGGCGGCGGCGATTCTCGGGCTGGTCGGCGCGGTCAATCTGCCGATCATCGTGTTCAGCGTCTATTGGTGGAACACGCTGCATCAGGGCAATTCCATATCGGTCACCGGCCCGTCGAAAATTTACGTCACGATGCTGTATCCGCTGATCGTCAGCACGATCGGGTTCTATCTTGCGTTCGTGACGATGAGTTTGAGTCAGATTTCGAGTTTCATCATGGAAAATCGCACCCGGAGCCTGTTGCTCGCCCAGGCCGAACAGGGGCCGGCGCAATGACCGCGACGAGTTCGGTTCCGGCCAATTTCGTGCCGCTGGTCGATAAATCCAACATCCTGCATCACGTCATGCCGTTCGTTGCCGGCAGCTACGGCGCAGCGGTGCTGGTTCTGGGCGGTCTCGCGCTGACCTCGCTGCTGCGCTATCGTGGTGCGCGGCGCCGGCTGGCGGCGATCGAACCCCGGTCACGGCGGAGGGCCACATCATGATGAGTCGTAAGAAGCGCCGTTTGTACCTTGTCGCAGCGTGCGGGATCGGGGTGTGTAGCGCCACGGCGTTGATGCTGGTGGCGTTCCGGTCCAGCCTGTCGTTCTTTTTGTCCCCCAACGAGGTACTCGCCAAGCATCCGGCGCCGGGCATGGTGTTTCGCCTCGGCGGCGTGGTGCAGGCCAATACCGTAGTGATGGGTACGCGGGACGGCAGGCCCTATACGACATTCCGCATCACCGACGGTCAGGCATCGATTCCGGTGGTTTATACCGGCGTATTGCCCGGGCTGTTCCGGCAGGGGCAGGGCGTGGTGACCATTGGCGCGATGACCAAAGGCGATGCCAGTTTCGATGCCAGCACGGTCCTTGCCAAGCACGGGGCGAGCTATATGCCGGCCGATGTCGAACAGGCGCTGCGCAAGGCCGGCAAATGGAATCCCAAATTCGGGCCGCCGCCGAATGCCGCCACCTGGGATGATAAATCGCCCCGTACCATCGAGGCCGACGCGAATGATTGAGGGTTGGATGAGGCATACGGCATGATACCCTCACTCGGTCATTTCGCGCTGGCGCTGGCGCTGGCGCTGGCGATCGCACAGGCGATCATCGGGCTGTTCGGGCCGATGCTGCGCGACCGGCTGGTGTTGCGGACCGCGCCGGCTCTGGCGATCGGGCAGTTCCTGATGCTCGCGGCCTCGTTCGCGGCGCTGGTGTGGTCGGGCGTGGTCTCGGATTTCACTGTGCGCAATGTCGCTGAGTTCTCGTCGAGCACGACGCCGCTGTTTTACCGGATCACCGGAACCTGGGGCAATCATGACGGCTCGATGCTGTTGTGGTGCCTGATTTTGTCGCTGTGCGGGGCGACGGTGGGAGTGTTCGGCAATAATATTCCGTCAAGCCTGCGCTCGCGGGTGCTGGGCGTGCTCGGGCTGGTGTCCGGCGGGTTCCTGTTGTTCACCATTGCCGTGTCCGATCCGTTCCGCCGGATCTGGCCGCCGCCGCTGCATGGAGCGGGGGTCAATCCGATTCTGCAGGACCCGGGGCTCGCGGTGCATCCGCCAATTCTCTATACCGGTTATGTCGGATTCTCGATCGCTTTTGCCTTTGCGGTGGCCGCGTTGATCGAAGGTCGGGTCGATGCCGCCTGGGGGCGGTGGGTGCGGCCGTGGACGCTGGTTTCATGGGTGTTCCTGACCTGCGGGATCTGTTTCGGTTCGCTGTGGTCCTATTATACGCTCGGCTGGGGCGGGTTCTGGTTCTGGGACCCGGTGGAGAACGTCGCGCTGCTGCCCTGGCTGACCGGCACCGCGCTGATCCATTCGGCCATCGTGGTCGAGAAGCGCGAGGCTTTGAAGACATGGAGCGTGCTGCTCGCCATCGCGACCTTCTCGCTCAGCCTGTGCGGCACGTTTCTGGTGCGATCGGGCCTGCTGAACTCAGTGCATGCTTTTGCGGCTTCGCCTAATCAGGGGCTGTTTATTCTTGTGCTGCTGGCGCTGACGATCGGTGGGTCGCTTCTTCTGTTCGCGATCCGCGCGCCGGTGCTGACAGCGACCGGGATGTTCGCGCCGGTTTCGCGCGAGGGGGCGTTGATTTTGAACAACGTGTTCCTGTGCATCATCGCCGCCGTAGTGTTCACCGGCACGATGTATCCGCCGTTCGTGGATCTGGCGCTGGGCATGCAGCTTTCGGTGGGTGCGCCCTTTTATGACCAGGCGGTGCTGCCGCTGGTGGCGCCGTTGATCCTGGCGATGGCGGTGGGGCCGATGCTGCCGTGGAAGCGCGGCGCGATCGGGCCGGCGCTGGCGAAGCTGTGGTACGGCGCGGTCGCCGCGCTGATCGTGTTCGGTTATTTCATGTTCAAGAGCCATTTCATCGCGGCTCTCGGGCTGGCGGGCGCGACCTGGGTGATCATCGGCGCGTTCATCGACCTCGGTGAGCGGGTGCGGTTGTTCCGGGTGCCGTTGCGGCAATCGATCTCGCGGCTGACCACGATTCCGCGTGCTTCGATCGGTGCGGCGCTCGGGCATCTCGGGTTCGGGGTGGTGGTGCTCGGCATCGCGGGGATGACGCTGCGGGTGCATACCGTGACGGTGCTGCATCCGGGCCAGTCGGTCGATCTCGGTGGGTTCAACTGGAAACTCGAATCGATCGTTCCGGCGTCCGGCCCGAATTACACCGCGCGGCTCGCCACCATCAAGGTGACGCGCCATGGCAAGCTGGTGACGATGATGCATCCGGAGCGGCGGTTCTTTACCGCCGAAAAGGTCAAGACCGTGGCGGCGGCGATCCAGACCAACGGGGTGCGGAACATGTTCGCGACCTTTGCCGGTGAGGATAACAGCGGCGGGGGCGAATTCCGCTTCAATGTTCATCCGTTCGCGCCGGAAATCTGGATCGGTGGGTTTATCATGGCGCTGGGCGGGGCGATATCGTTGAGCGATCGTCGCTTCCGGATCGGTGCACCGGCCCGGGCCAAGGCGCGCAAGCCCGCCGGTTCGGCGACGGTCTGAGCCGGTTGCATGGACGCCAAGCTCTCCCGCCGCCTGTTGTTCGGTATTCCGCTCGCTACTGTCGCGGTCGGGGGCGTGGGGTTTTTTGCGTTGCTCGAACGCATGGGCAAGGGGACCTATAACCCGCAGGCGTTCAACAACCCTCTGGTCGGGCGCAAGGTTCCCGCATTCACCCTGCCGGGAGTCGATGGCCATAAAGGGTTCGATCAGGCGGCGGTGATGACGCAGCCGCGCCCGTTGCTGGTGAATTTTTTCGCCTCATGGTGCGTGCCATGCGCGGGTGAGGCCCCGTATCTCGATGCGATCGCGAAGGCCGGTCTCGATATCTGGGGGATTGCCTATCAGGACAAGGCGGCGGCGCTGGATTTGTACCTTGCGAAATACGGCAACCCCTATCGCCGGTTGGCCAGCGATCGTTCCGGGCGGGTCGCGATCAACTGGGGGGTCTATGGCGTGCCGGAGAGCTTCCTGATCGCACCGGGGGGCGAGGTGCGCTGGCATACCGCCGGACCGCTGTTTCCCGAGATCATCGAGGATCAGCTCAAGCCGGCCCTGCAACAACTCACATGAAGTCGCGCCGATGAAACGCCTGCTGATTTTATGCGCCGTCGGCCTTGGGCTGGCCTTCGGTATCGCTGCCGCCGATACGCCGACCACGATCAAGCGGGATGGCGTGGTTCTGACGCTGCCGCAGGAGAAACGCGCCGAGGTGATCGGGGATAAGCTGCGCTGTCTGGTCTGCCAGAACGAGACCGTCGAGAATTCGGCGGCCGGGCTGGCCAAGCAGTTTCGCGGCATCATCCGGCGCCGGGTGGTGCGGGGCGAGACCAACAAGCAGATCATCGATTTCATGGTGCATCGCTACGGGATTTTCGTTCTGCTCAAGCCGCCGTTGATCCCGCTGACGTTTTTGCTCTGGTTCTCGCCGGCGATCGCGCTGGTGCTGGGGCTGGTGGTGCTGTTTTTCGCGCGGCGCCGCAAGCAGGCCGAGCCGGCTTCTCTTTCGCCTGACGAGCGTGACCGTCTGAAGGAACTTCTTTCGTGATCTGGCTTTGGATGGCGCTGCTTGCGCTGCTTGCCGTGGCGCCGATCGGCTATGTCTGGGCGCGGCGCGGCACGGTGCGTTACCGGCGCGAGACGGCGGTGGCGCTGCATCGGGCGCAACTCGATGAGATCGAACGGGATCGGGCCGACGGCCGGTTGCCGGAATCCGAGTTCCAGGGGGCGCGGCTCGAAGTGCAGCGGCGCCTGCTGGCGGCGGATGCGATTCCCGAACCGGAGGCCAATCGGAGTGCGCGCGGGCTGTTGATCGTGACGTTGGTGGCCGTGCCGATTGCCGCGCTGGCTTTGTTCGTGCCGTTCGATATGCCGTTCATCCCCTCCGAGCCGCATTCGGCGGTGATGAAGGCGGTGCATGAGGCGGATTCCAAGGACGATGCGCTGATCGCTGCCTTGCAGCGTAAACTCGCCGAAATTCCGCCCAATTCGCCGCGCGCGCGGCAGGGCTATCTCCTGCTCGGGCAGGCGCTGGTCAGTCAGCACAAGCTGGCCGAGGCGGCGAAGGCGTGGAACGTCGCGCTCAGCATGAAGTTCAATGCGACTCTGGCCGCCGAAACCGCCGAGGCGGAAACCGAGGCGGCAGGACATGTGACGCCCGGGGCCGCGCAATTGTTCCATCAGGCGCTTGCCAAGGCACCGGCCAATGCGCCGTGGCGCTCGCTTGCCGAGCAGCGGCTGCGTGAGGCCGCCGTGACCTTGCCGGCGACGCCGGGCGGGGCCACATCGACACCATGAGCGAGAAACCGAAAGATCCGCCGCCGCCCCCGCCGAAACCCATGCCGAAGGAAATCGGCGGACCGAAAGGGCCCGAGCCGACACGGTACGGCGATTGGGAACGCAACGGCCGCTGCACCGACTTTTAAGGCGGGATGTTTCGGCCTGCGCTGTTCAGGACCTCGTTTAGATTTTGCTCAACCGTCTGCGGTTCGCGGCAAGCTTGCGTTGATACAGTTTGGTGATCCGTGCGGCACCACCATCCGCGCTGCCGATGGCGCGTAGCGCGATGGCGTGGCTTTCACCGAGGGCGCGCATCTTTTCGCTGATCATCAAATTCGCTTCGGCCTGACCCGCCGCACCACCCGCCGCGATCTTGACGAGGCGCATGGCGATGACCGCCTGGGCGTCCATCGTCATTCTGGTAGTCTGCCACATCAGGTTGAAGCCGTATGTCGGGTTCATCCACGGGAGTGCTGCGCGTTTTGTCATGGATGGTAAATGACGCGGCGCAGCGAAGAGTTCAACCGGAATCGCGGGAGGCGACCAGTTTGATCGGGGGTTGCGTGAGCGGGTTGCGGCCGGGAACGCGGTGGCGGTAGGCGAGGGCTTCGGCGATGTCGGCTCGACGGACGGAATCGGCGCCCGCAAGATCGGCGATGCTGCGCGCCACCCGCAGAATTCGGGTAAAGCCGCGCGCGGACAGCCGCAGTTTTTCCGCTGCGTGCTCGACGAAGCCTTTGGCGTCGGGCAGCAGTTCGATCATGTCGCCCGGCGCTTCGGCGTTGTTGGCGGCGGCATCGCCATAGCGCTCGCGCTGGGCGGCCCGGGCGGTGGCGATGCGCGATGCGATGAGTGCGGTGGTCTCGCCGATCGGGGCGTGGAGCAACTCGGCCGGGGTTACCGGGCTCATTTCGATGACGATGTCGATGCGGTCCATCAGCGGGCCGCTGATTTTGCCCTGGTAGTCCTCGCCGCAGCGAGGGGCGCGACCGCAGGCGCGGGCGGGGTCGAACAGATAGCCGCAGCGGCAGGGGTTCATTGCCGCGATCAGTTGGAACCGGGCGGGGTAGGTGACATGCGCCGCCGCGCGGGCGACGGTGGTGCGCCCGGATTCCAGCGGCTGGCGCAGGGCTTCGAGGGCGGCGCGGGGGAATTCGGGGAACTCATCGAGGAACAGCACGCCCCGATGCGCGAGCGAGATTTCGCCGGGCTTCGCGCGGTTGCCGCCCCCTGCGATCGCCGCCATGCTCGCCGAGTGATGCGGTTCGCGGAACGGCGGACGTGTGACCAGACGCCCTTCATGCAGCATCCCCGCCACACTGTGGATCATGCTGACTTCCAGGGCCTCGCGCGGACTCAGATCGGGCAGCAGGCCGGGGATGCGCGCCGCCAGCATCGACTTGCCGCCGCCGGGCGGGCCGATCATCAACAGGTTGTGCCCGCCCGCCGCGGCGATTTCCGCGGCGCGGCGTGCGACGGTCATGCCGCGGATATCGGCCATGTCCGGACCGTTCGGCCCGGTCTCGATCGGGCCGCGCGCGGGGGATGCCAGCACGGCGTCGCCCTTGAAATGGTTGATCAGGGTCAGGAGATCGGGCGGGGCCAGTACGCCGATCTCGCCGGCCCAGCTCGCTTCGGCGCCCTGGGATTGCGGGCAGATCAGGCCGAGATCGCGCGCGCCGGCCGCGATGGCCGCCGGGAGTATGCCGGCGACCGGGGCCAGCCTGCCATCGAGCGACAATTCGCCCAGGGCGGCGAACAGCGCCATTTCTTCGGCGGGGAGGATGTCCATCGCGGTCAGGACGCCCAGCGCGATCGGCAGGTCGAAATGGCTGCCCTCCTTGAGCAGATCGGCCGGGGCGAGGTTGACCAGGATGCGCTTGGGCGGCAGGGCGAGACCCATGGCGGTGAGGGCGGCGCGCACCCGCTCGCGCGATTCGCCCACGGCTTTGTCGGCCAGTCCGACGATCAGGAAGAGCGGCAGGCCCGGGGCGATCTGCACCTGGACCTCGACGGGGAGGGCGTCGATCCCGGAGAACGAAAACGTCTGGACCCGGGCGATGCTCATGCGGCCTTCAGCAGCCCTTCACGCCGGAAACTGAGCCATGCCCCTTTGCCGATGATGATGTGGTCGTGCAGCGTCACGTCGAGCAGGGCGATCGCGCGCTGGACTTCACGAGTCATTTCGATGTCCTCCCGCGAGGGGGAGGGGTCGCCGCTGGGGTGGTTGTGTACCAGGATGAGCGCGGTCGCGTGGGTTTCGAGCGTCCGCTTGACCAGCTCGCGCACGTAGACCTGGGTGTGGTTGATCGTGCCGCGCGAGGCGATTTCGTTGGCGATCAGGCGGTTGCGGTTGTCGAGATAGAGGACGCGGAACTGCTCGATGGTCTCGCGCGCCATGGCGATGGTGAGGTAGTCGATGAGCCGGTCCCAGTTGTTCAGCACCGGCATGGCGGCGAGTTCGGTTTGCGCGAGGCGCAGCGCGGAGGCGTGGATCAGTTTGATCGCGGCGACGCTGTGGACGCCGATCCCCTCCTGCGCGAACAGCGCGTCGGCCGGGGCGGTCAGCACGGCGGCGTAGGAGCCGAACTGGTTGATCAGCTTTTTGGCGAGCGGCTTGGTGTCGCCCTTTTTGAAGGCGAGAAACAGCAGCATTTCCAGCAATTCGTAGTCGGCCAATCCGTCGGCCCCGCGCTCCAGCAGCCTTTCGCGCATCCGGCCGCGATGGCCGCCGGGGCCGGTGGTGGCGAACGGCACGTCCGTCTGGGGTGTGGCGGCATCGAACGTGGCGTGTTCGGCCATGCCCCGCCGGGCCGGGCGTGCCGGGGCATCCGGAAAATCCGGTATCGGGGTGGGGCGCAGGCCGCGTAGCAGTTTCTCCCACAATCGCGCCATACCTTTCTGAAAAATATCGCGTTTAGGTTGTAGGTTACCAAGAGGCCCGGCCGTTTGTCCAGCCTCATTTCGCGCGGTGGTTGGACTTCGGGGCCGGCCACCGATAGAACCGCCTCATTCAATCAGGGAGACCACAATGAGCCGGATCATCCGTACCGAAGCGAACCAGGTTCTTGCCAAAGTCGTCGAATATCACGGGTTTATTTACACTCAGGGCGTCGTGGCGACCGATCTTTCGGGCGATGTCGCGGCCCAGACACGCGATGTGCTGGCGCAGATCGACGCGCTTCTCGAAGACCATGGCACCGACAATACGCGCCTGCTGCAGGCCCAGATCTGGCTCAAATCGATCGACGATCGCGCTGCAATGAACGAGGTGTGGTCGGCTTGGCTGCCGGAAGGCGGTGCGCCGGCGCGTGCCTGTGTGGAGGCGAAACTGGCCGATCCGCGATATCTCGTCGAAATCATGATCACCGCCTGCCGATAGCCTGCATCGTCGGGGACCGGATTCCGGTCTCTGGCCGGGCGAATCGGCCTCCGTCCGCTCATTACGAGAGGGATAGTTTATCGGCGGCTTATGTTTGGTTTCCTTAATAAAGTTTTAGGAAATTGATCATAAAACGATGCCGGCGCTTGGGTGCCGGCGAAAAATTTTCTGTTTCGTGACATTTTTGCCAAATCCAAGGGTTGCAAGTCCTGCATTGCCCCCGTATCGGTAATGCGCAAACGCGATGGCTTCGGTTGTGTTTCACGCTTCACTGAATGAGTTGGTTTAGTAAAGCGAAGCCGGAACGTTACGGGGTAGGTGGTTGTTTAATTTATGTTTTGCTGCGTATGAACTTGGTGTCGGCGGATTTGAAGGTGAACGAGACATGCGGTTGAGCGGTAAAAAAACCAAGATAACTGTCCAGATTTTGGGATGCCTCACCGCCGTTTTAGGTTTTTCACAGATCAGCCATGCATCCACGCAGCATCGGAAACTGCATCCAACCCTGCGCCATGCTGCAGCTGCTCATAAGATCGTTTATCATGACCGGGCGTTAACCGCCCATCGGGTCATTCACCGGGCACCCATCGTTCATCGCGCGGTTCATCATGTGCCGGTTCGTCATGTCGCGGTTCGGCATGAGATTTTTCATCGACCGGTCGAGACCCATGCGGTATACCGGCGGATCGCGGTGCGTCGTCCGGACTATCGGCATGGTTATATCGAGCATCATTACGTTCCTCACCGCTTCATCCGGCGGGCCGATTACCTATGGTGCGTGCCTTACGCGCGCGATGTTTCGCATATCGACCTGACCGGCGATGCGTTTCTCTGGTGGGCGGAGGCGGCCGGGCGCTATCAGCGTGGTGAGCGGCCCGAACCAGGCGCCGTGCTCAATTTCCGTTCGAGTTCGCGAATTCCGCTCGGGCATGTCGCGGTGGTCAGCCGTGTCATCAACAGCCGTGAAATCCTGGTCGATCAGGCCAACTGGGTGCCGGACTCGGTCACCCGCAATGTGCCGGTGATCGATGTTTCGCCGAATAATAACTGGTCCGAAGTGCAGGTGTCCATCGGCGGTGGACAGTTCGGTGCGACCTATCCGACATACGGCTTCATTTACGATCAGCATCCCGGTGCCGGTATGATCTATGCCCATAATGCCGGGAGCACCGAAGTCGCCGCAGCGCCGCCGGTCACCAAAATTCGTCTGATCGCTCCCGATCGTACGCTGCGCTGAGCGGAAAGGCCGATCAGGCTTTGGTTTCGGCTTCACGGGTGAGTAAACGCCGTTTGCGCTCGACGCCCCAGCGGTAGCCGGACATTGTTCCGTCCTGCCTGATGACACGATGGCACGGAACGGCGACGGCCAGCGGATTTGCGGCGCAGGCCCCTGCCACCGCCCGTATTGCGCGGGGACGACCGACTGCGGCGGCAATGTCGGCATAGGTTGCGGTCTGTCCGGGCGGAATCCGCTGTAATGCCTGCCAGACGGCGTGTTGAAACGCGGTTCCTCTGATGTCGAGTGGCAGGTCGTGCCTTTGCGCCGGGGCCGCGATCAACCCAATCACCTTCGCGACCATGGCTTCGAACCCGGGATCGCCCCCGATCAACTCGGCCTGAGCGAATCTCTGCTGCAGATCGCGCACGAGCGCCTCAGGATCGTCGCCGAGCAGGATCGCGGCAACGCCGACCGCACTCGCTGCGACCAGAACCGAGCCGAGGGCGCAATCGGCCACCGCGAAACGAAGGGTTTCCTGCGCACCGCGCGCACGGAAGCGCGATGGCGTCATCCCCAGGGCAGCGGTTGATTTTGCGTAGAACCGGCTGCCGGAGTTGAAGCCCGCGCGGTAGATGGCCTCGGTCACGCCACAGCCTTTATCCAGCGCGGCCCGCACCCGTGCGGCACGCTGCGCATCGATATACGCTTTCGGGGTAATTCCAACGATGCTGGAGAAGACGCGGTGGAAATAGGTGGGACTCAACTTCGCCTCGGCCGCCAGAACCGCCAGTGACGGCGGTGTTTCCGCCTGCTCGATGGTGCGGCACGCCGCTGCGACGAGCGCGATATTCGCCTCGATCGGCGAGGCGCCGGCGGGGTTGCACCTCAGACATGCCCGAAACCCCGCTGCTTCCGCAGCCGCCACGCTCGTGTGAAAGGCGACATGTTCGCGCCGCGCCGGGCGCGAGGGGCAGGATGGGCGGCAATAGACACCGGTGGTGGCGACCGAATACCAGAACATGCCGTCCGCCGCGCTATCCCGCCTTTGCACCTGCACCCATCTGACCTCGTCCACGCCTGCCTCCGCCGGAACCAGATCGGGGTTTAGCGCGCCATCGGCACGGCTGCACCTCGTCTCTTGTGGTGGAATCCGGAAAGACGACGTTTTGAGCCGATCGATCAAATCGCGCGACAGGTTGTTTGGCTTCCTTTTTACAAAAGGAGGCCCTTGCCTTTTACCGTCCTAAGCCGCCGTTCCGCCGATCGTCAGCCCGGAAATCTTGATCGTCGGCTGTCCGACGCCCACCGGGACGCCCTGGCCGTTTTTGCCGCAGGTGCCGATGCCGGCGTCGAGTTCGAGGTCGCTGCCGATCATGTCGACTTTGGTGAGGGCGTCGGGGCCGTTGCCGATGATGGTGGCACCCTTGACCGGGGCGCCGATTTTCCCGTCTTCGATCATGTAGGCTTCGGAGGCGGAGAAGACGAATTTGCCGGAGGTGATATCGACCTGACCGCCGCCGAAATTCGCCGCGTAGAGGCCGCGCTTGACCGAGCGGATCATGTCGTCGCGGGTGGCGTCGCCGGCGAGCATGATGGTGTTGGTCATGCGCGGCATCGGCAGGTGGGCGTAGGATTGGCGGCGGCCGTTGCCGGTGGGGGTCATGCCCATCAGGCGGGCGTTCTGGCGGTCCTGGATGTAGCCGGTGAGGATGCCGTCCTCGATCAGGATGGTGCGGTTGGTGGGCGTGCCCTCGTCATCGACGGTCAGCGAACCGCGCCGGTTGGGCAGGGTGCCGTCATCGACCACGGTGACGCCTTTGGAGCCGACGCGCTTGCCCATCAGCCCGGCGAAGGCCGAGGTCTTCTTGCGATTGAAATCGCCTTCGAGACCGTGGCCGATCGCTTCGTGCAGCAGGATGCCGGGCCAACCGGCGCCGAGCACGACGGGCATTTCACCGGCGGGAGCGGCGATGCTTTCGAGGTTGAGGGTGGCTTTGCGGATCGATTCATCGACGGCGGCGCGCCAGAAATCGGGGGCGGTGACAGTGGCGTAGCTTTCGCGGCCACCGGCACCGTGACCGCCGGATTCGCGCCGGCCATTCTGTTCCATCACGACCGAAACGTGGAGCACCACGAGGGGGCGGACGTCGGCGACGCGGACGCCATCGGCGCGGAGGATTTCGACCACCTGCCATTCGCCGAACAGGCTCGCCATGACCTGCACCACCCGGCTGTCCTTGCCGCGGGCATAGGCGTCGATTTCGCCGAGCATGGCGGCGCGGGCGGCGAAGGGCATTTCCGCAAGCGGGTTGAGGGCGGTGTAGAGGGCCGGGCCGGCTTTCGGCGGTGTCATGGCGACGACGCCTGCTTCATCGGGCCGCGCGTCCTGCAAGGTCGCGACGGCGCGGGCCAGGGCGGCATCGGTGATTTCGCCGGCATGGGCATAGATCGCGGCTTCGCCGGTGACCGAGCGCAGGCCGAAGCCGCGCCGGTTGTCGAAACTCGCGTTGCGAATCCGCCCGTCATCGAGGCTGACCATTTCGGATTCGCGGTATTCGAGGAATAGCTCCCCGTCATCGGCGGGGTCGAGCACCGGGGCGATGGTGCGGCGGGCTTCGAACGCGCTCAGGCCATCGTTGCCGTGAAACAGCCGGTCGGCGGTGGCGAGCGCGTCGTGCGGGGCGGAAACGATGGTATCGGGCATTATTCGGCGGCCTTCATGACAAGGGGAGTTCCGGCACGAACCGCTGCGGGAGCGGTTGCCCCGCGCAGCGCATGACGGCAGGCGATGCACGCGGCGAGCAGCAAGACGGCGTTCAGTTCATGGAGATAGCCGATCCCCGACATGCCGGAGACCAGCGCGCTCATGCCCAGTATATATTGGAGCGTCACCAGCCCCGCCAACAATAAAAACAGGTCGCGCGCCTTCGGCCCCAGCGGCGCGCGCAGCCCCATGACCGCCGCGATCACGACGACGATGGCGGTTGCTGTCGCGATCCAGCGATGATCGAATTGCACGGTCGCCGCATTCGCCACGAAATTGCGCCACCACGGATGGAGCTTCAGGCCATGCGGCGGCAGGGCATGCCCGTTCATCAGCGGAAACGTGTTGAAGACGTGGATTCCGCCGGTTGCCGCCACCAGCGCGCCCAGTCCGATGGTCAGGATGAGCAGGGCGATCGAGGTACTGAGCAGGGCGCGCAGCCGGGTGTGGCCGATGATCGGGGCCGGTTCGGGGTTGCGGATGGTCAGGGCGGTCCACAGCATGGCGGTGAAGATCAGCATGGCGAGGATGAAATGCGGCGCGAGATAAAGCGGGGAGGGGTGCAGGATGTCGCTGGTCATGCCCTGCCACGTCATGTACCAGCCCATGGTCGCCTCGGCCGCACCCGCCGCGAACAATGCGACCAGCCAGAGGGCCAGCCGGTTCGACACCCGCTTGCGCCACCAGAAGATACCGAGCGGAATCGCGAAGACCAGCGCCATCAGCCGCCCCCAGTCGCGATCGAGGAACATCGGCATGAAGCGGGCCTGGAACTGGTCCAGGCTCATGGTCGGGTTCAGGACACGGAACTGCGCGGTCTGTTTGTAGAGGCCGAACATGTGTTCCCAGGCGGCATGGGTCAGCGGCGGGATGAAGCCGGTCAGTGGCTGCCAGGTCTGGATGACGAAGCCGGCATGGATGGTGCGCGCGTGGCCTCCGCCGATCACCATGCCGAAAATCATGAAGCACAGGAGCAGGAGCCAGTTGCCGACCAGCCGATCCGGTTTCGCGTTCATACCACGCGGCGTCCCCGCAATTCGAAATAGGCCCAGACGGCGGCGGCCAGCAGCAGCACGGCGTTCATCTGATGCGCCACCCCGATATCCAGGATTTTTGAAACCAGTGTCGTCACCCCGAGAATATACTGCACGATCAGCAATCCGCCCATTACCAGAAACGCATCCCGCGCCCGCGGTGGCAGATCCGCCCGGATCGCGACCACGACCGCCGCCAGCACGACGACCGCCGCGATGGTCGCGATCAGCCGGTGATCCCACTGGGTCGCGGCCTTGCTTTCGAAAAAATTGCGCCAGAACGGGTGGAGGGCCGCGTAATCGGGCGGAAACCACTGGCCCTGCATCAGCGGAAACGTGTTGTCGATCGTGTAGGCATGGGTGCCCGAGAGGAACGTGCCGGCGAAAATCGCGATGCAGATGAACACGATCGAGGCGATCGCGAACCCGCGTGCCACTTTGTATTTCGCGGCCGCTTCGGGGGACAGCCGTTCGGCATCCGGCTTGAGCACCACCAGCGCGGTGGTGAAGACCGCGATCGCCAGCATCGTCGCGAAGCAGTAATGCAGCGAGAGCCGCCAAACTGAAACTTCGGTCAAGCCGGGATGGAACCCGGATTCGACCATCCACCACCCGATCAGCCCCTGCACGCCGCCAAGCACGAACAACAGAGCGAGCCACGGCCGCAGGCGTTTTTCCAGCCGCCCGGTCCACCAGAAATAGACCAGCGGCACCCCGAAATCGAAGCCGAGAAGCCGGCCCCACAGCCGGTGGATCCACTCCGGCCAGAAAATCGCCTTGAACCCCTGCAGGTCCATGCCGTGGTTGAGCAGTTTGTATTGCGGGATGGTTTTATAGAGGGCGAACATGCGCTCCCATGCCGCGTGGGTGAGCGGCGGGATGATGCCCGACACCGGTTGCCATGCCATGATCGAGAGCCCGGCATTGTCGTTCTGGACGTAGGCACCGATGCCGAACATCTCCACGATCAGCGCGAAACTGATGAACAGCCAGGTTGCCACCATCTTGCGATTGGTGGTTGAAGTTGCCCGTTCGGCGCGCCGGGTGCTGGCGGTCACCCCGGCGGCGGATTGCGATGCCATCGATGAACCCTCGATTTTGGAATATATCTGCCTTCCGATTTGCATTCATGCGCTGGTTTGTAAACCCGCGACCCGCTCATGCCCGCGCACGAATTGCGGCGGTGATCGTTTTCGCGGCCCGATTCGCTACACTCCGCTACTCAGCAGGGTGCCGGTTTCCTCTTTCAGATTGACGCCGGTGAGTCGGCGGTGCAGCGCTTCGCGCATCAGCCAGGCCAGCGTGTCGGCGGCGGCGGCGTAGGACAGGCCGCCTTTGGTATGGATGTTCGAAATGCAGTTGCGGGCGGAGTCCCGGCATCCCCGGTGCGGTGCGTAGGTGAGATAGATGCCGAGACTGTCGGCAACGCTGAGCCCTGGACGCTCGCCGATCATGATGGCGCAAAGCCGGGCACCGAGGCGTTCGCCGATATCATCGCCGATCGCGACCCGGGCCTGGGTCGCGATCACCACCGGGGCGAGGCGGAGCATCGGCAGGCGCGCGCGCAAGACCTCCAGCATGGGGATTGCGTGGGTGGCTACGGCGGTCGCGGACAGGCCGTCGGCGATGACGATGACGGCATCGTAATCGCCGCGCGGCAGGGCGGCTTCGCACTCGGGGTGGAGGCGTCGCCCCTGGTCGGGGCGGCGGAGATAGGTCTGCCGGTCCGGCGCTTCGCTGCGCACCGTGATGACGTCGCCTTCGATCCGCGATGCCAAAGCCGTAGTATCGAGCACAGCATGGACGGCGTCGCGCGCGAGGGCGTGCGCGGATTGGAATGCGAGCACGTCGCCGAGCGCCATGGCATCGCCGATCCGCCCGAGGCCGATCCGTGCGCTGGTGGTGGCGCGTAACGTTGCCCAAGGGTCGCGGGAGGGGTCGCGTGAAGGGGCACGGGAGGGGGTTGGTGCGCTCACCGCCTCGGGGTCGGTGTGAGGGTCAGCCGGCATCGCTGCCGATCAGGTGGCGGATGAACTGCTGTTCGGGGATTTTCAGCCGTCCGTTGCGATCGGTCATGTCCATCCGCGCCAGCCACGCCTCGAATTCCGGTGCCGGGCGGGTGGCGAAGTTACTCCGCAGATAGAGCAGATCGTGATAGGACAGGCTTTGATAATTCAGCATCACGTCATCGGCGCCGGGCACGGTGATGACGAAATTGACCCCGGCGACGGCCAGAAGTGTCATCAGCGTGTCCATGTCGTCCTGATCGGCTTCGGCGTGGTTGGTGTAGCAGACATCGCAGCCCATCGGCACGCCGAGCAGCTTGCCGCAGAAATGATCTTCGAGCCCGGCGCGGATGATCTGTTTGCCGTCGTACAGATATTCCGGCCCGATGAACCCGACCACGGTGTTGACCAGCAGGGGCTTGAAGTGCCGGGCCACGGCGTAGGCGCGGGCCTCGATGGTCTGCTGATCGACCCCGAAATGCCCGTCCGCAGACAGGGCGGCGCCCTGGCCGGTTTCGAAATACATCACGTTCTGCCCGAGGCTGCCGCGCCCGAGGCCGAGTGCGGCGTTCTGCGCCTCGGCGAGAACGGCGAGATCGACGCCGAAACCTGCATTCGCCGCCTGCGATCCGGCGATCGACTGGAACACGAGGTCGACCGCCCCGCCGCGGTTGATCACCTCGATCGCATTGGTGACATGGGTGAGTACGCAGGTCTGGGTCGGGATGTCGTAGCGGGCGCGCAACCCATCGAGCATGTCGAGCAGAGCGAGGCAGTTCGGGACATTGTCGGTCGCGGGGTTGACGCCGATCACCGCATCGCCGGCGCCGTAGAGCAGGCCATCGAGGGTCGAGGCCGCGATGCCGCGCAGATCATCGGTCGGGTGGTTGGGTTGCAGCCGGGTCGAGAGCCGGCCCGGCAGGCCGATCGTGTTGCGGAACGCCGTGATCACGCGGCATTTGCGCGCGACCGCGATGAGATCCTGATTTCGCATCAGCTTCGAGACCGCAGCGACCATTTCCGGGGTCAAGCCCGGTGCCAGGGCCCGCAGGCACTCGGTGTCGGCCTCGTAGGAGAGCAGAAAATCGCGCAGTCCGCCGACTGTCAGGTGCGCGACCGGTTCAAAGGCCACGGGGTCGTGGGTATCGAGGATCAGGCGGGTGACTTCATCGGATTCGTAGGGGATCAGCGCCTCGTCGAGACATCGCCGGAGCGGCAGATCGGCCAGCGCGATCCGGGCCGCGACCCGTTGGGCATCGCTACGGGCCGCGATGCTGGCCAGTTCGTCGCCCGACCGGCGCGGGGATGCGCAGGCGAGCACATGTTTTAGATCGTCGAAACGATAGGTTTCACCGGCAAGCGAGGCCGCGATTGACGCCATGCAGAAGTATAGGGATCAAGGTCGCCACGCTGCAAGAACGATCTGGCGGGGCAGTGCCGGATTCTGGCGGAGCAGTGCGGGAATCAGGCGAGAAATTTTACCAGACGGGCGATCACTTCGGCTGGCTTTTCGGCATGCAGCCAGTGGCCGGTGCCGGCGATCGTCTCGATCGCGGCTTGCGGGAAACGCGCGCGAACCGCCTCGTGATACGCGGCGGGCAGGTAGGACGAGGTTGCGCCACCGATGAACAGGGTCGGGCCCCGGTAGGTGACGCCCGGGGCGGGATCGGTCCAGCCGACCAGATCCGGCAGGCCGCGGGCGATCGCATCGAGATCGAGGCGCCAGTGCGGCGTTGCGCCGAGGACCAGATTGTGGAGGAAAAACCCGCGCAACGCGGCATCCGGCACGGCGGCGGCGAGTGCTGCATCGGCGGCGGCGCGGGTGAGGTCCGGCGTGAGCTTGAGGCGGCGCATGGCTTCGATATGATCTAGATAATGCTCGGGATAGGCGACCGGGGCGATATCGAGCACCGCGAGGCGAGCCACCCGGTCCGGCGCGGTCAGGGCGAGGGTCATGGCGGTCTTGCCGCCCATCGAATGACCGATCACCGCCGCGCGGCGGATACCGTGGGCCGTCATGGTCTCCGCGACATCCGCCGCCATGGTGGTGTAGCGCATGTCCGGCGCGTGGGGACTGTCGCCGTGATTGCGCGCATCGAGTGCCAGAACCCGGTGGGTTGCGCCGAGGCCACGGGCGATCACGCCCAGGTTCCGCCCGGCGCCGAACAGCCCGTGCAGCAGGACGATATCGGGTCGCTCGCCATCGTTTGTCTGCGTGGCTGCTCCGGTCAATGTCGCATGGAGGCGCATCTAAGGTTGAATCCGCTTGAATCTTGGGACCATGCCGCTAGAGTCGCGCGATGGATGCCGGAATGCAAGACTCCCGCCTCGCGCGGCTGATCGTCCGCCAGGCGCAGAAGCGCCATCTCGCGGCACTCTGGGCGGCGGCGGCCGGAGTCGCGCCGGGGATGACGCTGCTCGACATCGGGGCCGGATCGGGCGCCCTGTCCTTCGAGTATGCCGCACTGGTCGGGCCGGCGGGGCGCGTCATCGCGCTCGATCCGGACGGCGAGTGCATCGGCCATATCAGGGCCGAGGCGGAACGTCGCGGCCTTGCGATCCGTGCGATCGTGGGGTCCGCCGAAGCGCTGCCCGCGCTCGATGCCGCACCGGACCGGATCATGTTGACCGATGCGCTGCACCACATGGACGATCCTGCCGCCGCGCTGGGCGCGCTTCGGGCGATCCTGCCGCCACACGGCCTGCTCTTCATCGCCGAATACGATCCGGCCGGGCCGGGCGCGGTGGGGGCGAAGCTGGCGCGACGCACGGCACCCGGGCGCGTCGTCGCACTGCTGGGGGCAGCGGGCTTCACGATCGTTAACCACGCGCCAGCGCCTGACGAGCATTACACCTTCACCGCCACCGCATGATCCGCGCGGCACGGCGCGACCCGGTTGCTCTTGCTGCACTCGGGTTGCTGGCCGGGTTCGGGGCGATCGGCTGGACTCTGCCGGCGCTGATCGCTCCGGTACTGATTCTGATCACGCTCGGGCTTGCTGCCGCCGTTGCCTATGCCAGACCGGTCGGCGCGATGGTCGCCTGGCTGGTCGTGGTCGAGACCACGCCGGAGATGTGGCTGTCGGACCTGATCGGCGATCATGAGTTGATCATCGCCCTGTTGAAGACCGCCGGCTTGCTGATCGTCGGGCTCGCTGCGCTTCGGGATGGCGCGCGGGCCGACCGGTTCAATCCGTCCTATGCGTTTCTGTGGATGTTCGGTACCGGGATCATCCACGGCTTCTGGCCGGGGTTGACGCTGGTGGCTTCGTTCCGCTCCCTGGTCGGCTCGGCGGCCCCGTTTGCCGCCGGTTATCTGCGCCTGACCGGCGCGATGCGCCGTGCGATCATCCGCTGCACCATCGTCGGCCCCTCGATCACGGTGGGCTACGGTGCCGTGCTTGCTGCCCTCGGCGTCCGGCCGCTTTATGGCACCCAGCTCGGTGCCATCCGCCTCGCCGCATCGAGCGCGCCGGCGTTTCTCGGCGGCTTCGCGATGATGGCGATCTTTGCCGGCCTGATCGCGTTCCTCGCCGATGGGCGTGCCCGCCATTGGGGATGGGTCGGCGTCAATTACCTTATTCTGGTTGCGACCGGGGCGCGCTCTCCTCTGGCCATGGCGGTTCTGGTGACACTTGCGACGCTGCTGGCGACCCCCGCGCGGTTCCTTTCGGGACGGCGGCGGGTGGTGCTGCTCGCGCTGGGCGGTGCCGGACTCGGCTTCGTGCTGATGGCTGGTTCGGCGCTGCATTTCATCCGCGTGGTCGATCTGATTCATCTCGGCGATGCCGAAAGCCTCTCGAACCGGCAACTGATCTGGCCGTTCTTCGAAGCCGCCGCGTGGCAATCGCCGGTGCTCGGCTGGGGGGTGGGGGCGGGCAAGGTGGTGGTGGCGTTGAAATCGCATATCGGGCGCTTCCTCGGCACCAACGCGGCGCATAACGAATATCTGCGGATCACGGTGGAAGGCGGCGTGGTCGGGGCGGTGGCCTTGTTCGGGATGATCACGATGTGGCTGTGGCGGGGCAGTGCTGCGCTGGCAGTGGGGCCGCGACGGATCATCCGGCTTGTGTTTCTGGCCTTCGCCGTGCAATCCTTTACCGACAATACTTTGATCGCAACGACTAGTCTGGTGTTCTTCACCTGGGCGCGCGCGGTCCTGGTCAACCCTGATGAAAGTCCGCCCGCCGCATGACCGGTTCCACCTTCCTCGCCCGTCGCACCCTGCTGGCCGCACCGGCCCTGCTGGCTCTGCCTGCCTTCGCCCGTGCGGCGACGCCCGCAACCGGTGCGGGGCCGATCGCGATCGTGCTGAACTCCGGCGGTGCGACGATTTCGATCATCGACATGGCCACCCGCAAAGTGCTGCGCGAGGAACCGACCTACCGGGAGCCCAGCCATTGGGCGTTGACTCCCGACCACAAGAAACTGCTGGTCGCCGATGCGTCGGGCAATGCGATCTTTTTTCTCGATCCGGCCACCGGTGCTGAACTCGGCCACAAGCTGATCCCCGATCCCTACCAGCTCTGGTTCAGTCCGGATGGCCAATACCTCACCGTCACCTGCCTGCGGCTCAACCATGTCGATATCTATCACGCGGCGACCCTGACGCTCGCGCACCGGTTCAAGGTCGGCGAGATGCCGAGCCATCTGACCTATACGCCCGATTCCAGAACCGTGTTCGCCTCGATGCAGCAATCCGGGACCGTCGTTGCGATCGATCTTGTGACCATGACGCCGCGCTGGACCGCCCCGGTCGGCAAGACCCCGGCAGGCGTGATGTGGCACGATGGGGTGGTGCTCGCCGCGATCATGGGCAGCGATCATGTCGCGGTGCTCGACCCGGCCAACGGGCGGGTCACGCGCACCATCCTGACCGACAAGGGGGCTCATAATATTTTCCTCACCCCCGACCGCGCCCACATTTATGTCACTAACCGGGTTGCGGGCTCGCTCACCGTGATCGATGCCAGAACTCTCGGCTTTCACAAGCGCATCCCGATGCCGGGCGGCCCGGATGATCTGTGCTTCGCACCCGACGGGAGGGCCTGGATCGCGCTGCGGTTTGCCTCGCGCGTCGGTGTTTATGACCCGAAGACCGATGCGACCGACCATATCCCGGTGGGCCGGTCGCCGCATGGCATTTTCATCTCGACCCTGCTGACCGACCGACCGGCCCTTGCGGCGATGAAGCTCGCATGACCCACCTCGCCGCCTCGCTGTACGCGGCGATTCCCGCCCATCCGTTCAACGACCTTGCGGGGTGGATCGAGCAGGTGGCGGTGCTGCCGGTGCTGTATCGCGCCGGGTTGATGCAGTGGAGCGAACTTTCGTTCGGCTGGACCCTGGTTGCGGTTTATGGCGTTACCCAAATGATTCTGGCCTATGCGGTGTGCGTGCCACTCGAACGCCGCTACCCGATCGAACGCTGGGCCACCGCCAAGCCGGTTGTCACTGATGTGTTCTACACCTTCCTCGCCAGGGTCGGCATCCTGCCGGTGATGACCTTTGTGATTTTTTATGCTGCCCAGGTGCAGCTCGACGGGTTCCTCGCCGATCGCGGCTATGTCCCGCCGATGCTGGAGACCATGATCCCGGTCCTGTTCGGCCACCCGATCGTCACTTTCGTGCTCTATGCCCTGATCCTCGACTTCACCGATTACTGGCGGCACCGCCTCTCGCACCGGTTCGGGGTCTGGTACGCGCTTCACGCCGTTCATCATGCCCAGCGGCAGATGACCTTCTGGTCCGACGACCGCAATCATTTCATGGATGAGATCGTCAGTTTTATCTGGTTCATGGTCGTCGGATTACTGATCGGGATTCCGCCGCTGCAATTTCCCCTGTTGATCTTGATGCTGCGCTTCGTCGAAAGCTTCAGCCATGCCAATATCCGCCTCTCGTTCGGCCGGTTCGGCGAGCGGTTGCTGGTGTCGCCGAAATTCCACCGAGCCCATCACGCGCTGCTCGGGGCCGGGCAGGATTCCTGCAATTACGGCGCGGTGTTTCCGTTCTGGGACATGATGTTCCGCACCGCCGACTTCACGCGTGATTTCGGCCCGACCGGCGACCACACCGCCCCCGAAGCCATGGCCAGCGGCGGCTACCTCGCCCAGCAATGGTCCGGTATCACGCAGGTCGCGCGCAGCCTGCGTGGCTGAAACCCTGCTGAAAAGTGAGATTGGAGCGGGTAGCGGGAATCGAACCCGCGCGTCGAGCTTGGGAAGCTCACAGGCTACCATTACATCATACCCGCGCCTCGGACGCCGTTTTACGGTGCCGGCGCATTGCGCGCAAGCGGCGGGTTGGAGGGACGCGGTGAAGTCGCCCCTTGACCGGACCTCACCCATCGGCCATGTAAACGCCGACCGGGACACACACGCCCGGTAGGCGCGCCCTTGTGGCGCAACCCCCTCGCAAACGCCCGGATCGCCTGACCTTCCAGGCCCCTCATCCATAGCGGACACATATGAATCTCGCCGAACTCAAGGCCAAATCCCCGACCGACCTGCTCAACCTCGCCGAGGAACTGCAGGTCGAGAACGCATCGAGCCTGCGCAAGCAGGACATGATGTTCGCCATTCTCAAGGCCTATGCCGAAAACGATCAGGCGATCCACGGTGATGGCACGCTGGAAACCCTGCCGGACGGTTTTGCGTTTCTGCGCAGCCCGCAGAGCAACTACCTTCCCGGTCCCGACGATATTTACGTCTCGCCCGCGCAGATGCGCCGCTTCGGCCTGCGCACCGGCGATACCGTTGCCGGTGAAATCCGCGCCCCCAAGGAAGGCGAGCGCTATTTCTCGCTCCAGAAGGTCGAAACCATCAATTTCGAGCCGCCCGACGCGGTGCGCCATCGGATCAATTTCGACAATCTGACACCGCTTTATCCGACCGCGCGGCTGCAGATGGAAATCGAAAACGCCGAGCCGCCGCCCAAAGGGCAGCAGAAGGATAATACCGCCCGGGTGATCGACCTGATCTCCCCGATCGGCAAGGGGCAGCGCGCCCTGATCGTTGCCCCGCCCCGTACCGGCAAGACCGTGATGCTGCAAAGCATCGCGACCTCGATTTCGACCAATCATCCCGAGGCCTTCCTAATCGTGCTGCTGATCGATGAACGGCCGGAGGAAGTGACCGACATGGCCCGCACCGTGAAGGGCGAAGTGGTTGCCTCGACCTTCGACGAACCGGCGACCCGCCACGTTCAGGTTACCGAAATGGTGCTCGAAAAGGCCAAGCGTCTGGTCGAGCACAAGCGCGACGTCGTGATTTTGCTCGACAGCATCACCCGCCTCGCCCGCGCCTACAACGCCGTGGTGCCGAGCTCCGGGAAGGTGCTCACCGGCGGTGTCGATGCCAATGCCCTGCAGAAGCCCAAACGCTTCTTCGGCGCCGCCCGTAACATCGAGGAGGGTGGCTCGCTCACCATCATCGCCACCGCGCTGATCGATACCGGCAGCCGGATGGACGAGGTGATTTTCGAGGAGTTCAAGGGTACCGGCAACTCCGAAATCATCCTCGACCGCAAATTGTCCGACAAGCGGACCTTCCCCTCGATCGATATCACCAAATCGGGCACCCGCAAGGAGGAGTTGCTGGTCGAACGCGCCACCTTGTCGAAAATGTGGGTTCTGCGCCGCATCCTCAACCCGATGGGGGCCTCCGAGGCGATGGAATTCTTGCTCGACAAGCTGAAATATAGCAAAACCAACAGCGACTTCTTCGAGGCGATGAACACGTAAGCCGGATTCGCAAAAATTTTGAGGTTCTTTTTTTCGAAAAAGAACCAGTTAACTATTTTCCGATTTAAGGACGTAACGATGCCCGACGCGATGCCCCACAACGATTACAAAGTGCGCGATTTCAGCCTGGCCGAATGGGGGCGCAAGGAAATCAGCATGGCCGAGACCGAAATGCCCGGTCTGATGGCGCTGCGCACCGAATTCGGGGCTTCCAAACCGCTGAAGGACGCCCGGATTGCGGGTTGTCTGCACATGACGATCCAGACCGCCGTGCTGATCGAAACCCTGACCGCGCTCGGGGCCACGGTGCGCTGGTCGTCCTGCAACATTTTCTCGACCCAGGACCATGCCGCCGCCGGTGTCGCCGCCGCCGGCGTGCCGGTGTTTGCCTGGAAAGGGATGACCGAGGACGAGTTCAACTGGTGCATCGAACAGACCGTGCGCGGGCCAGCGCAGCCTGACGGAAGCGTCTGGACTCCCAACATGATCCTCGACGATGGCGGCGACCTGACGAAGCTGATGCACGATAAATATCCCGAAATGCTCAAGGATGTGCGGGGTATTTCCGAGGAGACCACCACCGGGGTGCACCGCCTTCGTGACATGGTGAAAGCTGGCCAGTTGCTCTGCCCCGCGATCAACGTCAACGACAGCGTCACCAAATCCAAGTTCGACAATCTGTATGGCTGCCGTGAATCCCTGGTCGATGGCATCCGCCGTGGCACCGATGTCATGATGGCCGGCAAGATCGCCGTGGTCGCCGGCTTCGGCGATGTTGGCAAAGGCTCCGCGGCCTCGCTGCGCAACGCCGGTTGCCGTGTGCTGGTCACTGAAATCGACCCGATCTGTGCGCTTCAGGCCGCGATGGAAGGGTATGAAGTCGTCACCATGGATACCGCCGCATCGCGCGGGGATATCTTCGTGACCGCGACCGGCAATATCGACGTGATCACCGCCGACCATATGCGCGCCATGAAAAATCGTGCGATCGTCTGCAACATCGGCCATTTCGACAGCGAAATCCAGATCGAGTCGCTGCGTAACTACCGTTGGGAAAACGTCAAACCGCAGGTCGATGAAGTGGTGTTTCCGGACGGTAAGCGCCTGATCGTTCTGTCCGAAGGCCGGCTGGTCAACCTCGGCAACGCGACCGGCCATCCGAGCTTCGTGATGTCCGCGAGCTTCACCAATCAGGTTCTCGCGCAGATCGAATTGTGGAATGCGCCCGAGGGCAAATACAAAAACGAGGTCTATGTCTTGCCCAAGCACCTCGACGAGAAGGTCGCGGCGCTGCATCTCGCCAAGGTCGGCGCGGCGCTCACCGTGCTGTCCCCGGCGCAGGCGGAGTATATCGGCGTCGCGAAAACCGGCCCGTTCAAGCACGACGAATACCGGTACTGAGGTTGACGCGGATGGGCGCTTTTCTGGCCGTGATGGGGCTTGCCGCGCTGCTCGGGGGCATGCTGTTCTTCGGCAGCATCATGACCCCGCTGGTGTTCAGTAAGCTCCCGCCTGACATTTCGGGCCCGTTCATCCGCGCCACATTCCCCCGGTACTACCTCTATGTGGTCATCACCTCCGTGATTGCCGCTCTCGGGCTGTTGATCACGGGAAGGCCATGGTATGCGCTCGCCGCCATCCTGGTTACGGGTGGAACCCTGTGGCTTTGGTTCGAGTGGCTGCCGCATATCAACGTGCTGCGCGAAACCGGTACGAAAGAGGCATTCAATCGGGCTCACAAACTCTCGGTTTATGCCAATGGCGTCGAATTCATCGTTGTCCTTCTATTGTTGGCCGGAATCGCCGGATAGTATCGTTGCGTTGAGCCGAACGATCGGAGTGCCTTTCTATTTGTGAATAAGGCCAAGGATTTCTGTCGATTTTGGTCCTTGCCATTTCAAATCCCGTGAACCAGCTCAGAAAAGTTTTTTGTTTCTTTTTTACAAAAAAGAAACCTTTTCTGTTTTCTGCCCTTGCCTGATTGAAACGAACCGAGTAATCCCTGCGACGGGTCACGTCCCCCCACCGGGACGCTTTTCTTCTGCAAGGGAGACCATCGATGGATGTTTCAATCACGGCAAAGCCTGCCGTTCGTCCTGCCAACCCCAATTTTTCCTCCGGCCCTTGTGCCAAACGTCCCGGGTTCACTCTCGCGGCGCTCGATGGTGCGATGCTCGGCCGCAGTCACCGGGCGAAGGAGCCCAAGGCAAAGCTCGCCGAGATTATCACCCGCTCGCGCGACATTCTGGGGCTGCCGAAGGACTGGCGGCTCGGCATCGTTCCCGCATCCGACACCGGGGCGGTCGAAATGGCGCTGTGGTCGATGCTTGGTGCCCGCCCGGTCGATGTTCTGGCCTTCGAGAGTTTTTCCGAAGCCTGGGCCACCGATATCATCAAGCAGCTGAAACTGCCGGATGCGCGGGTTCTTTCCGCACCTTATGGCCAGTTGCCCGATCTTGCCGCTGTCGATTTCAACCATGACGTCGTGCTGGCCTGGAACGGCACCACTGCCGGAACCCGGATTCCGAATGGCGACTGGATCGCGCATGACCGCGCCGGTCTGGTGATCGCCGATGCGACTTCGGCGGCCTTCGCGATGAAGTTGCCTTTCGAGAAGCTCGATGTCGTCACCTGGTCATGGCAGAAAGTGCTTGGCGGCGAGGCCGCGCATGGCATGCTCGCTCTCAGCCCGCGTGCGGTCGAGCGGTTGACCACCTACAAACCGGCGTGGCCGCTGCCGAAAATCTTTCGCATGACCTCGGGCGGCAAGCTGACCGAAGGATTGTTTCTCGGTGAGACCATCAACACCCCTTCGATGCTTGCCGCCGAAGATGCGCTCGACGGGCTGCGCTGGGCCGAACGTATTGGGGGCCTGCCCGCGCTGATCGAGCGCAGTGAGGCCAATCTCGGGGCGATCGCCGATTGGGTCGCGGGCAACGAGCGGGTCGGCTTCCTCGCCGCCGATCCGGCGATTCGCTCCAGCACCTCGATCTGTCTGACGATCGCGGCGCCCTGGTTCGCTTCGCTCGATGCCGATGGCCAGGCCAAAGCGGCTAAGCGGGTGGCCGCCCTGCTGGAAGCCGAAGCTGTCGCCTACGATATCGCGGCCTATCGCGACGCGCCTCCGGGGCTGCGGATCTGGGGCGGCGCTACCGTGGACACCGATAATATCACCGCTCTCCTGCCCTGGATCGACTGGGCGATCGACACGGTGGCTGCCGAAACGTCAGCACGATGAAGCGACGGTTCGCGACGGTCGACGTGTTTACCGACCGGGCTTTCGGCGGCAATCCTTTGGCCATCGTGCTCGACGCCGAAGGATTGGATACGGCAACGATGCAGGCGATTGCAGCCGAGTTCAATTATTCGGAAACCACTTTCGTGTTGCCGCCCGCCGATCCGGCGCACACCGCCTCGGTACGGATTTTCACGCCGAAATCGGAGTTGCCTTTCGGCGGGCATCCCAATGTCGGCACCGGGTTCTGGCTGGCGCGCGAAGGGTCGGTTTTCGGTACCGGCGTCGGCGATCGCCTTGTATTCGAGGAGGCCGCCGGGCTGGTGGCGATCACGCCGATCCATGATGATGGCGCGCTGACCGGAGCCGATATCACCGCGCCGCAAACCCTGTCGCTGACCGGCACGATAGCCCCGGATGTGATCGCCGCGTGTCTCGGCCTCGAACCGGCCGATATCGCAACGGCGGCGCATCATCCCTGCATCGCTTCGGTTGGCACCCCTTTCACCATCGCTGCCGTGCGCGACAGCACGGTGCTCGACCGTATCATCACCGATCCGGCGCAGTTCACCCGTCTGCCTGCAACCGCGCATGATCTGTTGGTCTATGCGTGGGACGATGACCCGTCGGCCCGCGGGATCGACCTCCATTGCCGGATGTTCGCCCCGCTCGATGGCATCGCCGAGGACCCTGCCACCGGCAGCGCGAATGCCGCGCTCGCAGCCCTTATTGCTTCGCTCCGGCCTCCGGCAGATTTGACCCTGCGGATCGCTCAGGGCGATGCCATGGGACGGCCCAGCCGCCTCCGCGCCACCGTCGATCCATCGGGCCGCACCACGATCGGCGGCTCCTGCGTCGCCATCGCCGAAGGCCATCTAACCATCGACTGAACCCTGTTTTCTCCCGAGGAACTCTCATGCCCAAAGTCCTGATCAGCGACCAGTTGTCGCCCGCCGCCATCGACGTGTTCAAGCAGCGCGGTATCGAAGCCGTCGTCAAACCCGGCCTCACCCCCGCCGAATTACGTGCGATCATCGGCGCGTTCGACGGACTCGCGATCCGTTCCGCCACCAAGGTCACCCGCGAATTGCTCGACGCCGCGACTAACCTGAAGGTCATCGGCCGGGCCGGCATCGGCATCGACAATGTCGATGTCAAATCCGCCACCGCGCGCGGAGTCGTGGTGATGAACACGCCCTACGGCAACGCCATCACCACCGCCGAACATGCGATCGGCCTGATGTTCGCGCTCGCCCGTCAGCTTCCCGAAGCCTCGGCCTCGACCAAGGCCGGCAAATGGGAAAAGAACCGTTTCATGGGCGTCGAACTCACCAACAAGACGCTCGGCCTGATCGGCGCCGGCAACATCGGCTCGATCGTCGCGGATCGCGCGGTCGGCCTGAAAATGCGCGTCGTTGCGTATGACCCCTACCTCACCGAAGCCCGCGCCACCGTGCTCGGGATCGAAAAGGTCGAACTCGACACGCTGCTGGCCCGCGCCGATTTCATTACACTCCATACTCCGCTCACCGAGCAGACCCGTAATATTCTCTCACGCGAAAATCTTGCGAAGACCAAAAAGGGCGTTCGCATCGTCAACTGCGCGCGTGGCGGGCTGATCGACGAGACAGCCCTATACGATGCACTGCAATCCGGCCACGTTGCCGGGGCGGCGCTCGATGTGTTCGAGGTCGAACCTGCGACCGCGAGCCCGCTCTTTGCCCTCGAAAACGTCGTCTGCACCCCTCATCTCGGGGCGGCGACCACCGAAGCGCAGGAAAACGTGGCACTTCAGGTCGCCGAGCAGATCAGCGATTTCCTGCTCACCGGTGCCGTCACCAACGCGGTCAACATGGCGTCGGTCTCCGCCGAGGACGCACCGCGTCTGAAGCCTTATATGCAGCTTTGCCAACTGCTCGGCAGTTTTGCCGGCCAGCTCACCGAAGCCCGCCACGGGGTGATCACCAAAGTCGGCATCGAATACGAGGGGGCTGCCGCGCACCTCAATCACCGCCCGCTCTCCGCCGCCCTGTTCGCCGGGCTGCTCGCGCCGATGATGGAAGGCGTCAACATGGTCAACGCCCCGGTCTTCGCGCGTGATCACGGCATCGACATGTCCGAAACGGTGCATGACCGTGACAGCGAATACCAGACCCTCGTGCGCATTTCGGTGACGACGGGAGATCAGACCCGCACGGTCTCCGGCACGCTGTTCGGCGGCGCGAAGCCGCGCCTCGTCGAGGTCAAGGGCATCAAGGTCGAGGCCGATTTCGGCCGCCACATGCTCTACGTGACCAATCAGGACAAGCCGGGGTTCATCGCGCGGTGCAGCGCCATCCTTGCCGAAAAGAACATCAACATCGCCACGTTCCATCTCGGGCGCGCCTCCGAGGGCGGCGATGCGGTCTGCCTGATCTCGATCGACGAAACCCTGCCGGAGGCGGCCCTGGTCGCGATCCGCGCTCTGCCGCAAGTCATGCAGGCGACACAGCTCGCGTTCTGAAGCGGGAGCGACGGGGCGAGCTGCGGGTCATTCGGACCGGACCCGCAGCTCGCTCACCGCTCAGCTTGCCAACCCGCCCCGATCCGGTGTATGTGCACCGCAACAGAACATGGCTCGTAGATGCGGCGCTTACGCCGCCCGTTATGTTCACTGGATGTGTGGCGCTTGCAACGGCACCCCATCCCAGGTTGGCGGCAGGTAAAACCAAGCCTCGCGCGCTTCACCGGGTAGCTGTTCTACGCACGCTTCCTTAAACTTGCACCCGCAGCCCGTTTTACGGGCGCGGCTATGAAAGCTTTCATGACCCTCTTTACCGACCTCGGCCTTGCCGAGCCCGTTATTCGTGCCGTCACGGCGGAATCCTACACCACTCCAACCCCGATCCAGTCGCAATCCATTCCGATCATTCTCGAAGGCCACGATCTCGTGGGCATCGCTCAGACCGGAACCGGCAAGACCGCGGCCTTCGTCCTGCCGCTGCTGCATCGCCTCGCCGAAAAGCGCACCAACCCCGGTGCCCGTGGCTGCCGCACCCTCATTCTTGCTCCGACGCGCGAGTTGGCCAACCAGATCGCCGAATCCGCGCGGGTCTATGGCAAATTCATCCGCCCGAGCGTTGCCGTCGTCATCGGCGGGGCCAAGCCCGGCCCGCAGGCGCGGCAGATGATGCCCGGCGTGGATATTCTGGTGGCGACCCCGGGCCGTCTGCTCGACCATGTCTCGACCGGCGCGATCCGGCTCGACGGTACCGACACCATCATCCTCGATGAAGCCGATCAAATGCTCGACCTCGGCTTCATGCCCGCGATCCGCAAGATCATGTCGATGCTGCCCGGCCGCCGCCAGGCGATCATGTTCAGCGCGACCATGCCGAAGCCGATCCGTGCCCTCGCCGCGGAGTTCCTGCGCAACCCGCGTGAAGTTGCGGTCAGTGTCGAATCCAAGCCGATCGACCGGATCGACCAGCGGGTGATGCTCCTGACCGGCGATCAGAAAAAGGATGCTCTCGTTACCTTGATGAAGGAATCGGGCGTCGAACGCGCCATCGTGTTCACCCGTACCAAACACGGTGCGGACAAGGTGTGCCGCCATCTGGAAGCGGCGAATATCGGAGCTTCGGCAATCCACGGCAACAAGAGCCAGAGCCAGCGTGAACGCGCGCTCGATCAGTTCCGCCAGGGGCGCATCAAAGTCCTTGTCGCCACCGATATCGCCGCCCGCGGCATCGATGTCGACGGCATCTCCCACGTGGTGAACTTCGAACTGCCGAACATCCCGGAATCCTACGTGCACCGGATCGGCCGCACCGCGCGTGCCGGCACCGATGGCGTCGCGGTCTCCTTCGTCGAACCCGCCGAACTCACCTATCTGCGCGACATCGAACGCCTGATCGGCAAACAACTGATCCCGGGCGGCGCCGTGCCGGTGCGCGGCCTCAACCCGCCGCACCTTACACGGGGCCAGAACCAGCGCGGCGGCGGTGGTCAGAACCGCAACGCAGCCGCGCAGAAGCCCGGCCACAGCCGCCCGCAATCGCGCAACCACGCCGCACCCGCGCGGGGGCGGAGCGATGGCGGCCGGGCTGCGGGGCGGGTGAGTTAAAAAAGGAATGTAGGAAGACTTCTTTTTGTGAATAAAAGGAAGCAAAAAACTTTTTCATTTGAGAATCAGATCGAAAAAGTTTCTTGTTCTTTTTTACGAAAAAGAAGTCTTCCCTACTGAAGTTCCTGCGATCAAACGGCCCGTCCATAATAGATCGTGGAAACATGGGTCGCCTCTGCAAAGAACAGCCAGCGTTCGACGAACAAGCCCACTGCCGCGAGGACGACCGCGAGGGGGGCGCTTGCCATCGGCACGACGCCGATGGTCGCGAGCAATGCGAGTATGCCCGGGGCACCGAATGCGAGCACGAGAATGAGTCGCCGTAGTTTCGCTGCGTGTTTTCGCGCGATCTGGTAGCCCATTTCACGCAGAATGTAGTTCTCGGTGAAATGCGGCTGGTCGAGCGGCCGCACCGTGCCGAACGCCGAAAGTCCGGTTGCCGAAGCGAGCGTCGCCAAGGGTTTCTGGGCATCGATGAAGCGCCAGTAAGCGAGTTTTGCAACGCCTGCGGCGATGGCGGCGAGGACGGCAATCAACCCGGCACCGCGCGCTTGCCCGGTCCAGATCCCGATCAGCGCGGCGAGCAGCATAGCGCCCGAAAACGCGGCAAAAATCAGGTAATCCGGCGCGGTATGCGGATTATGCCACTGCCGGATCGGCTTGAGGCTCGCGTAGATCATCGCGGTGCAATAGACCGTGCCGATCCCCATGGCTGCGGCGACCAGCCCGACAAGCCGGGTCGCCAGCGCATCGGGCCCGAGCAGAAACCATAAGCCGGCAAAGATCAGCGCCGGTGGATAGGTCAGCATCGAAGCGACGCCTTCGCGCGAAAGCCATGACGAGCGCCACTGGCTGAACGCCCGCCACGCCCGTTCCGGCCGCCCGAGATGCAGGGTCGAGGCGAGCAACCCGCCGCTCGCGCAGGCCAGGGCGACGATGACGCCGACCGGCACGAACCATGGCGAGACCGGCAACGCGCGCGCTGCGGCAAACAGCCCGAGCCAGGCGAGCAATCCGTAGCCGAAACCGGTGAGGGTGGTGAGCAGCAAGACCGAAGATGCAGGCGTCATCGTGACAGGACCCGATCGACCAGGTTGAGCAGTGCGGCGCCGATGCCGTTGCCAGCGGGCATATCCGCCTCCCGCGCACGGGTCGGGATCATCGCGCGTCGCGGCGGCAGATATTTGTTCACTGGCCGATAGCCCAGCTCCGGCATCAGATCGACCCCGCCGCGTGCAGCCACCAGTTTCGAAACCGCGCTGTCCGGATCGGCGAAGTCGCCGAAATGCCGTGCCCGCGAGGGGCATGTTGCCACGCAGGCGGGCTCACGCTCGGCTTCGGGCAGATCGGTGTTGTAGATACGGTCGATGCAGAGCGTGCATTTCTTCATCACCCCGGCATCCTCATCGAATTCGCGCGCGCCATAGGGACAGGCCCAGGAGCACAGTTTGCAGCCGATACAGATATCGGTGTTCACCAGCACAATCCCGTCTTCCACGCGTTTGTAGGAAGCGCCGGTCGGACACACCGTGACGCATTGCGGTTCTTCGCAATGCAGGCAGGAACGTGGGAAATTCACGGTCCGGCCGCCGCAGCCATCGTTCCTGCCCTCGGCCTCGTAGGAGTGAATCCGGTTGAACCATACGCCGTCCGGTTCGGCACCGTATTTGTCGTAATCGGGCAGCGGGGCATAATGCCCGCCGGTGTTCCACTCCTTGCAGTTCACCGCGCAGGCATGACAGCCGACGCAGGTATCGAGATCGATCACGAGACCGAGTTTCTTGGCGTTGGGCTGAGGCTGTGGCAGCGAGGTCATTCGGCGGCGGCTTTCGGCGAATAGGCAGACGGGGGCATCATCGGTTGGGTTTCCTCAAGTGTGTCCGGCGCGCATTTCTCGATCCGCACGGTCAGGTCGAACCACGCCGCCTGCCCTGTGACCGGATCGGAGTTGGAAGCGCGGTGTCCCGCGCCATCCGCCGGGAGATATTCGGAAATGATGTGATTGAGCAGGAACCCGCGCCGCGCTTCCGGCGCATCGTTCGCGAGCGCCCAGGCGCCGGTGCGTTTGCCGATCGCGTTCCAGGTCCACACGGTGTTCGGGTTGACGCCCTCCATCACGCGGGCCTGACATTTCACCCGGCCGTTGCGCGATTCCACCTCGATCCAGTCGTCATCGACCAGATCATGCCGTGCTGCCAGATCGCGGTGCAGATAGAGCCGGTTTTCCGAAAGGATCTGGCGCAACCACGCATTTTGCGATCCCCACGAATGATACATTGCCATTGGCCGCTGGGTGATCGCATGCAGCGGAAACCGCTGCAGATCGGTCATGGTCTCCTCGACCGGGGGATACCAGATCGGCAACGGGTCCATCACGGTCCGGACCTGCGCGCGTAGCCGCTCCGGGGGCACCCGGCTGCCGTGACCTTCCGCCGCCAGACGAAATTTCTGCAGGATTTCACTGTATAGATGCAGAACGATCTGCGCATCGGAGTCGATCAGCCCCATTTCCTTCGCCCCCGCGAGATAGGCGCGGTTCGCGTGCTTGTAGTAAAGCTGCTCCGCCGGCAGGTGATGCCGCCAGAACCCTTTGTTCTCGACATATCGTTGCAGTTGGTCCGGGTTCGGCGCACCTTTGCCGATCGCGGTGCCATCCGCGCCGCGAAACCCGGCCAGCGGTCCGACCCCCGGCTTGCGCTGGTGATTGACCATGTAATCGGCGTAGGAATCGTAAAGTTTCCTGCCCTCCGCATCCACGAAATGGGGCAGGCCGAGCCGTCCCGCCAGATCGATCAGCACATCCTGGAACGGTCGCACATCCCGATCCGGCTTGAGCACCGGCACGCGGATCGCGTCTGCCGGACCATGCGCAGACCCGATCGGCCGATCAAGCAACGAAATACAATCATAGCGCTCAAGATAGGTGGTATCCGGCAGAACCAGATCGGCGTAGGCCACCGTTTCCGATGCAAAGGCATCGGCATAGATTACGAACGGGATCCGGTAATTGCCCGCTCCGTCATGATCCGCCAGCATCCGCGTGGTTTCGCCCGGATTCATCGCGGAGTTCCACGCCATGTTCGACATGTAGAGGAACAGCGTATCGATCCGCTCCGGGCCGCCTGCATGAGCTTCGGCGATCGCCATGTGCATCAGCCCGTGGATGCCAAGCGGGGCTTCCCACGAAAATGCGTGGTCCAGCCTCAAGGCTTCGCCATCATCATCGACCAGCAGATCCTCCGGTCCCGAGGGAAAACCGAGCACTGTTGCGGTGAGCGAACCATCCGCGTCGTGCACCGCGCCTCCCGGTCCCGGCCCGGCCGGGATCGGCTTCGGATAGGGCGATTTATAACGCCAGGAACCGGGGGTATCGACCGCGCCGATCAGCATCTGCAATACATGGATCGCCCGGCAGGTGTGGAACCCGTTGGAATGCGCTGAAATTCCGCGCATCGCGTGCATCGCCACCGGCCGCCCGGTCATTGTCGGATGGGTGCGTCCGGCGGTGTCGGTCCATTGTTGATCGAGACTGATCGCCTGGTTGAACGCCACTTCCGCGATCTCGCCGGCGATCCGGCGAATATCGGCAGCCGCCACGCCGCAGCGTGCCGCCACCGCTTCGGGCGAATAGGAAGCATTGGAGTAACGCTCTGCAAGTATGGCAAACGCGGGCCGCGCTGTTCTACCGTCCGCGAGGGTAAAGCTGCCGAGCAGCGCTGGATCGATGCCGAGCGCAGCGGCATCGACCAGTTCCTGCGCCCCACGATCGAACGCCAGGACTCGCCCCGCTTCATCGCGCGCAAACAGACCGTTATCGGCGTCTCCCGGCGCGTCGATCACCAGGTAGTGCGCGTTGGTGTAGCGGATCAGGAATTCGGTATCGACCGATCCGCTTTCCAGCAGGCAATGGATCAGCGCCATCACGAACAGACCGTCGGTGCCCGGCGTGATTGCAACGAACTCGTCCGCGATCGCCGAATATCCGGTGCGGATCGGGTTGATCGAAACGATTTTGGCGCCACGCGACTTCAAGGTGGCGAGGCCGAGCTTGATCGGGTTGGAATCGTGGTCCTCCGCGACCCCGAACAGCAGGAACAGCTTCGCATGATCCCAGTCCGGCTCGCCGAACTCCCAGAAGGCGCCTCCAACCGAATAGAGTCCGCCCGCCGCCATGTTGACCGAGCAGAACCCGCCATGGGCGGCGAAGTTCATGGTTCCGAACATCCGGGCAAAATGTCCGGTCAACGATTGCGACTGATCCCGCCCGGTGAACAGGGCGAATTTATGCGGGTCGGTCGCCCGGATTCGCGCGAGACGATCGGTCACGACCGTCATCGCCTCATCCCATTCGATCTCGATGAACTCTCCCGCGCCGCGCGGCCCCACGCGCTTGAGCGGCTTGCGCAGCCGCGCGGGCGAAATGGCGGTCATGATCCCGGCCGAGCCTTTGCCGCACAACACACCCCGGTTCACCGGGTGGTCACGGTTCCCCTCGATATAGCGCAGTTTTCCGTCCTTGAGATGAACCTTGATGCCGCACCGGCACGCGCACATGTAGCATGTCGTATAGGCAACCTCATCGCCGATCGGCGACGAATACGCGATTTTGTCATTAGCCATGGAATACCTCTGAACCGAGTATGGGGACGGCGTTCGTCACCGTCCATGAAACAGGCCCGATCGGTTCGATCAGCCCCGCCGATCGGTCGCCGCCGCTACCACCGCGTCGACCAGATCATCGACGTCACGTTCGCTTGTCCGATGATTGACGATCGCGGCCCGCAGCACCCGCTTTCCGCCGATCACCGTGGTCGAAACCACGAAGCGACCGTCCTCCTGCAAATCGGCGGCGATATCGGCGTTCAAATCATCGAGTGCGGCACCGCCGTCCTCCACTCTGAAACACACAATGTTGAGCGCCACCGGGGCCATCAGAACGAGGATCGGCGTGGCGGCGATCCGCGCGGCGAGACGCTGCGCCAGATCGCAGCTTCGGTCCACGATCGCACCTAGCCGTGCGGCGCCGTACGTCTCGATCGTCATCCAGACCTTGAGCGCGCGAAACCCGCGCGAAAGATCGGGGCCCATATCGCACGGCCATGGCGCGCCGCCGGCAAGGCCGCGCGCCGTATTTGTCAGGTATGAGGCATCCTGCGCGAAACTATCGAGCATCCATTGTCGTTCCCGGACCAGAATACATCCGGAATCGTATTGGACTTGCGCCCATTTGTGAAAATCGAACGCAACCGAATCCGCCCGTTCGATCCCGTCCAGCAGGGCACGTCTCGTCTCCGACACGGCCAGCAATGCGCCGAACGCGCCATCGACGTGAAACCACAATCCCTGCCGCGCGGCGATCGCGGCGAGACCCGCGAGATCATCCACGGCACCGATATCCACGCTGCCTGCCGTGCCGACCAGAAAAAACGGCTCCAGTCCCGCCGCCCGGTCCGCCACGATCATGGCGTCGAGCGAAGCTGCGTCGATCCGCCCTGCGGCATCCGTGCCGACCCGCCGCAGCGCAAAGCTGCCCAGCCCCGCCATATCGAACGCGCCGGGCACGCAACGGTGCACCCCGTCCTGCGCATACCCCACCAACTTCCGCCCCGCCGTGCCCGAATGCCGGACCGCAAGGCCGCAATGGCGCCGCCGCGCGCAGACGAGGGCAATGAAATTCGCGATCGACGAGCCCGTCACCATCAAGCCACCAGTCGCCTCCGGCAGGCCGAGCATGGCGGCGGACCACGCGATCACCTGGCGTTCGACCTCCAGCCCGACATGATCGCGGCCACCGCAATTCTCGTTCAGCCCGCCCGCCAGCAACTCAGCCAGCATGCCCGCCGGATTGCCGCCGCCCTGTACCCAGCCCATGAACCGGGGATGGATATTGCCCGACGCATAAGGCGCAATCCGCGCCAGAAACTCGGCATAAGCCGCCGCAAGACCCTTGCCTGTCTCGGGCATCGGTGCGCCGAACCCGTGCCGCACCGCATCCGGCAGTTTCCGCCACACCGGGGCAGAGTCGATCCCCGCCAGCCGGTCGATCATGTCATCCATCATCCGGTGGCCGATCGCGCGAAGTTCGGTCCAGTCCTCGGGGTCCAGTGTGCTCATGCCAGCATGCTCATACCCGCGTGCTTATCGAGCGCGCCGCTGCGGGTAAAGGGTTGCACCCACGGGCCATCGACGCAATCTGAGAGCGAAGCAGAAGGATATCATCATGCATTATCGCAAACTCGGCTCCAGCGACCTCACCGTGTCCACCATCGCCCTGGGGTCCTGGTTGACCTATTCCGGCGGCGTCGAGAAATCCCAGTCGATTGCCTGTGTCAAACGCGCGCTCGAACGCGGCATCACATTGATCGACACGGCCAACATCTACGGCAAGGGCGCTGCGGAAACCGTGCTCGGCGAAGCCCTCGCGGACGTGAAACGCGACAGCTACATCCTCGCGACCAAACTGTATTTCCCGATGACGGAGACCGACAAGGGCCTGTCGCGCGCCCAGATCGAAAAGCAGCTCGACGCTTCGCTCAAGCGCCTTCGGGTCGATCATGTCGATCTCTATCAGTGTCACCGCTACGATGCGGAAACCCCGCTGCACGAAACCATGGAGGCGCTCACCGCCGCCGTGAAAGCCGGCAAGACCCGCTATATCGGCTTTTCGGAATGGCCCATCGAGAAAATCCGCGAAGCCACCGAAATGGCGGGTGTTGAAAAATTCGTCTCCAGCCAGCCGCAATACTCGATGATCTGGCGGAAGCCCGAAGCCGAAATCATCCCTTATTGCGCGGCCCATGGCATTTCCCAGATCGTGTGGTCGCCGCTCGGTCAGGGGATCCTCACCGGCAAATACAAGCCGGGCGCTCAACCCCCGGCGGGTTCACGCGCGACCAGTGCGACCATGGGCCATTTTCTGCAGGACCTCACCGAGCGCCGCGCCGTTCTCGAAGCGGTTCAGGCCATGCGCCCCCTTGCGGACCGGGCCGGGCTCACCCTCGCCCAGTTCGCCCTTGCCTGGGTGCTGCGCGAACCGAACATCGCCGCCGCGATCATCGGCGCCTCGCATCCCGACCAGATCGACGAGAACATCAAAGCTTCCGATGCGACGGTCGATCCGGCATTGTTCGCGCAGGCCGAGGCCCTGCTCACCCCGGCGATGCAGGCGGCGTAGCGGCGGGGTTGCGGGTCATTTCACCGTGAGAACGTGGAGACGTGCAGTCTCCCCGCATCAGTCGAAGACGACCGAGCCAACCCCGCTGTTCGATACGTCGCGTACCGCCGGGTGTCCGGCAACATGAACCGAGCCGACCCCATCGACCGCGATATGCGCATCCTGCCGGGCATAGCCGTTGACCGTGCCGGTGCCGCTGATGCTGACCGTCAGATCATCCGCGATCAGCTTTGCCGCATCCACCCGACCGGCTCCGCTGACCGCGATGGCCGCCTTCGTCACCGCCCCGCTCAACGTCAGCCGCCCGGTCCCTGAAATAGTCACAGCAAAGGCCGGACCATCGAGTCCGCTCACGGTTCCGCTCGCCATCCCGCTGACATCGAGCCGGTCGAGATGCGGGGTGGCGACCACCAGTTGCAAACGCCCGTCATCGCCGGACCAGATCCCCGATTTCAGGCGCAGATCCAGCATGCCGTCCGTCACCGTCAGGCGCACCCGCTTCAACAGCGCGGGGCTGCCGGTGATCATCACCGACTGGCGTGCCGCCCGATGCCACGATATCCGGGCCATTCCGGCAACCCGGATGCCGTGAAAACCCGGCAGCACCGGCGAATCGCTTGCGGCTTCAGCGCGCGGCACGAGCACCGACGCCGCCAGACCCGCGGCAATGCCGATGAAACCGGCCCGGTTCACAGCACGAACACGGCGGTGCGGATCGGGCCGCCCGCATGGCCGGTGCCGAGTGCCGCTTCGCCCGCCCCACCTGCCAGGGCAAGGGCGAAGGAAATCGCGAGACAGGCCGCCAGCACAAACCCGATCACCGGGCCGATGAGCATGAGCCAGGGCGCGGCTTGTTGATCGTGCTGCGCGGGCGGATGGAGCATGACCCGGGCCTGCGACGGCGGATCTGCCGGAGTCCGTTGATTGATGAGTTTTTCAGTCATGGCGAATGTCCTCACGAGACGGTGATAAATTACAGCCGGTCGAACCGGCGACGCAATAGGCAGTCAGGGTCGGTGGCACGCCGTTCGAGGGTGGCGAGCCTCTGGTCGAGCCGGGCAAACCGCGCGGCCAGCCCATCAACCGGCGGTGGCGCGGCGACCGGGATCTCCGGCCCGCGTGGCGGTGCCACCCGGTCCCGCAGCGCCGACAAACGCTGCGACAGCCGGCTGGTACCGTGGCGGATGTAGGCGGCAAAGCCGAGATAGATCACGATGGCGACAATCGGGTGCCACAACAGCAGGAGCACGGCGACGGCGCGAACGATCCAGCATGGCACCTCGATCAAGGCCGCGACTGCAGCGCACACCCCGGCAAGCGTACCGCGACGGGCGTGAAGGCCAGTGGTGAAATCAGGACGGTTCATGGTCGTGCTCATCTTGTGGTGTCCTATCGGGTCAAACCCGTGTGAAATCAGTATGTTCGGCGTCGAGCAAGGCTCGTTCCAGCGTCGCCACCCGCGCCTCCAGGCGTTGCGCGTTTGCGGCAAGATTGGCCATCCCGGCTTCCAGCCTCTGCTGGTCCGGCCCGCGTCCCCGGTCGCGCCGGTAGTGCAGCCATAGCCAGACCGGCGCCACGAACAGCATGAACGCACCACCCAGCGGCACTGCCACAGCAACCAATGTCGTGTCGGGCATGGCTAGACCTCCGTCCCGCGTGAATACGGCAACTCGGCATCGAGCAGGGCGCGCTCCAGTGCCGTCACCCGCTGCTCCAGCCGTTGCGCGGTCGCGGAAAGGCTTTCGATCAGTTGCCGATCATTCCCCGTGAGCCCGGCACCCCGGCTGCGCACATAAATCTTGTAAGCGGACAGGGCATATGCGCCGGCGATCGCCACGATCGGGATCATCAGGGCCAGAAAATCAGACATGAAACCTCTCCTCGTTCGATGGCCGCTTAGGCGGCTTTTTCTTCAGGCTTGATGCGCGATTTCAATTCCGCCAGTTCCCGCTCGACCTGATCGTTCGCCTCCAGTGCCGCGAACTCCTCGGCAACGCTCGGCTCGGCCGGTCGCCGCCCCAGATCATACGCCTCGGCGCGGCCTTCCATCATGTCGAGATTGCGTTCGACCTGTTCGAACCGGCTGAATGCATCGGTGACCCGCTCGTCGTAGAGGGATTGCTTCACCTTCAACCGCGTCGTCGCGTTCTGCTGGCGCAGCAATATTGCCTTCTCGCGCGATTTCGCGTCATCGAGCTTGGCCTGCAACTTGCCGACATCCTCGTTCTGCTGCGCGATGGCCGCCTGCACCGCATCGATCTGTGTCTGCGCTTCCGCAATTGCCTGTGCGGCCCGGCTCTTCGCCAGCAATGCCGCCTTGGCGAGATCTTCGCGCCCGCGCTGCACCGCGAATTCGGCCTTGCGCTGCCATTCGTCCCGATCCCGGGTGAGGGCCACAATCCTGCGCTCGCCTTCACGGCGTTCGGCAATCAGCCGCACCGCCGCCGAACGCACCTCGACCAGCGTATCCTCCATTTCCTGGATCACCAGACGAATGACCTTCTGCGGGTCTTCCGCCCGGTCGAGCAGGGCGTTGAGGTTGGAGTTAACAATGTCTGAAAGCCGCGAGAAAATCCCCATGGGATCCTCCTTCCGAGTGAGAGAGGCGATGCAGAAGGGCTTTGCAGGAATTATGCCAAAATAACGGCCCCAACCAATCCGTTGATTTTCCTCGATGCTGCCGATTTGTCCTTTTCCCATCGCAAAGTTTTTGCTAATACTCAGCACTAAATTATAGGAGCTATGCTATATCCGGCACGAACAACGCCGCCCGGGCCACCCTGATCGGCGAAAGCACGAGCTTCCGCGCCATGCTTGCCCATGTCTCCGACCTGGCGGCGATCGACCGCCCGGTTCTGGTCATCGGCGAACGCGGCACCGGCAAGGAACTCATAGCGAGCCGCCTCGCTCTGCTCTCGCCGCGCTGGAATCAGCCGGTCCTGCAACTCAATTGCGGCGCTCTGTCCGAATCCCTGCTCGATTCCGAGTTATTCGGCCACGAGGCCGGCGCTTTCACCGGCGCCACCCGTCGCCGTGCCTCGCGCTTCGAACTGGCCGACCACGGCACCTTGTTTCTCGACGAAATCGCCAACGCCTCGCTCGCGGTGCAGGAAAAACTGCTCCGCGTCATCGAATACGGCGTGTTCGAACGCGTCGGCGGCAACGAGCTCATCGCGGTCGATGTCCGCGTCATCGCCGCGACCCATGAGAACCTCCAGTCCAGAATCGCGGAACGGAAGTTCCGGGCCGACCTGCTCGACCGCCTCGCCTTCGACGTCATCCGCATCCCGCCGCTGCGCGAGCGCGGCGAGGATATTCTCCTGCTCGCCGAACATTTCGCCCAACGCATGACCGCCGAACTCGGTCGTGATTTCTTCGCCGGTTTCACCTCATCCGCACGGGATCAATTGCTCACCCATACCTGGCCCGGCAACGTCCGCGAACTCCGCAACGTGGTGGAACGCAGCCTTTACCGGGAAAGCGATTGGCATGCACCGCTCGGCCATATCCGGCTCGATCCGTTCGGCACGGCGGAATCCGCCGTCACTGGCCCCGCCGACCCTGCCGCAATCCTCACCGCCGCTTTGGCCGAACACCGCCACAACCAGCGCCGCACCGCCGCCGCCCTTGGCATTACTTACGACCAGCTCCGGCACCGCCTTCGCAAAGCCGGGTTGCTGGAGCCCCGCGCCCGGCGCTGAGCATTCAGCCCCGACGCACCACCGGCGTTTCAGCAACCGGCGTGACCGGCCCCGCGCCATCGAACCACAACATCACGTTGCGGATCAGCAAATCCGCCATCAACCCCCGGGTGTGATGCGTCGCGGTGCCGATATGCGGCACCAGCACCACGTTATCCATCGCGCCCAATTCGTCCGGCACGTGCGGTTCGGCGGCGAATACATCGAGCCCCGCTGCCAATATCGTGCCGTCCCGCAGCGCCGCGATCAATGCCTCCTCATCCACCACTGATCCGCGCGCCACGTTGATCAGCACCCCATCCGCCCCGAGCGCCGCCAGCACCTCGGCATTCACCGCATGGCGCGTGGTCTCCCCACCCGGCAGCACCACGATCAGCACATCGACCGCGCGGGCCAACCCGACCAGATCGGGGTGATACGCAAAGTCGATATTGGGTACCCGGTTCCGGGCATGATACGAAATCGGCAGGTCGAACCCCGAAAGCCGGTGCGCGATCACCCGCCCGATCCGCCCCATCCCGGCAATCCCGATCCGCCGCCCGCGCAGGCTCGGCCCGAGCGGAAACGCCCCTTTCTGCCAATGGCCCCCGCGCAGATGCCGTTCCGCAAGGGGAAGCTGCCGCACGGTGGCCAGCAGCAGCCCGACGGTGAAATCACCCATCTCGTCGTTCAGCACGTCCGGCGTATTGGTCACCACCACGCCCTGCGCGGCGGCGGCCTCCACCTCGACGGTATCGTACCCGACCCCGAAATTCGCGATCAGCTCCAGCTTCGGCAACCGCCCGATCAACGCCGCATCGGTCCGCCGCTGCCCGCGCGTCACGATTGCGCGGATCTCCCCGCCATGCGCCGCAATCACCGCGTCCAGATCGCCCGCCGGCCCTTCGCGCAGCACCTCAAACCGGGCCTCCAACGCCTGGTCGATCACCGGCATCAGCGTGCCCAGGCTCAACAGTTTCGCCCGTGGATTCATGTGGACTCTCCCTGATCGTATCGCAGAAAATCGAAATCGCACCCTTCATCGGCCTGCAACACGCTGGTCGCGAACAGGCGGGCATAGCCGCGCCCCGGCACAAATGGCGGTGCGGCCAAATTCAGCGCCGTCTGCCGTGTTGCCCATTCGGCCTGATCGATCAGCAGGTCGATCCGTCGGGCCGGGACGTCGAGCGCGATGATGTCTCCGGTCCGCACCAGCGCCAACGGGCCGCCCACCGCCGATTCCGGGGTGATATGCAGCACGATGGTGCCGAACGCGGTCCCGCTCATCCGGGCATCCGAAATCCGCACCATGTCTTTCACACCTTTCCGTGCCAGCTTGAGCGGAATCGGCAGATACCCCGCCTCCGGCATCCCCGGCGCGCCGACCGGCCCGGTATGGCGCAGCACGAGAATGTCGTCCGCCGTCACATCCAGATCATCGAGGTCGATCCGCGCCGCCATGTCCGCGGCTGAGTCGAACACTACCGCCCGGCCCTTGTGGCGCAGCAGGGCAGGGGAGGCGGCCGACTGCTTGATCACCGCCCCGCGCGGCGCAAGATTCCCGAACAGCACCGCAATCGCCCCCGATCCCTGCAACGGCGCGTCCCATGGCCGGATCACGGTCTGCCCCGGCACGCGCTCCGCCCCGGCGGCAATCTCGGCCAGCGTGCCGCCCGCCACCGTGCCGCACGCCATATCGAGCGCTGGCGCCAGTTCCCGCAGCAGCGCAGGCACGCCGCCCGCATGATGCAGATGTTCCATGTAATGCGCGCCCGACGGCTTCAAATCGACCAATACCGGCACCTCACGGCTCAACTCGTCGAGCGCCGCCAGATCGAGTTTGAGTCCCACCCGCCCGGCCATGGCGGTCAAATGAATGATCCCGTTGGTCGATCCGCCGATCGCCTGCAAAACCGCCAGCGCATTGCGGACCGAAGCTGGGGTGATCAGCTCGCGCGGCGTCGGTCCGCCAGCCACCGCCATCTCCGCTGCCCGCCGCCCGCTCGCCTCTGCAATGCGCCTCCGTTCGGCATGCACGGCCGGCGCGGTCGCGGCCATCGGCAGCGACAGGCCGAGCGCCTCGATCATGCAGGCCATGGTGCTGGCCGTGCCCATTACCATGCATGTCCCGACCGAAGGCGCCAGCCGCCCGCTGATCGTCTCGATTTCGGCTTCATCGATCGTCCCGGCCCGGTGCTGTCCCCAGAGCCGCCGGCAATCGGTGCACGCCCCCAGCACCTCGCCTTTATGATGCCCGACCACCATCGGCCCGGTCGGCACCACGATGGTCGGCAACCCCGCGCTCGCCGCCCCCATGATCTGCGCCGGCAGCGTCTTGTCGCACCCGCCGATCACGATCACCGCATCCATCGGCTGGGCGCGGATCATTTCCTCGGTATCCATGGCCATCAGGTTGCGCAGGAACATCGAGGTCGGATGCGCAAAACTCTCATGAATGCTGATGGTCGGAAACACCATGGGCATTGCGCCCGCCAGCATCACCCCGCGTTTGGCGCTCTCGATCAGATCCGGCACATTGCCATGGCACGGATTGTAGTCGCTCGCGGTATTGGTGATCCCCACGATCGGCCGGTCCAGCGCATCATCGGAATAGCCCATGGCCTTGATGAAGGCCTTGCGCAGGAACAGCGAGAATCCGGCATCGCCGTAGCTGGTCAGCCCCTTGCGCAAACCGCTCACGAGCGTGCCTTGTCGGCCTCGTAGCGCGCGCGGGTTTCGGCATTGGCGGGATACAGGCCGGGCAGCGCCACCCCGGCCTCCACCTCGCGCATGATCCACGCTTCCAGCCGCTCCTGCTCCGGCGCGTGCGCGACGACATGATCGAGCAGCGCCGCCGGGATCACCACCGCGCCATCGTCATCCACCACGATGACATCATCGGGAAACACCGCAACCCCGCCGCACCCGATCGGCTCCTGCCACCCCACGAAAGTCAGCCCCGCGACCGATGGCGGTGCCGCAACCCCCCGGCACCATACCGGCAATCCGGTTCCGAGCACGCCAGCCCCGTCGCGCATCACCCCATCGGTCACCAGCCCGGCGACCCCGCGCACCCGCATGCGGGCACAGAGAATATCCCCGAAAATCCCCGCATCGGTCACCCCCATGGCATCGGCGACGGCGATGCACCCTGTCGGCATCGCCTCGATCGCACCCCGTGTCGAGGTCGGCGAGCTCCAGGAGGCCGGCGTCGCCAGATCCTCCCGTGCGGGCACGAAACGCAGGGTGAACGCGCGCCCGACCAGCCGCCCCTGACCCGCCCGGAGCGGCATCGTCCCGCGCAGCCACACATTGCGCAGCCCCTCCTTGAGCAGCACGGTCGTCACCGTCGCGGTTGAAACCGCAGCAAGAACCGAAAACCGTTCGTCAAGATCACTCATTCGCTTTCCCCTTCATCACGACCATCCGTCTCACCCGGTTACCACGGCCGCCTGATCTGCCACGAGTTGATCCTCGCGCGAGGTCAGCCCGCTCACCCCGACCCCGCCGATCACCATCCCCGTGCCATCCCGCATCACACCCCCGCCCGGCAGCGCGGTCAGGCGCGGGTCGCAGAAATATCCGGGCTCGATCCGCTCGCGGTGGATGCGCTCCAGAAACGCGCAGGTCGTAACCCCCATCCGCGCCGCCGAATAGGCCTTGCCCTGCGCGAGTTCGATACTCCGAACCGGCGCCCCGTCCGATCGCGCGAAGCACACCAGAAACCCCTGCGCATCGCATACCGCAACGCATACCGGTCTCCCGGCATCCGCCGCCCCCGCGAGGTCGAGCGCCCGTTGGAGCACCGCGCGCGCCAGCGCAAGGGGCAGGGCAGGGGTCATGGCGCCGCCGGCAGACGGTCGATCTGCGCCGTGGTGATCGGGTTTTTCACCACGAACAGATAGGAAGCCGCGGAGACCAGACTGACCACCGCGCCGACCACCAGAGCAAGCACGAACGAGCCCGTCGCGGCCACGATCAGCCCGGTCACCGTGGGCGCCAGCGCGCCACCGAGATAACCGCCGAAATTCTGCATCGCCCCCACCGAGGCGGTCAGGTTCGGCGGCACCGCGACCGAGCTGAGCGCCCAGGAGCAGGTGCTGGTGATGTAGAGCAGGAAAATCGCCGCCGAAATGAACGCGATCGCCAGATTATTGCTCGACACATAGGCCGCCGCGATCGTGAAAGCCGCCGTCCCGATCAGCGCGAGCCCCGCCGGATATTTGCGGCTGTTTACCTGCCCGACGCCGCGCCGTACCAGCACATCCGCCAGATACCCGCCGCACAGCGACCCGACCACGCCCCAGGCAAACGGAATCGCCGCTGCGATCCCGGTATATTTGACGCTCATATGCCGCTGGATCTCGAAATACCCCGGCAACCACGCGAAATAGATCCACGTCATATAGATGCACCCGAAATACCCGACGATCATCCCCCAGGTCGTGCGGAACCTGAACAGCATCCGCCACTCCCGGAACGTCATGTGATGGCGCTGGTCCGCCGCGTCGCCCTGGGTCCGATAGGCGTTTTCCTCGGCGGTCAGCGCCACCTCCGGCGGGTTGCGGTACACTGCGTACCAGATCACTGCGACCACAAGCCCGGCAATCCCCATCAGAATGAACATCCAGCGCCAGCCGAAATTCAGCATCAGCACGGTCAGCAGCGGCACGCCGAGTGCGGTGCCGAGCGGGCCGGCGGTATTCCAGATCCCGGACGACAAGCCACGGTCGCGCGGGTTGAACCAGTCGCGCGTCACCCGGCTGGCGGAGGGAAACTGCGGCGCCTCACCGATGCCGAGCGCGATCCGCGCGACATAGAACTGCCCGAAGCTCCCCACCAGTCCGCTCGCGACCTGCGCCGCCGACCACAGCGCCAGCCCCACGGTGAGCAGGATGCGGGGGCGGAACCGGTCCACCATCGCGCCCATCGGCAGTTGCGCGAAGGCGTAGGACCATAAAAACGCCGACAGCAGGAACCCCATATCGGCCACCGACAGGCCGAGGTCCTTGCGGATCAGCGGGTTGCCGACCGCGAGCGTGGCGCGGTCGATGTAATTTACCGCCCCTGAAAGCACCAGCATGGTCAAGGCGGATCGCTGGATCGTCCGCAGTCGCGGGGTCCGGCTCATCGTGGTCGACATGGTCATTCCCTCCGTTTATTTGTTATTCCAATCGAACCGTATCGAACGCCGCTGCTAGGGCCGCGCCTTTCCGCTCAGCACGTCCATTGCCGCGCGTACCCCACCCTCGCGGTAGGGTACGCCCGCGACCTCGAACCCCATCTCCACGCCGGCAAGCGTGCCCATCAGCATCAGATCGTTGAAATGACCGAGATGCCCGATCCGGAATACCCGCCCCTTCAGCCGCGCCAGTCCGGTGCCGAGCGACATGTCGAACCGCGCAAGCACCGCCTCGCGGAACTGGTCGGCATCATGCCCGTCGGGCATCATCACGGCGGTCAGGGCACTGGAATACTCGCGCGGGTCGGCGCACAGGATCTCCATCCCCCAGGCGCGCACCGCCGCCCGCGTCGCCGCCGCGTGGCGGTCGTGCCGCGCGAACACCGCCTCCAGCCCTTCCTCCTCGAGCATCGTGATGGCCTCGCGCAGCCCGTAGAGCAGATTGGTCGCCGGGGTGTAGGGCCAGTATCCGGTGCGGTTTGCCGCGATGATCTCGTGCCAGTCCCAGTAGGACCGCCGGCTCGTATTCGCCGCCGCCGCCGCCAGCGCCTTGTCCGAAACCGCGTTGAACCCCAGCCCCGGCGGCAGCATCAGCCCCTTTTGCGATCCCCCGACCGTGACATCCACACCCCATTCATCGTGCCGGTAATCGATCGAACCGAGCGAGGAAATCGTATCGACCAACAGCAGCGCCGGATGGCTCGCCTGATCGATCGCCCGCCTGATTTCCGGAATCCGGCTGGTCACCCCGGTCGAGGTTTCGTTGTGCACCACCATCACCGCCTTGATGGTGTGGCCCCGATCCTCTGCCAGCCGCGCGCCGATCGCCGCCGGATCGGCCCCGTGCCGCCAATCGCCCTCGATAAAATCCACCTCCAGGCCCAGCCGCCCTGCCATGGTCCGCCACAGCGTCGCGAACTGCCCGGTCTCGGCCATCAGCACCCGGTCCCCGGGCGATAGCGTATTGACGATCGCCGCCTCCCACGCCCCGGTCCCCGACGAGGGATAGATTACCACCGGGCTCGCGGTGCGGAAGACGCGTTTTGCCCCTTCGATCACCGCGAGGCCGAGCCCCGCAAATTCCGGTCCGCGATGATCGATCGTCGGCATATCGATCGCCCGCAGCACCCGGTCCGGTACGTTGGTCGGCCCCGGGATCTGCAGAAAATGCCGTCCGGTATGAACGGTCGTGGTCGGTGTGTTCATTGGTCATTCACTCCGCGCCGAGGGGCGGCGCACTCTGGTCCAGTCGAACCGGTTGCAGGGAGGGTTCGGGCACCGGCCGGCTGCCGAGATAGCTGGCGAGCATCGAGCCGATGATCATGTTGAGCAGGGCGTTCATCAGCGCGGGCAGTGCCGCGAACGCCCCGAAATTGACACTCGCGAGCACCGCGCCCAGTCCGGAATTATAAATCCCGACATCGAACATGATCGCTCGCGCCTCGGCCTCGCCCAGTTTCAGCCCCCGCGCAAGCCCGTAGGCGAGTCCGAGATTGACGACGCAGATCACCGAGGTCGTCACCGCGATGATCGGCACCCATTCGAGGTTCTTCGCAATCGCCGGTGCTGCCGCCGCGACCAGCCCGAGGGCGAGACAATACAGCAGCAGCGCCGACAGCATCGGGAACACCGGCTGAACCCGCGCGATCCGCCGCGCTCCGATGATCGTGCGCGCTCCCACGCCGAGGGCCAGCGGCAGCAGCACGATCACCAGCATCTGATGAAACAGCGCCATGAAGCTGACATGCACGTATTTATGTGCGAACAGCGCGGTCACCGCCGGGGTCAGGATCGGCGAAAGCAGCGTGTGCACGAAGGTCAACCCGATCGCGAGCGGCACCGCCCCGTGCGCCAGGAAGGTGAACAGGTTGGACGTGACCCCCGCCGGAGTCGCTCCGTCGAGAATCGTCCCGGCCGCGAGTTGCGGCTGCCCGGCATAGACCAGCCGCGCCGCCACGATCGCCGCAAGCGGCACGGTGATCCATTTGATCAGAAACCCTGCAATCAACGTCTTGGGCCGGGTGAAAACCGGCCCGATCTCGGCAGGCGTCAGCGTCAGGCTCATCAGCAGGATCACGCCTGCCAAGTCATAAATCGTGTAAGGTGCCAGCCGGATGAACACGTGCGGGGCCGCATACCCCGCGATCCCGCAGACCACGAGCCAGAACGGCATCATCTTGTTGATCAGAAACCGTGCGGTTTCCATTGTTTCGCTCCCCCTTTGTTTTTCTTAGCCCCTCGGGCCTCGTCAGCGGCCCTGCCAGTCCGGCGAACGTTTGCCCAGAAATGCGTCCATCCCCTCGCGGAAATCGGCGCTCATGTAGCAGGCGAGCACCAGATCCTCGGCGTCGATCCGCGATAACTGCCCGATCCGGTCGAGCGCCTGCTTGGTCACCCGCAAGGTCAGCGGCGCATGACCGGCCACGGTCATGGCAAGTTCCCTCGCCCGGTCCAGCAGCGCCGCGCGGTCCGCCACGACCTCCGAAACCAAGCCGATCCGTTCGGCTTCGGCCGCTCCCAGCAGCCGGGCGGTGAAAATCATGTCCTTGACCCGCGCCGCCCCGATCAGCCCGACCAGACGCGCGTAATTCTCGATCGACAGACAATTGCCGAGCGTCCGTGCGATCGGAAAGCCGAAGCGCAGGTCGGCACTCGCAATCCGCAGGTCGCACACCGCCGCAATCGCGGCACCACCGCCCGTGCAGGCCCCGCCCATCGCGGCGATCGTCGGTATCTTGCAGGTCTCCACAGCGCGCAGCACCTTGTCGATCCGCCGCTCATACGCAATCGCATCCTCCCGGGTGCGGAAGGCGCGAAACTGGTTGATGTCGGTGCCGGCAGCGAATGCCTTGTCGCCCGCCCCGGTCATCACCAGCACGCGCACCTCATCGGTCTCGTTCAACCGTGTGCACAACGCGGCCAAGGCCTCGTACATCGCAAACGTCAGCGCATTGCGCGACGCAGGCCGGTTGAAGGTGACGTACCCGATCCGCTCGCGCACCTCGTAGAGGAGTTCAGCCTCTGCCCCGCTCATGCCGCGACCCCCCGTGCCTTGTCGGCCGAATGGGCCGCACCCGCTGCAATCATCGCCGCGATCCGCGCCTCCGGAAACCCGATCTCGCGCAGCACCTCGGCGGTGTGCTGGCCATAGGCAGGGGCGGGATACCGCACGCCGCCCGGTGTTGCGGAAAACTTCACCGGCAGGCCGAGCGCGCGGGTGGGTCCTGCGACCGCATGATCAGTCTCGACGATCATCTCCCGCGCGATCACCTGCGGGTCCGCCGCCATCTGCTGCACCGTCAGTACCGGCCCCGCCGGCACACCTGCCCTCTCAAGCGCCTCCAGCCAGACTGTGGAAGGACGGGTGCGAAAAATCGTCTCCAACTTCGGCGCGAGTTCGGCAAGATGCATCATCCGCCCGGCATTGCTGGCAAAACGCGGGTCTCTGCCCAGTTCGTCCGCTCCCAGCACCTCGACCAACCGCCGCCAGTTGGCGTCGTTCGCCGCGCCGACATTGATCGGATCATCGAGCGTGCGAAACGCCTGATACGGCGCCATCAGCGGATGCCCCGACCCCAACGGCCCCGGCGATGCCCCGGTCGCGAAACTGATCGCCGCGTGCCAGTACATGAACGTGATCCCCGCTTCGAGCAGCGAGGTATCGACCCATTGCCCCTCACCACTGACATGCCGGTGATTGAGCGCCGCCAGTATTCCCATCGCCGCGATGATCCCCGCCCCGATATCGGTCACCGGCGGCCCTGCCTTCACCGGCGCCCGGCCCGCCGCTTCGCCGGTCACGCTCATCACCCCGCTCATGCCCTGCGCAATCAAATCGAACCCGCCGCGATCGGCATAGGGCCCGGTGCGTCCGAAGCCCGAAATACTGCAATAAATCAGCCGCCGATTGCGCGCATGCAGGGCTTCGAACCCGAATCCCAACCGGTCCAGCGCCCCTTTGCGATAATTTTCGATCAGCACGTCGCTGCCATCAAGGAGCGCCATCAGCGCCTCGCGCCCGTCACCCGTTTTCAAATCGAGGGCAATCCCGCGCTTGTTCCGGTTCATCATCATGAACGCTGCCGATTCGCCGCCAACCGCCGGCGGCACCGAGCGCCTTGTATCATCCCCGCCCGGGATCTTCTCGACCTTGATGACCTCGGCCCCCATATCCGCCAGCATCATGCCGCATACCGGGCCGGCCATGACATGGGACATATCAACCACCCGAATCCCGGCAAGCGGCCCGGGCGACCCCGCTGGTTTAGCGACGTTCATTATCGGTTTCCTCTAATTTGCATGCAAAACTACGATAAAAACACGCGACGTCAACAAGATTCCACCGATCGGCAGCATTTTGCATGCATTCGTCGTTTGGCACGGCTCGGCAGATTAGGTATGAAACCCCATGCTGCATGCCGAGGTGGTCCAGCTTCTCCGCGAACATCTTCTCGAAGGCCGGATTGCCCCCGGCGCGCGGATTGCCGAGCGCGAGCTTTGCGCCGCCATGAACATCTCGCGCACCCCGTTGCGCGAAGCCCTCAAGGTCCTCGCCGCCGAAGGTCACGTGACACTCCTGCCGAACCGTGGCGCCCGGGCCACCCGGCTCACCCAGGCCGACGTCCGCGACCTGTTCGAAGTATCCGCCGCTCTCGAAGCCGCCGCCGGCGAACTTGCCTGCCAGCGCATCACCGATGATGAAATCGCCCGCCTCGCGGCAACCCATGCCGAGATGGCGCGACACTATGCCGCGCGCGACCTGGTACCGTACTACGCCTGCAACCGCGCGATCCACGAAGCCATCATTCGCGCCGCCGGGAACGCCGTCCTGCTCGCCACCTATGAGAGTATCGGGGCCCGCATCCGCCGCGCCCGCTACATCGCCCCGATGACCGAGTCCCACTGGCAGGTCGCGATGCAGGAACACGATGCGATGAACAACGCCCTGATCCGCCGTGACGGCGTGGTGCTCGCGCTCATCCTCAAAACCCACCTCCGCCATAAGAGCTTCGAAGTCGAACGCGCCGGCTTCGCCGTCCCCTGAACCGCCGCGCCTTACACGCCGCGCCGGATGATCCCGGTTCCGAATTTCGCCCGCAGCGCATCCACCGCCTCCTGACGCGCCGCTCGCCGGGGCGAATCCCGGTCCATCAGATCGCCCTGATCGGCCAGCGTCCCCGGCACCAGCCGCGCCGCCCCGATTCCGATCAGCCGGAACGCGGGCCCCGCCGCGCGCTGCAACACCGGCCGCGCCGCCTCGAACATGGTCTCCGGCAGTCGGGTCGGGGCGGTCAGCCGGATCGCATGGGTGGCCGTTTCGAACCGCGCGGTCTTGAGCTTGAGCACCAGCGCCGCCGCCGCGACATCCTCCGCCCGCAACCGCCGCCCGACGCGCTCGCATAGCGGCCATAATTCCCGCGCGAGGTCCGCCGGATCGGAAATATCGCTCCCGAACGTGGTCTCCGCGCTGATCGACTTGGCCGCCTGTACCGGGTCCACCGCTCGGGCATCCTCGCCCCGTGCGCGTGCCGCAAGCGCCGGCCCGTCATCCCCCAGCTTCAGTCGGGCAGCGCGGGAATCGAGCGACGCCAACTGCCCGACCCGAGTGATCCCGAGCGCCGCCAGCCGCCGCACCAGCGCCGGCCCGACCCCCGGCAGAATCCCCACCGCCTCCGGTGCCAGCACCGATGGCGCATCCGCGCCGAGTACCGCGAACCCGCGCGGCTTGTCCCGCTCCGCCGCCAACTTCGCGCACAGCCGGTTCTGAGCCAGCCCGATCGACACGGTCACCCCGACCTCGCGCTCCACATCCCGCGCGAGCCGGCTCAGCACCGCAGCCGGCGGCGCGCCATGCAACGCCGCCGTTCCTGCCAGGTCCAGCGCCGCCTCGTCGATCGACAGCGGCTGCACCAGCGGCGTCAACCGCTCCATCATCGCCCTGATCTCCCGCGCCACGCCTGCGTATTTCGGGATATCGGGCCGGATCACCGTGGCATCCGGGCATAATTTCAACGCCTTGAACATCGGCATGGCCGAGCGCACGCCCGACAGCCGCGCGACATAACAACACGCTGCCACCACGCCCCGCGTCCCGCCGCCCACGATCACCGGCAGATCGCGCAGCTCCGGCCGATCCCGCTTCTCGACACTGGCAAAAAACGCATCGCAATCGATATGCGCGATCGTGAGCGTCGCAATCTCGGAATGACGTACCAGCCAGGCACCGCCGCAGCGCGGACAGGCGCCGTCACCCTCGAAAATCGCATCGCACAATCGGCACAGCGTCGGCATTCCGCAACCTTGCGACGCCGCCGCCCGCCTGACAATCCTCGAAACCAGCGCTCATGACGGGTCGGGCGGCCCGACGATCTCGGTCACGACCTGTTCGCCCGCATGATGCACCAGCCAGTCGAGGTCTCGGAAACTCATCGCCCCCGGAATCCGGTTGCGCCCGATATACACGACCGGCACATACCGCAGCCGCATCGCCGCCGCCCGCCGCAAATCGGCATCCACCACCCGGGCCGCGTGCGCCCCCGCCAGATCGCGCATGAACCGTGGCACATCGAAGCCCAATCGCGCCGCATCGGCCCGCAACACCGCCCGCGTCGGCAACCGCCGCTGGCGCATCAGTTCGGCATGCATTGCGTGAAACTGCCCCTGCATCCGCGCCGCCACCAGCGCCTTCGCTCCCAGCACACTCTGCGGCCCCAGTATCGGCACATCGATCGGCACATACCGGATCTGCGGATCCTCCCTGATCATGCGCTCGATCCGCCGGTTCATCGCGCGGCACGGCATGCACGAGGTGTCATAGAAATCCACGATTGTCACCCGCCCACGCGGATTGCCGAGCACGACATCCCCCGGCCGCACCAAGCTCGCTGCCGAAACCCCCGACCCCGCCGCCGCAACCCTCATCGTCGTCACGACGGCCATCAAAACCGCCCCCACGCGAAACCAAGCCATGTGCAACCCCGCGAAAACCAGAGAAGTGTCCCGTAACTTTGAACAGTCCCAGTTTTTGAGAGCGAGCCATCTATTGATCGAAGATTGGATAGCCTATCCTGATGAATGGGTGGTTAACGCGCGGCGCGGGCGGCGGCGTAACAAACAGGACAGCGAAGAAAGGACAGGCTTCTTTTTTGCAAAAAAGAAGCAAAAAACTTTCTGCCTTTTCTACAAAATGGAAGGTCTACTTGTCCAATCTTTTGGCTTGACGAAACGCCGATTTGGCCCAAGCATTCCGCATCGGAGGACCCGCATCATGAACGTCACCACCCGCATCGCCCCGCCCCCGGGAATCGACGAAGCCGAATGGCAGATCCGTTGCGATCTGGCCGCACTTTACCGCCTCGTCGCCCATTTCCGCATGACCGACTTCATCTACACCCATATCAGCGCCCGCCTGCCCGGTCCCGATCATCATTTCCTGATCAACGATTACGGGACGTTGTTCCATGAAATGCGCGCGTCCGACCTCGTGAAAATCGACCTCGACGGCAATCGTATCGAAACGCCGGGTCAGAGCGGCAAGCGCGTCAATGCCGCCGGCTTCACCATTCATTCCGCCATCCACATGGCCCGCCCGGACCTGATGTGCGTCATCCACACCCACACCCAGGCCGGCATCGCGGTCGCCGCCCAGCAGGACGGTCTGCTCCCGATCAGCCAGCACGCCATGAAATTCTACAACTGCCTGTCCTACCACGGCTATGAGGGCATCGCCCTCGATCTCGACGAACGCGCCCGCATCGTGGCGGACCTCGGAACCAACAAGGCCATGATCCTGCGTAACCATGGCCTCCTCGTCGGCGGCACCACCATCCCCGAAGCCTTTCTCGAAATCTATTTTCTCGAACGCGCCTGCCAGGCCCAGATCGCCGCGATGTCGGGCGGAGCCAAACTCGTCATCCCACCGCCCGAAGTCTGCGCCCATACCGCGAGCCAGTATGTCCGCGATGAACCGGTTCATACCAATCACTGCGCCATGGCATGGCAGGCCGCCCTCCGCCTGATCGACCCCGTGACCACCGATTACCGAAGCTGATCCCGGAGCGCCCGGTCGCCCCCACCCGCAGTCCCGGTTTCGATGTAACCGAGTGTTGCACCCACGCCGCTGCGATTGACGCGCGCGTGACGGATTATTAAGTTTGGCAGGGCAGGATGGTTGCCGTTTCGTTGCAATCGTTTCCTGAAGGAGTGCCGGCGGTTCCATGCCCGGCTTGCCAGAATCGGGTTCCACCCGATCATCCATTCCGCCGACATGCTTTGATATGAGGTTGCCGATGCGTCGACTATCGCCTGCTCCTGCGCTCCGCCGAACCCGCGTGCGTCGCTTCGCGGTGCTCGGCCTGCTCACCGCAGCAAGCCTCGGAGCCGCCCATGCCGCTGCCCCTCCGCCGCCCGCCGTCAGTGTGGTCAATGTGCAGAAGCAGAAAGTCTATCAGGAACAATCCTATATCGGCCGCGTGCAGGCCATGCACATCGTCAAGCTCGTCCCGCGCATCACCGGCTATCTCGAACAGCGCCTGTTCCATCAGGGGGCCGACGTCAAAAAGGGCCAATTGCTCTACGTCATCGAACCCGGTCCCTATCAGGCGGCTTTCGATCAGGCCAACGCGGCCGTCGCCGCCGCCCAGGCCACCCTCGCCAATGCCCGCACCACCCTCGGCCGTTCGCAAGCTTTGCTCCACACCCCCGCCGGCCAGCGCTCGACCCTCGACAACGACCGCGCGACCGAACAGAGCGACGCCGCCAACCTCGATTCCGCCAAAGCCCAGCGTGAAACCGCCGCAATCAACCTGAGCTACACCCAAATCCGCTCCCCGATCGACGGACGGATCGGCGCAACCAATATCAACATCGGCAACGTCGTCAGCCCCACCACCGGCACCCTCGCCACGGTCGTCAGCGAAAACCCGATCTACGTCGCCTTCTCGATGCCGGCGCGGGACGCCCTCAAACTCCGCCAGGAATTCGCCAAACAAGGCGGCCTGAATGCGGTGGAACTGCAACTCCGCCTGCCCGACGGGCGGATGGACAAACAGGTCGGCACGCTCGACTTCACCAGCAACCAGATCAGCCAGACCACCGATAGTCTCGCCATGCAGGGCACCATCCCGAACCCGGTGGTCAAGGGCCTAGGTGGTACCAAGGTCAACAACCGCGAACTTACCAGCGGCGAGTTCGTCACCGTCGTCGTCCGCGCCAAACACCCGGTCGAACAGATCGTCCTGCCGCGCGACGCCGTCCTGTCCGACCAGCTCGGCGATTACGTGCTCACCGTGAACGCGAAAAATCAGGTCGAACGCACCAGCGTCAAGCTCGGCCAGACCACCCCCGCCACGGCCACCATCGCGAGCGGCCTGTCGCTCGGCAGCCGCGTCATCGTCGATGGGATCGAAAAAGTGCACCCCGGAATCACGGTCAATCCCGAAACGGTCAAATCCCCGGTCGCCGCCAGCGCGCCGGCGCAGGGCTGAGCCCATGATCCCCTCGTTCTTTATCGACCGGCCCCGCTTCGCCATCGTCATCGCGATCGTCATCACCATTGCCGGGGCGATCGCGATGACCCGCATTCCGGTCGCCCAGTTCCCCTCGATCGTGCCGCCCTCGGTCCAGGTCAGCGCCACCTATCCCGGCGCCTCCTCGAAAGTCGTGAACGACACGGTGGCCGAACCGCTCGAACAGCAGATCAACGGCCTCACCGATGAAATCTACTATTCATCGACCAGCGCGAACGACGGCACCTACGGCCTCACCGTCACCTTCAAGCTCGGCAGCAACCCGGACATCGACGAAGTCAACGTCACCAACGCGGTCCAGCAGGCGCTCACCCAGCTTCCCTCCGAGGTCCAGAAGGAAGGTGTTACGGTCACCAAAAAATCCTCCTCGGTGCTGCAATTCGTCTTTTTCTACAGCCCGGACAACAAGCTCACCCCGCTGCAGATCTCGAACTACGTCAAAATCAATGTCCTCAACCCGCTCTCCCGGGTCGACGGCGTCGGTCAGGCCCATATGTTCGGCGAGCAGGATTACTCGATGCGGGTGGTCTACAACACCAACCGCCTCGCCGAACTCGGCCTCACCCCGGGCGACCTGATCAGCGCGATCCAGGATCAGAACACCCAGGCACCGGTCGGCACGATCGGTCTGATGCCGATCGGCGGCGACCAGCAATACCAGCTCTCGGTCCAGACCCAGGGCCGTCTGAGCACCGTCAAGCAATTCGGTAACATCGTCATCCGCGGCAACAAGGACGGCTCGCTCCTCCGTCTCAAGGATGTCGCGCACATCGCCCTCGGCCCCCAGAGCGAAAACCAGATCGACCGCATCAACGGTCATCCCGGCGTCGCAATCGGGGTGTTCCTCTCGCCCGGCGCCAACGCGGTCGCAACCTCCGCCCGCGTCGAGAAGGAAATCGCCAAGCTCAGCGCGCGCTTCCCCAAAAGCCTCTCCAGCAAGACCGTCTACAACTCCAGCTCCTTCGTCTCCGACACGATCGACGAAGTGATCAAGACCCTGATCGAAGCCTTCGTCCTGGTCGTCATCGTCGTCTTTCTGTTCCTCGGCTCATGGCGGGCAGCCCTGGTGCCTTCCATCGTGGTGCCCATCGCCCTGCTCGGCAGCTTCGCCTTCATGCTCGCGCTCGGCTACTCGGCCAACACCGTCACCCTCCTCGCGCTGGTGGTCGCGACCGGCCTCGTCGTCGATGACGCGATCGTGGTGGTCGAAAACATCGAACGCGTCATGGAGGAAAATCCTGAACTGACACCAAAGGAAGCAGCCAAGATCGCCATGTCGCAGATCCAGGCACCGATCATCGCGATCATGCTCGTCCTGCTCTCGGTCTTCGTCCCTACCGCTTTCATCCCCGGCCTGTCCGGCCTGCTGTTCACCCAGTTTGCGGTCGCCATCAGCACGGCCATGCTGATCTCGGCGCTCAACGCGCTCACCCTTTCGCCCGCCCTGTGCGCCCTGCTGCTCCGCCGTGAAAAACACCACGGCATCATGGCGAAAATCCTCGGCTTCATCGATCGTACCCGCAACGGCTACGCGAATTTCGTCAGCCGGGTGGTCAAGCGCTCAGTCCTTGCTCTGCTGGTCATCCTCGCCTTCGGTATCGGGGCCTTCCTGCTCTCCAGCATCACCCCCGGCGGCTTCCTGCCCGATGAAGACCAGGGCGCCTTCTTCATCCAGGCCACCCTGCCACCCGGCGCATCCCTGCAACGAACCGATGCCATGGGCCAGAAACTCGCGAAAATGATCCACACCCTGCCCCAGGTTCAGGACGTCATCGCGATCAATGGCTACTCCATCCTCGATTCCGCCACCGAACCCAACGCCCTGTTCATGGTCGCCCACCTCAAACCCTTCAGCCAGCGGCCGGGCGCGAAAAACTCGGTGAACGCGGTGATCGCCAAGGTGTTCCAGATGGGCGCGCAACTCAAAGGGGCCAGCGTCGTCGCCTTCAACCTGCCCCCGATCATCGGCCTCTCCACCAATGGTGGCTTCACCTACGAGCTTGAAAACGTCCAGGCCGCGAGCCAGCAGAAATTCGACTCCGTGCTGAAAGCCCTCATCGTCGCGGCCAACGGCGACAAAAAACTCAGCCGGGTCTTCAGCACCTATTCGGCCAATACACCGTCGATCTATCTCGATATCGATCGCGCCAAAGCCCAGGCGCTCGGCGTGCCGATCTCGTCGATCTTCCAGGCGCTCCAGGCGTCTCTCGGTGGCTATTACGTCAACCAGTTCAACCTGTTCGGACAGGTCTGGCAGGGGTGGTGTAACCTGACGTCTGGAAATTCATTTTGGGTTGGGAGTTGGTGCCCTTGCCGGGGCATGCCCCGGCAAGGGCTGTTCATTCTGGTATTCCATGCAGTTGTTCACACCAACATGGAGACCGATGAATGGACGCCAAAAAGGATACGATTATCGAGGCACTTTTGGAACATCTGATCGAAAACGGCGCAGGCGATATCGCCACGGTATTTGCCAGGACCTTCGAACTCGCCATGCAGATCGAGCGCGAACGCTTCCTCCACGCCAGTCACTACGAGCGCAACCCCGATCGTCAGGGTTACGCCAATGGCTACAAGCCCAAGCGGATCGATACCCCGGCCGGGTCGATCACCGTCGATGTCCCCAAAACCGCCGGTCACGTGGGCGAACCCTTCTACCCACAGTCCCTCGAACGCGGCCGACGCTCGGTCCGCGCCGTCATGGTCGCCGTCGCCGAAATGTACATCAAAGGCGTCTCCACCCGCGACGTCGAGGCCGTCATGCGCGAATTCGGCATCGAAAGCCTCTCCTCCGCTCAGGTCAGCCGCGCCAGCAAGCTGCTCGATGACGAACTCGCCGCCTGGCGCACCCGACCCCTCGCCGAGATCCGCTACCTCATCCTCGACGCCAGATATGAAAAAATGCGCGATAATGGCGTCGTCCGCGATGCCGCCGTGCTCTCGGCCATCGGCATCGGACCCGATGAACGCCGCCGTGTCCTCGGCGTCTCGGTCGCCCTTTCCGAGGCCGAAGTCCATTGGCGTGCCTTCCTCGAAAGCCTCCATCAGCGTGGCCTGCGAGGCGTCGAATTCATCGTCTCCGATGACCATGCCGGATTGCACGCCGCACGCCGCGCCGTCTTCGGCGCCGCACACTGGCAACGATGCCAGTTCCACCTCGCCCAAAACGCCATCCACCACGCCCCCAACCACGCCATCCGCAAACGCATCGGCGCAGAACTCCGGACCGTCTGGAACGCAAATTCCCTCGCCGCTGCCCAGATCGCTCTCACAACCCTCGTCAATGCCTATCGCGACACCGCACCAAAGCTCGCCGATTGGCTCGAACGAAATATCCCCGAAGGCCTCACCGTCTTCACACTGCCAGAACCCCACCAGCGCCGGCTTCGCACTTCCAACCCCATGGAACGCGGCATCCAGCAGGAACTCAAACGCCGCACCACCAAAATCAGGGTCTTCCCCAACGAAGCCTCCCTCGAACGCCTCGTCAGCGCCGTCCTCGTCGAAATCGATGAAAAATGGGCCGCCGACACCAAGGGCTACATCAAGTGGGACTACCAGGATGCCTGACCCCCGCTCGCCCTATTTTCCAGACATCAGGTTGCTCAATCTCTGGCAGGTCAATATCCAGGCCAAGGAACGCGACCGCGATACCGAAGCCGGTATCTGGCGGATCTACGTCCGCAGCAACTCCGGTGCGATGGTCTCGATGCGCTCGCTCGCCACCGCCCACACCGTGCTCGGCCCGCAGATCATCAGCCGCTATAACGACTCCGAAGCCGCCCAGATCATCGGCAACCCGGCCCCCGGGGTCTCTTCCAACGCCGCTCTCGCCGCCATGGCGAAACTTTCCAGCCGCGTTCTGCCCACCGGCTTCTCGTATGACTGGACCAGCACCGCCTACCTGCAGGAACAGGCCAAAGGGCAGGCCGTCTACGTCTTCGCCCTTTCGCTCACCTTCGCCTTCCTCTTTCTGGTCGCCCTCTACGAAAGCTGGATCATCCCGATCCCGGTGCTCCTCTCGGTCGTCGTCGGTGTGTTCGGTGCCATGCTCGGCATCGTCATCGCCGGGCTGACCTTCGACCTCTACGCCGAAATCGGCCTCGTCGTGCTCATCGCCCTCGCCGCCAAAAACGGCATCCTGATCGTCGAATTCGCCAAGGAGCGCCGGGAAGAAGGCATGAGCATCCACGAAGCCGCCATCGCCGGTGCCAAAATGCGGTTCCGCGCCGTCATGATGACCTCGATCGCCTTCGTCTTCGGCCTGCTTCCCCTCGTCATCGCCACCGGCGCCGCCCAGATCACCCGCCGCTCCCTCGGCACTCCGGTCTTCGCCGGCATGATCGCCGCCAGCGGCATCGGTATCTTCGTCATTCCCCTGCTCTACGTCGTGTTCGAAACCATGCGCGAACGCAGCCACCGCAAACGCGCCCCCCAACCCCGCATGGTCGAACACGCCGGCGACGATTAAGGTCGGGGGCTCGCCCCCTCCATCCCAAGTCGGGGACGTTCGATGGCCGGGCAGCGGTTCATCACCACGGTCAACCCGGCGGCGCGGGCGATAGCGGCTGCTTCCGGGTTGACCACGCCGAGTTGCATCCAGATTGTTTTCGCCTTGAGCCGGATGGCCGCCGCCACGGCGGGCATCACCTTCTCGCTGGCACGGAACAGGTCCACCATATCGAGCGGTTCGGCTTCATCGAGGGAAGCGACCACGCGTTGTCCGTGCAGATGGTGTCCCGCCAGACCAGGGTTGACCGGCGTGACCACATACCCGCGATCGAGCAGAAACCGCATCACCCGGTTGGAGGGGCGCTCAGGATTGGCCGAGGCCCCGACCAGCGCAATCCGCTGCGTCCGCTGCAAAATCCTCCGAATCGCCGCGTCGTCCAGGCCATCGATCGCCGTCATCATCCGCTGCCTCCTCTGGCCGGTTGCCGGTTGCTCCTGTAGAGCTTTGCCGGATGCGCGCGGCAAGACCCTATCTCATTTTCATCTTCGGCCTGCTCACACTCGCCGTGTGGTTCTGGCCGAACCGCCCGCAGGCGGGTGACGTGACCATGCCGGATGCCCGGTTTCATTCGGTTTCCTACGCGCCGTTCCGCGCCTGGCAATCGCCGCTCACCGGCACCTTCCCAACCGGTGCCGAAGTCGCGCAGGATCTCAAACTCATCGCGAAACACGCCGATGGCATCCGCACCTATTCATCGCTCGAAGGCGATTACGACATCGGCGCGCTCGCGAAGCAGGCCGGGCTGAAAGTCTGGGTCGGCATCTGGCTCGGCTCGAACCCCAGGGACAACGCCCGGGAAATGGCCGCCGGCATCGCCCAGGCCAACGCCCATCCGCATACCGACACCCGCGTCGTCGTCGGCAACGAGGTCCTGCTCCGCCGCGATCTCTCGGCAGCCGATCTCATCAAGGACATCGACTACGTCAGGGCGCGGGTCAAACAGCCAGTGGCCTATGCGGATGTCGCGAGTTTCTGGTTCGAATTTCCCCAGGTCGCCAAACACGTCGACATCGTCATGATCCACCTGCTGCCCTATTGGCAGAACCATCCGGTAAATGTGAACGCCGCCATTGCCCGCATCGGTCGCACCATCGCCAGGACCGAAAAACTCTTCCCCGGCAAGCGCATCTCGGTCGGCGAAACCGGCTGGCCGAGCCGTGGCCGCTGGCGCGGCGATGCCGCCCCGTCGCGCATCAACGAAGCGGTTTTTCTCCGCAAATTCGTCAGCCTCGCGCATCGCGATCACGTCGATTACAACCTGATCGAAGCCTTCGACCAGAACTGGAAATATCACGACGAAGGCATTGCCGGAGCCAATTGGGGGATCTGGAACGCCGCGCGCCAGCCCAAGTTTCCGCTCGAAGGCCCGGTCGTCGAAATGCCGCACTGGCCGCTCTACGCCGGTACCGCAATCCTGCTTTCGGTCGCGCTCACGATTTTCGGGGGGGCGGTCGGGCCGCTCGCAATTGCGCTCGCATTCGGCCTCGGCAATGCGCTCACCTATGCCGGCGCGATCACGTGGCATGAGCTATATGATTATTCGCTGATCATCTGCGCCCTCGTGAACATCCCGGCCCAGGCGGCGCTGGCATGGTTCGCGATCCGCCGCGCGCGCGGCCCTGCGCGATCGACCCCGGCAGCCCATACCATCCTGCTCGCCCGGGCCAGCCTGTTCGGTCATGCCCATTTGCGCGACTGGGCGGCACGCCGGTTCGATCATCTCTGGTTCCTGTTTCTGTTCACCACAGCGATCGTCCAGGCCTTTCTCGTGTTCGATCCGCGCTACCGCGACGCGCCGTTCGCCATCTTCGCGGTCCCGGTGATCGTAGCAATATGGCGGCTCCTCGCGCGCGATCTCCCCGCGGCCAATGACTGGCGGGACTGGCTGCCGAGTGCGGTCATCGCCGTCGGCGCAATCGCCAGCATCGTCATCTCCGGGCTGCTCAACACCGAATTCCTGATCTGGAACCTGCTCGCCCTCATCCTCGCGGCTCCAAATCTCGTTGGGACATTGCGGCGGACGAACATGCGCAACGAGGCACACGCCGCAAATTGATCCTTCGGATATCCCCGGAGCCGAACTCGTCGAAGTTTTCTGCTGATTTCTGCGCACAAAAGCAGCATTTCCTGCCGCCCAGGTCTACCCCCCGAACACCACGGTCTTGCTCCCGCTGATGAACACCCGCCGTTCCACATGAAACAGCACGGCGCGCGCAAGCACCCGCCGTTCGATATCGCGTCCCTTGCGCACCAACGTTTCCGGTGTATCGCCATGGGAAATCCGTTCGACATCCTGTTCGATGATCGGCCCTTCATCGAGGGCGGTGGTCACGTAATGCGCGGTCGCCCCGATCAGCTTCACCCCGCGTGCGTAAGCCTGATGATACGGTTTCGCGCCTTTGAATCCGGGCAGGAACGAGTGGTGGATATTGATGCATCGCCCCGCCAGTTTCGCCACCAGCGCGTCCGACAGAACCTGCATGTAGCGCGCCAGGATCACCAGTTCCGCCCCGGAATCCCGCACCAGCCGCCAGATTTCCGCCTCCTGCTCCATCTTGGTCTCGGCGGCGATCGGCAGATGATGAAAGGGAATGCCATCCAGATCCAGGTGTTCATAGGTTTCGCGCGGATGGTTGGCGATGATCCCGGCAATATCCATCGGCAGTTCGCCGGTTCGTTGCCGATAGAGCAGGTCGACCAGACAATGGTCGAACCGCGATACCAGAATCATCGCCCGGGGCCGATGCGCGGTCTCGGTAATCGCCCAGTTCATACCGTAGGAGTCGGCGATCGGTTTGAAGTCGGGCTTCGGGGCCGACGCATCGAGCGGTTCGAACACCACGCGCATGAAAAACTGCCCGCTGGCCCGGTCGTCGAACTGCTGGGCTTCGCGGATGTCGATCCCGTGCTGATACAGAAAATTACCGACCGTGCCGACGATTCCGGCGCGGTTGCGACAGGACAGAGTGAGGATGGCGGTGGTCATCGTGCAGGCGGCTCCGTTGCTGCCCGATGTGTTCCCCGCCCCCTCCACCCTGTCAATCCGTCCCCTGCGCCAGTCAGGGCTTGCTCATGGCTCCGGTTCATGATCGAACCACGCCATGCACCTCACCGGCCAAGCGCGCCTCGCCGGGGTGATCGGCTGGCCGGTCGCCCATTCCCGTTCGCCGCTCCTGCACGGCACATGGTTGGCACGGCACGCGATCGACGGGGCCTATCTGCCGCTTCCGGTCCATCCGGATGATTTTCCCGCCTGTGTCGCCGCTTTGGTCCGCATGGGGTTCGCGGGCGTCAATGTCACGATCCCCCACAAGCAGGCCGCCTTCGCCTTATGCGACGAGGTCTGCCCCGGTGCCCTGCGCGCCGGGGCGGTGAACACGCTGGTCTTCCGCGATGGCGCGATCCTCGGCTCGAACACCGATGGCACCGGCTTCCTCGCCAACCTCCGAGCCCATGACATCGATCCCGCCGCCGGCCCCGCGCTCGTTCTCGGTGCCGGCGGCGCAGCCCGCGCGATCGGCGCGGCCCTGGCCGATTGCGGCATCCCGGTCACCTACTGCAACCGCACGCATGAACGCGCCACCACCCTCGCGACCACGTTGTCGGGCCGCGCGATCCGGTGGGATGACCGCGCGGCGGCCCTGTCCGATCATGCGCTGCTGGTCAACACCACCGCGCTGGGCATGTCCGGGCATGCTGCCCTCGACCTTACGCTCGACGCTGCGCCACCGTCTCTCGCCGTGGCCGACATCGTCTATGTCCCGCTCGAAACCGGGCTGCTCGCCGCGGCCCGCGCGCGGGGTCTGCGCACCGCGGGTGGTCTCGGCATGCTGCTGCATCAGGCGGTCCCGGGTTTCGCCGCCTGGTTCGGCGTCACCCCGGTGGTCGATAACGAACTCTACCGCATCGTCGCGGCCGATCTCGCCGGGTGAAAATCCTCGGCCTCACCGGCGGCATCGGCATGGGTAAATCGACCGTCGCCGCCATGTTCCGCCGCCACGGCGTCCCGGTGTTCGACGCGGATGCCGAAGTCCGGCGCGCTCAGTCTCCCGGCGGCGCCGCCATCGCTCCGATCACCGCCGCTTTCCCCGGCGTGGTCCGCGACGGCGTGCTCGACCGCGCCGCCCTGCGCGCCCGCATCCTCGCCGACCCCGCCGCCCGCAAGCAGCTCGAAACCCTCATGCACCGTCTGGTCCGCCAGTCCGAACACCGGTTTCTCGCCCGCGCCCGCCGCCACCGCGCCCGCGCCGTGGTGCTCGACATTCCCCTGCTGCTCGAAACCGGCGGCGCGCGCCGGGTCGATCTCGTCATCACCGTATCCGCCCCGCGCGACATCCAGATCGCCCGGGTCCGCCGCCGTGGCCTCGCCCCGCCCGAAATCGCCCGGATCATCGCCCTGCAAATGCCCGATCACGAAAAACGCCGCCGCGCGGACATCACCATTTTCACCGGGCTCTCGCGCGGCGTCACCGCCCGCATCGTCCGCCGGATCATCGCCCGCGATATCCCTCCGCAGCGATTGTCCCGACTCGCACCGGTATGTCACCGAAGCCCATGACACGCTCCGTCCTGTTCGACACCGAAACCACCGGCCTCGATCCCCTGCATGGCGACCGGGTGATCGAGGTCGCCGCGATCGAACTGCATAACGACCTGCCGACCACCCGCACCTTCCACCGCCTGATCGACCCCGAACGCGACATCCCGCCCGACGCCTCGCGCATTCACGGCATCACCAATGCCGATATCGCCGGTAAACCGACCTTCGCCGCCATCGCCGACGAGCTGCTGGCCTTCTTCGGCAACGATCCGCTGGTCGCCCATAATGCCGCCTTCGATTTCGGCTTTCTCGACGCCGAACTCGCCCGGTTGCGTCGTCCCGCGCTCGATCGCGCCCGGATGATCGACACGCTCGCCCTTGCCAAAGCGCGCTTCCCCGGCATGCCCAACAGCCTCGATGCGCTGTGCCGCCGTTTCGAAATCGACCTGTCGGCCCGCACCACCCATAACGCGCTGCTCGACTGCAAACTCCTCGCCGAAGTCTATGTGGAACTCACCGGTGGCCGCCAGCGCGGTTTCGACCTCGCAGCCGACGTCGGCGGTGGCCTGACCCTCGTGGAATACCAGCACCAGGGCCCCCGAACCGCCCGTCTGGTCACCGCGACCGAGGAGGAACTGGCCGCGCACGCGGCCTTCGTGTCCGGCATGAAGGACGCGGTCTGGGCAGCTTAGGGCAGGGGCCAGGGTAGCGGGGAAGCAGGGCCGTGCTAGGCCGCCTGCCGTTCGCGTTCCGCCACCCGCAGCACCCGCAGGAAATTCCCGCCCCAGATCTTGCCGAGCGCGGTCTCGTCATACCCCCTGCTCGCCAGTTCCGCGGTCAGTCCCGGGGTCTGGCCCGCATGCATATAGCCCGCGACACCGCCGCCACCATCGAAATCCGTCCCGATCCCGACATGATCGATGCCGATCCGCCCTGCGACGTAATCCACATGATCCGCAATGGTCCCGACATTGACCTCCGAGGGTTTGGCGCCGCGCCTGAGAAACGCCGACACCATGGTGATCTGGACCAGCCCGCCCGCATCGCGCATCGCGTCGAGTTGCTCGTCATCGAGATTGCGCGGATGGTCGCACAGGGCCCGGGCGCAGGAATGCGTCGCGACGATCGGCGTCCGCGACAGCGCCACCGCCTGCATCATGGTCGATTTCGCCGCGTGACTGACATCGATGAGAATACCGAGCCGGTTCATCCGCCCGATCGCGTCCCGCCCGAGCGCGGAAAGCCCGCCATGCTCGGTCGGCCCGTCGCCAAGGTCCGCGCGCGGAATCGCCGCATCGGCCAGGGCATTATGGCCGTTATGGGTGAGGGTCATATAACGCACACCCCGCGCCGCGAATTCGTCGAGTAGAGCAAGGTCGCCGCCCAGCGCAGTGCCGTTCTCCACCGCAGGGATCACCGCGAACCGCCCGGCCCGATGCGCGGCCTCGATCGCATCGGCACTGCTCGCCACCACCGCCCCTTCGGCACCGCCCATCGCCACGATCGTGTCCAGCATCGCCAGCGCCCGCCCGCGCGCTTCGGCATTTCCGGCCTCGTCACGCCGGCCCTGCGGAATATAGGCCGCGAAACACACGGCACCCACCCCGCCGCGCCTCACCTTGGGCAGATCGACGCAGCGCGGCCCATCGGCAGTGAAGGCCGGCCCGTTCGGCCAGGGAATATCGACATGGGAATCAATGACGAGCAGCCGATCGTGAACTTCATGTGCCATGCCCAACCCTCGCCGCCCTGCCGCGTGCGGTCAAGTCCGTCCGCAAACGGAAAAAAATCCGGGCGGATATTCCATTCGTGCTAATGTACCAACGAGGGAAAGCCCCGCACCCGGCGCGTCCCCCGACCCGAACACCATCGCGAATTTGGAGACCAGAAAATGACACGCAACGAAGGAACGATCGACCGGGCCATCCGCATCATCGTCGGTGGCTTGCTGATCATCGGTGCCGCCACCGGCACCATCGGCATCTGGGGCTATATCGGCATTCTGCCGTTGCTCACCGGCGCCATCGGCACCTGCCCGGGTTATTCTCTGCTCGGCATCAACACCTGCCCGATGAAAAACCGGGTCTGATCTGCGGTCTTACAGTCCCAGAATGCGGTACAGCCTGACGCTCGGCGGCCAGGCTGCCCCGATCGCGCGGTGAAATCCGAGAAACAGCGCGATCAGCAGCACGACCAGCACGACCGATCCGACCCACCAGCCGATCGCCGACCCCGTCTGCGCCGCTGCCGCCGAACCGCCTGACCCGCCCGGCCGGGATCGCGGCAGGCCAGAGGCGGATGAACCATTCGACTCCGCAGGCGGATTCAGGGTCGCGGGCCCGGTGTCTGGCCCAGTATCTAGCCCAGTGTCTGGCGTGATCTCCGGCGTGATCCCGGGCGCGTCACCCGTCTCCGTTCGGGGCACCACCGGGTCCGTTGCCGGTGCGGCAATCGCCGAATCCGCCGCTGCCGTCCTGTCCAGCGGTTCCGGTGCCGTGTGTGGCATCGGTTCGGCCTCGGCGACCCACTCGCCGCCGCACCGCGCGCATCGCGTCCGCGTCGGCAGCCGCATCGCCATTTCCGGCGGCAATTGGTACTGCGCAGCGCAGATCGGACAGGTTATTCGCATGTCTCATCGAATGACATTTTCGCTCGCGCCATGCAACCAATCACGTGGGGCGCTTGCCTGACCCCCCGGGTCGCGGCATGGAGACGGGGCATGATCCGCTTTTCCCATGTCGGCCTGAACTATCACCGCCGCGCGAATCCCGCCGGCGGTGACGCCACGGCCCTCGACGACATCGATTTCGACATCCCGGACGGCGGTTTCCGTTGGCTCACCGGCCCCTCCGGTGCGGGCAAGACCAGCCTGCTCAAACTGATGTATCTCGCAATCCGTCCGACATCGGGCCGGATCGACCTGCTCGATACCGACACGACCGACCTCGACCGGCGGGCCACCGCCCTGCTGCGCCGTCGCATCGGCGTGGTCTATCAGGATTTTCGCCTGCTCCGGCACCTCACCGCCTACGACAATGTCGCCCTGCCGCTTCGACTCGCCCGCCGGCGCGAGGTCCAGGTCCGCGCCGACGTGACCGAACTGCTCCGCTGGGTCGGCCTCGCCGGTCGGCTCGACCATCGTCCCGAGGAACTCTCCGGCGGTGAGCAGCAGCGCGTCGCCATTGCCCGCGCCGTGATCGCCCGTCCCTCGCTGCTGCTGGCCGACGAACCCACCGGCAACCTCGACGACGAACAGGCGGAGCGCCTGATGCACCTGATCCGCTCGCTCAACCGCCTCGGCACCACCATCATCGTCGCCACCCACAATCTCGGCCTCGTCGCCCGCCACCCCGCGCCGATGCTCGAACTCGCCGATGGCAGGCTGGTGCGTCATGGCTAGGCGTCACGCCACCCGCGCCGACCGCATCGGCCTGCGCGCCGCGATGGCGGACCGGCTGATGCCCTTCATGGTCGCCGCCATGAGCTTCCTCGCCGCCCTCGCGCTGGCCGGCAGCGTCGCCGCCGGAGCGCTCGCCACCCATTGGCTCAGCGGCGCGCAGGGGCTCGTCACCGTCGAAGTTCCGAACCCGACCCAGCCCACCGCCGCCAACGCCCCCCTGCGACAGGACGCGGTAATGACGCTGCTGCAGGCGACCAAAGGTCTGAGCGACGCCCACCTCCTGTCGAAAGCCGATCTCGCGACCCTGCTCAAACCCTGGCTGGGCGACACCGCCGCCAACGGGTCGCTGCCGATCGCGCTTCCCGCCGTCATCGTGGTCCGCGCCGATACCGGCGCCCCGGACGCAAAAATCCTCGAAACCCGGCTCGATGCCGCCGTTCCCGGCACACTGGTCGATTCCGGCGCGCGCTGGGCCGACCGTCTCGCCGCCCTCACCACCAGCCTGCGCGCCTCCGCCGCCGCCGTTCTGCTCATCGTCACCCTGGTCGCCGCCTCGGTCGTCGCGGTCGCGGTGCGGTCCGGCCTGTCCCAGCGGCGCGAGGCGATCGAGATCATCCACGGCCTCGGCGCGCTCGATTCCGACATCGCCAACCAGTTCGCCTTGCGTGCCATGCGCCTCGCCGCCACCGGCGGCCTGCTCGGCGGTCTGGTCGCCCTGCCGGTGCTGGCGTGGCTCGCACTGCTGTCATCGAGCTTCATCGCCAGCGCGCCGGCCAGCCCGCACGGCCTGGCGAGCGCCCTGCCGGGCCTGCTTTGGGCCATCCCGGTCATGTTCACCATCGCCACCGCCCTGATCGGCTGGCTTGCCGCCCAGATCACGGTACGCGGCTGGCTCAAGCGTCTGGCATGACCGCGATGGGCCTCGGTCGCGGCCTCAAGCCGCTGCGCCAGCGCCGCCGGTTTCGCTGGCTGCGCCGCCTCGTCGCAGTGATCATGTTCGCCATCCTGATCTGGCTGATCGGCTTCGGTTGGTTCCTCGCGATGATCGCGGGCGAGCGTGCGCCGCTCCCGCTTCCTCATGCCGGCGGCATCGTCGTCCTCACCGGCGGGTCGGACCGGGTCAAGGCCGGGCTCGAACTGCTCATGGCCGGGGCCGCGCCGCGCCTGCTGATCTCCGGTGCCGGCGCCGGCACCTATCTCGGCGACTTCACCCCGCGCGACGGGATCGACGCAACCTCGAAGGCCGCCGATATCAGCATCGGCCATCGCGCCGCCACCACCCGAGGAAATGCCCGCGAAACCGCCCGCTGGGCCGCACGCCACCACATCACCAGCCTCATCGTCGTCACCGCCGACTACCACATGCCGCGCGCCCTGCTCGAACTCCGCCGCCAGATGCCCCGCGTCACCCTCACCCCCGAGCCGGTCCGCCCGCCCGCCATGGCCCATGTCGACCATTGGCGCTCGCTGCGCATGCTCGCCGCCGAATTCACCAAATACGTGCTGGTCCGCCTCGGCCTCGGCGGTTTCGCCGCCCATCATATCGAGGCGCATCTCTGATGTTCATGATCGGCTCGCTGCTGTTCCACGGCTTCATCATCGTCTCCGCCCTCACCGCCGGCATGATCGCCCTGGTGCTCGACCGCGTCGCCCCCGCCCGCCTCCTGCCGTTCGGTCAGGCCTGGGCCAAGCTCGCCCTCTTCGCGCTGCGCGGCTTCTGCGGCATCTCGGTCCGCATCGAAGGGCTCGAACATCTGCCGCAGGGCGCGGTCATCCTCGCCGCCCAGCACCAGTCGGCGTTCGACACGCTGATCTGGTTCACCCGGCTCAACGCGCCTGCCTATGTCATGAAACAGGAATTGCGGCGCATGCCGATCATCGGCCGCCTGCTGGTTCCCGCCGGTCAGATCGCGATCGACCGCACCGGGGGTGCCGCCGCCCTGCGCGACCTGATCGAACAATGCCGCGCCGCCGCCGCCGCTGGCCGCCAGATCATCATCTTCCCCGAAGGTACCCGCGTCGCTCCGGGCCAGCGGGTGGCGCTGCAACCCGGAATCGTCGCCATCGCGCGAGCCACCGGCCTGAAAGTCATCCCGGTCGCGACCGATTCCGGCCGCTACTGGGCGCGTGACGCCATCCGCAAGCGCCCCGGCACCATCCGGATCAAGCTGTTCCCCGCCTTGCCCCAAGGACTCGACCGCGCCGCCATGATCGCCGCGCTCGAAGTCGCGTTCTACGAGCGCGGCGTTGTGGATAACCATGGGGACAATCGCGCGACATCTCTGAGTCGTGAGATAAATACCCCAAGTCAACCCACTGATCGGAAATAGTTTTTTGCCATACCATCCGTATCGAAGCCGATTCGGCGCCCCTTGTGGACAACCCTGTGCGCAACCTGCGGGTAAGGCGCATCAGGCGACATAGACCAGCCAGACCGTGCCGAGGATCAGGCTGATCAGCGTGATCGGAATTCCCGCCCGCAAATAGTCGCCGAACCCGATCGCCACACCGCCTGCCCGTGCCCGTTCCGCCACGATCAGGTTGGCGACCGAGCCGAGCAGCGTGAAATTCCCCGCAAAGGTCGCCGCCATCGCCACGATCAACCAGGCCCGGCGCGGATCGGACAGCGCGGCGACGAATGGTTTCAACACCAGCACCGCCGGCACGTTGCTCACCACATTCGCCAAAATCGCGGTCACCGGCACCAGCACGAAGGGCCGTCCGGGGTCCATTGCCGCGATCCGCTGCACCACTGCCGGGGTGATCACCGCCCGCTGCATTCCCGCGACCACCACGAACAACCCGGCGAACATCAGCAGCAACGGCCAGTCGACCCCTGCAATCAGGCTTTCGCTCTTCATCCCGGGCGTCAGCAGGATAAGCGCTGCGGCGATCAGAGCCGCCTCCGCCGGGATCATCCCGCGCAGACAGGCCGCCACGAAAAATCCCAGCAACAGCAGCGCCTTGACGATCAACGCCCGATGCACCGTCGCCGGATGACCCATCGCCTCGGGCGCATCCCCCTGCTTCAACCGCCCGCGCCACATCAGCGCGATCACCCCGAACACCACCACCAGCCCCGCGAGCGCCACCGGCACCAGCGCCCCCGAGAACCGCGCATAACTCAGCCCCGATACACTGCCGATGATAATGTTCTGCGGATTGCCGGTGATCGTCGCGACCGATCCGACATTCGAGGCCGCTGCCAGAGCGATCAGGTAGGGCAGGGGAGCCACCCCCGCCGCCAGCACGATCTCCAGCACCAGCGGCGTCAGCACCACGCAGATCGTATCGTTCACCAGCACCGCCGACAGCACACCCGATACCCCGATCACCGCCGCCAGCAGCGCGATCGGGCTGCGCGCCCGCTTGAGCGCCGCCGCCGTGACCAGCTGGAAAAATCCCGCCCGCCGCAATGTGCCTGCCAGCACCATCATCCCCAGCAGCAGGGCGATCGTGTCGAAATCGATCGCGGCATAGGCCTGTTTCAGCGTCAGCGCGCCGCAGCCGATCATCAGCACCCCGCCCACGAAGGCCACCCCGGTGCGGTCGAGCCGCAGCCCCGGCAGCCGTCCGAGCGCCACGCCAAGATAGGTCAGCAGAAAGATCGCAATGGCCAGACCGTGGATGACGGGGGCGGGGAACAGGCTGCTCATGCGCGGTCCCATCGCACGCTATCGCGAGCGCAACCAGATCACGGCACGCCCCCGAACCGATACGCATTGGTAAACGGCGCGGTTTCGCTTATGTGAGGGACCAATGTGGTTAAGCGATTTCAGCACCCTCCTGAGCTCTGCCGCCGGCAGCCCGCCTCTCGAGATCACGACCATCGTGCTCGGCACCTTCATTCTCGAAGATGCCGCGACCCTTCTGGCCGCGATGCAGGTCGCCGCCGGCGCGGTATCGCTGCCGCTCGCCCTCGGCTCGCTCTATACCGGCATCGTCCTGGGCGATCTCGGTCTCTACGGTCTGGGCCGGATTTCGGGGCGGGTGCGCTGGGCGCGGCGTCTGGTCGGCCCCCGGCGCCGCAATATCGGGCGGGACTGGGTCCGTCAGAGGGTGATTCCGCTGGTGCTGGTCAGTCGCTTCGTCCCCGGCCTGCGTCTTCCCACCTACACCACCCTCGGCTTCCTCAAGGCGCCGTTTGCGACCTTCGCCGCCGCCGCCATCCTGGCCACCCTTGCCTGGACCAGCATGCTGTTCTTCATCAGCCTGAAACTCGGCATGCTGATGCTTCACTACCTCGGCCCCTACCGCTGGGTCGGGCTTGCGGTGTTCGTGGTACTTCTCATAGTGATAGGCCGGATCGCTGCCCGCTGGCAGATGGACAAGGCCGGAAAGGACGCCTGATGAGCGATGTTTCGCCCGCCACGAGGCTCGAAGGAGCCGCAACGCCGCGCGGCAAGGCGCGCCCGGTCTCGTTTTTCGAGTTCTGGCCCGGCTTCGTCTTCTACGCCCCGGTGGTCGTGTTCTGGATCGCCCAGGCCATCCGCCACCGCAGCCTGACCCTCCCGGCCCTGACCAATCCACGCATCGAGGCCGGCGGCATCTGCGGCGAATCGAAAAACGACATCCTCGACCTCGCCGGCCCCGAGGCCCAGCGCTGGATCGCCCCCTATGCCGGCATCACCACCCAGGCCCACCCCGGGGGCGACCTGATCATGGCCGAAGCCGCCATGGCGCAGGCCAACCTCACCTACCCCGTGGTCGCCAAGCCGGACATGAGCTGCAATGGCACCGGGGTCCGCCTGATCGAAACCAGCGATGCCCTCGCCCGCTATCTCGATGCCTTTCCCCGTGCCACCCGCCTGCAACTCCAAGCCCTCGCGCCCGATGAAGGCGAAGCCGGTATTTTCTACATCCGCGAACCCGGGGCTACCCATGGCGCGATCACCTCGATCACCCTGAAATACGCCCCGGTCGTGGTGGGGGACGGCACCTCGCGCATCCGTGACCTGATCGCCGCCGATGACCGTCTGAACGCCGTCTCCACGCTTCTGCTCGAAAAGCTCGGCACCGATGCTGCCCGTATTCCCGCCACGGGCGAGCGGGTCCGCCTCGTCTTCGTCGGCAATCACTGCCGCGGTTCGACCTTCAAGGATGGCCGCCATCTGATCACCCCGGCCCTGACCGCGCGGATCGACGCGATCGCCCGCGACATCCCCGATTTCCACTTCGGCCGGTTCGACCTGCGCTACGCCTCGGCCAACGCGCTGCGCCGCGGCGAAGGTTTCACCATCATCGAAGTCAACGGCGCGGGCTCCGAAGCCACCCATATCTGGGATCCCGAGACCAGCATCATCGAAGCCTATCGCACCCAGTTCTTCCACTACGGCGCGGCCTTCCGCATCGGTGCCACGATGCGGGCAAAGGGCGTGAAGCGCTATGGTGCGCTCCGCCTGCTGCGCGCCTGGCGCCACCAGAAGGCGCTGATGGCGCGCTATCCCGCCAACGACTGACCGGGGTGGACCCTGCTCCCTGCCCTTGCGGTTCCGGCCTGCGCCGCCAGCGCTGCTGCGCCCTCGATCTCGCCACGCTCAGCCCGCCGGACGCCACCGCCCCGGTCGTCCCGCTGCTCGAACAGGCCGAAGCCGCCCTGCGCGACAACGATCCAGCCGCCGCCGAGATCGCCCTCTGTGCCGCCCTCGAACTCGCCCCCGGCCGCGAGGACGCGCTGTTCGCCCTCCACCGCCTGCGCCGCCAGCAGGGCAGGATCAGCGCCGCCGAAACCCTCCTGCGCCGCATGGTCTCGATCAACCCGAACAATTTCGCGGCCACCAACGAACTCACCCTGATGCTGCTGGGCCGCGGTGCCCTCGCGGAGGCCGAAACCCACGCCCGCAATGCCATCCGCATCGCCCCGCGCAACGCCCAGGCCCATAACCTCATGGGCCTCGTGATGACCGAGGCCAACCGCGCCCTGATCGGCGAATATCACTACCGCGAAGTTCTCCGCCTGCTCGACCGCGACGACGCCGTCACCCTCGCCAACCTTGCCTGGAACCTCAAAACCCAGGGACGGATCGAGGAAGCCCGCCTCCTCTATGCCCGCTCGCTCGACATCAACCCGACCGTGCTGCAATCCGTGCTCGGCTGGGCGCGGACCGAGGAGGCCGACCGCAAATTCCCCCGTGCGCTCGAACTGGTCGAACAGGCCGAAGCCCTCGCGCCCGGCAACCAGGCCGTCGCGCTGACGCGCGCCACCGTGCTCGCCCGCCAGGGCGAAACCGAAGCCGCACTCGCCCGTCTGTCCCGCCTCGGTGAAGGGAACGGCCTCGGTCCCGCCGAACTCTCCGAACAGGGCCGCCTGCTCGACCGTCTGGGCCGCTACCCCGAAGCCTTCGCCGCCTACGATGCCGGCAAATCCCGCGCCCTCGAACTCGGCGCCCGCCGCTACCTGGACGATGCCGCCCGCGACATGGCCGCCCGGCTGCGCGGCTTTTTCACCGAACGCCGGCTCGCCACCCTGCCGCGTGCCACCACCCGCACCGACACGCCCCAACCCATCTTCATCGTCGGCTTCCCCCGCTCCGGCACCACGCTGATCGAACAAACCCTCTCGGTTCATCCGCGCATCGCCGCCGGCGATGAACTCCCCTTCATCAACGACGCCACCCACCTCGCCCAGCGCCTGTTCGCGAGCCCCCTGACCTACCCGGACGCGCTGTGCGAACTCTGGATGGGCGACCAGCGCGAAGGGCTCGATCTCCTGCGCGACCACTACCTCGCCCGCGTCCGCCAGGCCGGCATCCTGCGCGAGGGGGCGCGCTGGTTCACCGATAAAATGCCTCTGAACGAGACCCATCTCGGCCTGATCCATCTGATGTTCCCCGAAGCCCCGATCATCCACCTTCTGCGCCACCCGCTCGATGTCGTGCTCTCGGTCTATTCCAACCACCTCACCCACGGCCTGTTCTGCGCCGCCGAGCTTGCCACCACCGCGAAACATTACGCCCTGATCGCCGATCTCATCGCGCATTACCGCGCCAATATCCCCGCGCTGCGCTACCACGCGGTCCGCTACGAGGACGTGGTCGATCACCAGGAACGCGAAATCCGCGCCCTGCTCGGCTTCATCGGCGAGGCGTTCGACCCCGCCTGCCTGCAATTCGAAAAAAACCAGCGCTACGCCCGCACCGCCAGCTATGCCCAGGTCACCGAGAAACTCTACGACCGGTCCCGCTACCGCTATCGCCACTACCGCAGCCAGCTCGAACCGGTCCTGCCCCTCCTCGCCCCGATCATCGAGCGGCTCGGCTACACGGTCTGAACCCCGCCTACCGTCTCAACAGGGCAGCCCCAGCCGGTTGAACACATCAGCCCGCTCGGCAAACACCGTCTCGAACCCGCCGATCAACGCGTCATGCAGCGCCGCATCGCCCCCCGGCACGGCAAGTTCCGCCCAGGCGGCGAAAACCTCCCGCGTCGGCGGCGGCAAGGCCTGCCCGACCGTCGCCTCGCTCAACCAGTCATGCTGGCGCAGCACCGCGAACGCCGCCAGCCCGGGCAACCCCAACCCGCCGCCAAGCGCGGGTACCGCCAGCGTGACCGGATCGGTCAGGCGCCGCCCCTCCATCACGGAGGCGAACATCGCCGCATTCAACCGCACGCAGATCGGGTCCATCAGCGCCGCCTCGTCGGCCACCACAACCACCTGACCGGTTCCGACCAGCATGGCGACCAGCTCCGCCGGATTATCCGCCCCGCGCGCCTCATCCCCGCGCGCCTCGGCTTCCCCGCGCGTCGTATCGAGCAGCGCCCCCACCGTCGCATTGCGCGCGGCCAGCATGGCGAAGACCGGCTCATACAATGCCGCGCTCATCGAGGCCCGACCGGCGGGGGTATCGAACCCGAGGCTGTGCCGCCCGTGCGGCACAGCCAGCCCCAGCCGCATCTCCCGCAGCGCCCGCGCCTGCGCCGCCGAACTCAGCCGCACCGCGCCGCGCACGAACACATCGTGGCGCAACGGCTGCGCCCCCGTGACATCCTTGAGCAATTCGACCATCGCCGGGTCGTCGAATTCCGCCGCGATCGCCAGTGCCGTCTCATCCAGTGCCAGGGCCGGAAAATTCTCGATCAGCCGGGGCGAGCCGACATAATCGAGCTTCGCCCCACGCAACGCCGTCGCCACATCCTGATGAAAACACGGCGACCACGCCTCGTTCATGAACTCATGGGCCAGATACGCGGCAGGCTTTCCGGCACATTCATCGAGTATCCGGATCGCCGCCGGATCGATCGCGCCCGAGCCCCCCGCCCGCAACCGCTCGACGATCTCGAACCCGAGCGCCGCCTGCCGGTCGGCCCGCGCGGCCTTGCGGCTCCCCGCCTCGCGCACCAACCGCTGCACGCCGAGCATCCCCCGCCACGCCGGCAGCACATTGTAGCTCACATGGCACATCCCGCCGGGCCGGAGCTTGTCGGCCAGCAGCCGCACCACCCCCGCGCGCACCTCCGGCGCCACCCAGCTCCACACCCCGTGCAGGCTCGCCGCATCGAAATCCGCCAGATCCGCTCCGGTGAACCGGGTGAAATCCGCCTCGATGAACCGGCAGTTCGTCACCCCCGCCTTTGCCGCCAGCGCCCGCGCCTGCGCAATATGCGCCGGGTTGAAATCGAGCCCGGTCACGGTCCAGCCCGGATTGGCCGCCGCCAGAACGAGAGCCGTGAAACCCTGCCCGCAGCCGATATCGACGAAATGATAATCCTGCCCGCGTTCCGGCATCGCCGCCGCATATCCCGCCACCAGCGCGGTCAGCGCCATCCGCCGGGGCGACTGCTCCTCGTAATAGCCCGGCGCGTAGGCGATATCGGTGACATAACCGGCGCCCCAGGTCATGCAGCCAGACTCCGGGGCGGCGGCAGCGCCTCGATCGTCGCAGCGTTGAACAGTGCCTGGTCCGCCCGCCGCCCGCCGGTCATCCCGGAAGCCGGTGCCGGCAGCCACCCGGTCCATGAAAGCCGGGGCGCGCCCGCCCCGCCCAGCCGCGCCACCGGGATCGCCGCCGGGTCGAGCACCAGATTGACGGCAAAATCGACCTCCATGCCGACATAGGCCCGCACCATCGAGACCAGTTGGTGCAGCAGCAGCCGATCCGGCAGCAACGCCTCGAATCCCGCCGCGCTCAGCGGCCCGATCCGGATCACGAACCGTGCCTGCTGATCGAACGCCCGCGCCCCCGCGGCGCAATCCACCCCCAACCGGCTGAACTGCCCCGGCAGCCGCCCGCGCGGCATCCGGCTCTGGCTGTCGGGGTCGAGCCGCAGCCACGCGCCCGCGAATTCCACGATCGCGACCGGCCGCTCCAGCCAGTCGCCCAGCATCGCGCGCAACCGTTCCGCCGAACGCGGGCGGCTGGCAAAAAAACCGGCATAGTGACGGATCGGATCGGCCCCCACCATCAGCCGGTCGATCAGATGATTGGTGTTGAACCCGGCCAGCGCGAGCAGGATGTCCCCGGCAGGATCGTTACGTGCCGCAGGATCGGTGCGATGGCGCAGTTCGGCAGCCAAATGAGGCCGGTATTTCACCCCCGAGGCGGCAAAACCGGCGACAAGGCGTTGCGCGAGCAATTCGATGAAGGCCACCATCGCGGGCGAGCGCGCCCGGCTCGCGGCGGCGACCAGTTCGCTGTACCAGCGCGGCAACGGGCTCGACCCGCCGAGCAGCCCGATCAGCCGCGTCGAAACCCGTGCGCGCCCCCCGGCATCCGGAGCCATCGCGGCATCGACCTCCGCTGCGGGATGCACCAGCGATACCGGTGCGCCGAACGCGATGGCATCCCCGGCATCCCGCCGCCCGGAGGCGAGCCAGAGCAGCCGCACCGCCGCGCCGAACCGAAACCGGGCCGGCGCGCGCACCAGCCGATCGAGCGGCGCCTCACTCATAACAACGTCCGGTGCCCCGCGCGGGGCGGAAACCGCATCGCCGGATCGACCCGTCCGCGCAGGCGCAAGGTGGTGCGAACAAAGGAATTGATCGTGCCATGCAGGGCCAGAAAGCGTTCCAGCACCGCGCCGAGCAGGAACAGCCCGTTTTCCTGATATGGTTTGGGATCGAATTCCAGCGTCACATCCAGCCCGCGGCAAAACCCGCCAAGCCGCCCGCCGGGCAACCGCGCGGTCCCCGGCTTGGCCGAAACGCCGATCAGTGCCGCAATCGCGGCCCGGCTCTCGGCGGTCTCAGCCCGGTCGTACAGCCGCAGCACATCCCGGAGCGCCGCCGCACCCTCGGTCCCGCCCACGACCGAAAGATGTCCGAGCGAAAGATGACTGATCAACCGCCACGCCCCCTGCTCGGCGAGGCGTGGCCGCAGCGTCGGCCCCGGCGGGGTCAGGCACAGGCTGCGCGCCACCCCGTCATGCGGCGAAATCGGCGTCAGGTAAGGGTGGCCGCCGCCGAACGGCAGTGCCGCCGGCAGGTCGCGATTGACGCAGAGCGCATCGACCGAGAGCACCGCATCGGCTGGCGCGGCAGGGTCGAAGTCCGGGGCGAACGGTGCCAGAAACGTCTCGGTCCCGCCCAGCGCCGCCGCGGCTGGCCGGCGCGCCTCGATATAATACCCCGCCGCCGCATCGCCCCCGCCATGGCCGGTGCGATAAAACGGCTGCCACGGTCGCACCGTGCCGGCGCGGTCGGTCTCGCGCACCGCGGTGATGCCCCAGATCTCCATCCCGGTCGCCCGCCGCGCATCGGCGACCACGCGATATTCCGTGTCGGTCTGGTCGAGGCGGATCGGCTCGCAATGCTGGGCGAACAGATTGACCATCGGCGTGCAGCCCAGCGCGATGTGTTCCGCACTCACCGCCCGCTCCAGCTCGATCGCCGAACGATCGAGATAGATGAAAATCTCCAGCCGGTTGCCCGCCATCGCCAAGGTCTTGCGGTCCAATCCATCGAGATCGATGAACATGAACTTCTCGGCGAAGGCGAAATATTCGGCGAGCAGGCGGAATCCGGTAAAGCCCCGCTCCGGCCAGGGCAGCAGCGCCTCGTCCTCGCCGAAGCCGACCGGCTGGACCGCATCGGGGCCGAGCAGCACCGGATGGGGATCGCCCGGACTCTCCGCGAGCGCCACGCCGATCGTGTGGGCGGCGAGCAACTCATAGAGGTGCGGCGCGATCGCCTGACCCCCGCGCAGATACAGCCGCAACCGGTCGAGCCCGAGCTTGCCGAAGCCGACCTCAGGCGCCATCGTCCCGACCACGATCCGCAGCACCGAGGCCGCCCCCGGTGCCAGCGGGTTGAGCGGCGCCACGAAGGGCTGACCGGCCAGCCGCACCTGCTCGATCCGCACCGGCCACAGCGAAACCGGGTAAGCGGTCTGGAACCGGCATGCCTGGCCACGCACCCGTTCGGTCTCCAGCGCAAACCCTGCATCCAGCCGCAGATGCGCCTGCAGATCGGGCTTGCACTCGAACTGCGCGATCGCGCAGGAGGGGATCGGAGCCAGAAATCCGGGATAGAGCGCGCCGAGCAGCGCATCGGTCAGCTCTGGAAATTCATCGTCCAGCCGCTTGTGAACCCGCGCGGACAAAAACGCGACGCCGTCGAGCAGGCGGGCGACGTGGGGATCGTCGATGGCGTCGGGCGAGAGCCGCAACCGCCCCGCGATCTTGGGATGGGTTTCGGCGAATTCCGCGGCAAGCTTGCGGATCGCCAGCAATTCGCGATTGAAATAGGGCAGCAGGCTGTCAGACAAACCGCTCGCCCTTCACTTCGATTTCCGCCGAGGTCGCATCCACGATGGTATTGAAACTGATCGGCTCGGGAGCCGGTTCGGCATGGAGCAGCCCGTCGATCCGCATATGCAGCGAGGGATCGAGGTTATTCTCCGCCTTCAGCAGCACCACCGAGACCTGCGCGAAGCGCGGCTCGAACAGGCGGATGGTGCGTTCCACCTCGGCACGGAACGCCTCGCGCGAGGCCGGATCGGCCATGCTGCCCGAGGTATAATCCGGCAACCCGTATCCCGCGATCGAGCCGGGCAACTCGCCGAGTTTGGGCGGCAGGGATTTCCAGCGGCGTTTGGCATTGAGCAGGGCTTCGAGATCCCGCCGCACCGACCGGCGCAACACCGTCAGCGCCTCGCCCGGCGAGAGTGGCCGGTCGCGGTCGCGATCCGGCGCATCATCGAACAACCGGTCGAGCGGTGAAAGCTGCACCCGCGCCCCGGCATCGCGCACCCGCTCATTGAAGCCGGGCGCACCGGTGGGCGTGGTCATGGGCCGAACACGAGGCTGCCGAGCGCCATCACCGGCACCGCCTCCTCGCCGACCAGAAATTCGCGCTGACCGATCCCGGTCACCAGCCCGTCATGATCGTGCCAGTCGGTCGCGCGGCCCAGCCGATATTCGGCGGCCAGCGTGGCGTCGTCGCTCGCATATGTCACCGGCACATACACATCGCCATCCGGCCCGGCCTCGACCGCGAGGCTGACCCGCCGCCAGATCAGATCGCGCGGGCGCACCGGCTTGTGAAACACCGCCTCGCTCACCCGCGCGATCGGCACCCAGAAATATTTGCCGGTCGTGGTCAGCACTTCGAGAACACCGCCCATCAGGTCGCTGGCATCGCGGAAATCGGCGAAACTCGCCCCGTCCATCCCGCCCGGCCGCGCCGACCGCGCCGCTTCGGCGGCCTCGGCATGGGCGCGCGCCGCGGCAACATCCCCCGCCCGCAGGGCCACGAGGCCAGCGAGCAGGGCTTGTTCGACCGGTCCGGGTTCGCCGAGGAATTCCGGCACCCGCCCATCCCGGTAGAGCTGCCGGCGCGCCATTTCGCCCCGCAGCAGCTGGCGGAACTCCGCGACCACCAGCGCCGCACCGGGATCAAGCTGCCCCGCCGCGTCGAGCAGCACGTCGGCACGTTCGAAATTTCCGGCAAACACCAGCATTTCGGCAAGCAGGACGCGGGCCGACACATCGGTCGGGCGCGCCTTCACTGCCGCCGTCGCCGCAGCGATCGCCGCGTCGAGATGTCCTTCGCGAAACGCCGTCCCTGCCGTCACGCCGCTCGCCGTGGTCTGATCGCCTGGCATCGTTCAATCCCCAGCCTTATTGTCTGTGAGCGAACGTATTGAAACCTGCCGTCCGGCGCAATCCATAACATCGTCCGGTCAACGACATATCCCAATGTCCGATCCGGCTGAGCCACAGCCAAAGTGTTTGTTTACGGATCGCTATGAACGCGCTAACATCATCACGAAACAGCGCTATTCGCGATGGACAGGGGCGGGGGATTGATCGAATATCATCGAATATCCCCTGCAAACTTTGCAGTATCGTCTCTACGGTACTGTGGAGCGAGGGGGGCTGAGCGGCCGGGCAGGGCGGTCTTGCGCTTGGACCCCGCGCCGATCTGTGGAATGATCTGACGATAAGTTTCAAGGGGACCGGACCAATGAGCGGCAGCATTCATGAAAAACTCAACCGCGTGCGCAAACCGCGGGTGCACATCACCTACGACGTCGAAACCGACGGCGCGCAGATCGTCCGCGAACTGCCTTTCGTCATGGGGGTGATGGGCGATTTCTCCGGCGACCCGACCCAGCCGCTCAAGCCCCTCGCCGAACGCAAATTCATCCAGATCGACCGCGACAATTTCAACGACGTGATGGCCCGGATGGCGCCGGGCCTGAAACTCAAGGTCGACAACACCCTCGCCAACGACGGCAGCCAGATGGCGGTGGACCTCAAATTCAACAGCATCGAGGATTTCGACCCCGAACGCGTGGTCGATCAGGTGCCAGCGCTGAAATCCCTGCTCGAAACCCGTAACAAGCTGCGCGACCTGATGAGCAAGGCCGACCGGTCCGAACAGCTCGAATCCCTGCTCGAACAGGTGCTGCAAAACGATGCGGAGCTGAAATCACTGTCCGGCGAGCTTGGTCTCGGCACCGGCAAGGAGGGTTGATCGATGTCCAGCACCCAATCCGGCCCCGCCGCCGCAACGACCACCACGGAAGCCACCAGCCTGCTCGACCAGGTGGTAGGCGCCACCAAGCAGACCGAACCCGATCGCGCCCAGGATCTGGTGAAAACCCTGGTCCAGGAAGCCCTGTCCGGCACCGTCACCTTCGATAAAAATCTCACCCGCACGATCGACCGCGCCATCGCCGCGATCGACCGGCGGCTGTCCACCCAGCTCAACGCGATCATGCATGATGCCCGCTTCCTCCAGCTCGAAGGCAGCTGGCGCGGCCTGCACCATCTCGTCACGCATTCCGAAACCGGAACGTCCTTGAAAATCAAGGTCGTCAATATGTCCAAGCGCGAACTCAACCGCGACCTGACCAAAGCGGTCGAGTTCGACCAGAGCCAGCTCTTCAAGAAAATCTACGAAAACGAATTCGGCACCCCCGGCGGCGAACCCTATGGCGCGCTGATCGGCGATTATGAATGGACCAGCCACCCCGACGATATCGAGAGCCTGCGCCTCGTCTCCAACGTCGCCGCCGCCTCCTTTGCGCCCTTCATCTCCGCCGCCGGCGCCGGCATGTTCGGCTTCTCGGACTGGACCGAACTGTCCAAGCCGCGCGACCTCGCCAAAATCTTCGAGACCGCCGAATACGCCAAATGGCGCGGCTTCCGCGAAACCGAGGATGCCCGCTTCGTCTCCCTCGTCATGCCCCGCACCCTCGCCCGGGTGCCCTATGGCGCCGCCACCGCCCCGGTCGACACCTTCAATTACGAGGAAGCGCCGTTCGATGCATCCGGCGCCGCGCGGGCCCAGGACCACAAAGATTATTGCTGGATGAACGCCGCCTACATGATGGGCGAGCGCCTCACCGCCAGTTTCGCCGCCTCCGGCTTCTGCGTCGCGATCCGCGGTGCCGAGGGCGGCGGCAAGGTCGAGAACCTGCCCACCCACGTCTTCCAGTCCGACGATGGCGACATGGACGCGAAATGCCCGACCGAAATCGGCATCACCGACCGGCGCGAGTTCGAACTCTCAAACCTCGGCTTTCTGCCGCTCTGCCACTATAAAAATACCGACTACGCGGTCTTCTTCGGTGCGCAATCCGCCCAGAAGGCAAAAAAATACGACCGTCCGGACGCCACCGCCAACGCCGCCATCTCCGCGCGCCTGCCCTACATCATGGCCTCCTCGCGCTTCGCCCATTTCCTCAAGGTCATGGCTCGCGACAAGATCGGCTCGTTCATGGAAGCCAAGGATTGCGAAAACTGGCTGAACCGCTGGATCGGCAATTACGTCAACGGCAACGCCGATGCCGGGCCCGAAATGAAAGCCAAATACCCGCTCCGCGAAGCCAAGGTCGAGGTCAAGGAAATCCCCGGCAAGCCCGGTTCCTACAACGCCGTCGCCTATCTCCGCCCCTGGCTCCAGATGGAGGAACTGACCACCTCGATGCGCATGGTCGCCCGGATCCCGCAAAAATCTTGACCCCGCCATGAGCGGCGCAGCCGGCGAAGCCCCCAGGCTGCGCGAGGTGGCTCTGGCGGGCCACTACTTCGGGGACCGCCATCACGCCGAGGCCGGCGATCTGGCCCGGTTCCTCACCGCACCGGCGGCAAGCGCGCTGATGCTCTGGTTCGGCGCGGACGCCGCCACCCTCCTGCGCGATCCCGCGCGGTTTCGTGCCCTGCTTGATCACGACATCGCCACGATCGACGCCATGCTCACCGCCGCGATCAACTCCATTCTCCACCACCCGAGGTTCACCCGCCTCGAAGGCAGCTGGCGCGGCCTCGCCTGGCTGGTGACCCGCACGGAGGTCAGCGACCGGCTCAAGCTGCGGGTCCTTCAAGCCTCCTGGCCGGAACTCTGCCGCGATCTCGAACGCGCCGCCGAATTCGACCAGAGCCAGATCTTCCGCCGCATCTATGAAGACGAATTCGGCACCCCCGGCGGCGAACCCTACGGCCTGCTGGTCATGGATTACGACATCCGCCACCGCCCCGGTCCCGGTGCGCCAACCGATGACGTCTCCGCCCTCGCCGGGCTCTCCGCCATCGCCGCCGCCGCCTTCGCACCCATGATCTTCAGCGCCGCCCCCGCTTTGTTCGGGGTCGACCGCATGGCCGATCTCTCCGGCGTCGCCGACCCTGCCGCTCAGTTCTCCGGCCCCGAACACCTCCGCTTCCGCAACCTCGGCACCCGCGAGGACATGCGCTTCATCGGCCTCGCGCTTCCCCGGCTGCGCGCCCGTCCCGGCTGGGACGAACAACCCGAAGCCGAACGCGGCTTTCGCTACGTCGAACAGATCGACAATGCCGACGATATCGTCTGGTTCGCCGCCGGCTACGCCATCGCCCACACCGTCGCCCGCGCCATGGCAACCTACGACTGGCCCGCCGACATGCGCGGCTACATTCAGGACTGGCCCGGCAGCGGCCTGATCACCATCGGCACCGCCCCGCACTTCTCCCCCGATTCCGCCGAAGGCCAGGCCCGCTTCGAAGCCGAAATCGCATTGACCGACACGCAGGAACGCGCCCTGGTCGATGCCGGCATGATGGCCCTCTCAAGCCTCGCCTTCGGCGGCCAGACCGTCCTCGGCGCCGCCCGCAGCCTGCAAACCCCCCGTCGCTACGCCGGCCGCAACGCCGAAGCCGCCGATGCCAACGCCCGCCTCTCCGCCCAGTTCAACACCATCGTCTGCGTCGCCCGCTTCGCCCATTTCATCAAGGTCATGGGCCGCGACATGACCGGCGCCTTCCGCACCGCCAGCGAAATCGAACGCGAACTCACCACCTGGCTGCGCCGCTACGCAAATGCCAATAAAGACGCCGGCCCCGAAATGCGCGCCCGCTACCCGCTGCTCGACGCCCGCGTGGAGGTGCGCGAACACGCCACCAAACCCGGCTCCTTCGGCTGCACCATCCACCTCCAACCCCATTACCAACTCGACGACATCAGCGCCTCGTTCCGGCTGGTCACCGAATTGTCGGCGCCGGGTAGCGTGTGAACGTAAGTAAGGAAGGGCTTCTTTTTTGTAAAAAAGAAGCAAAAAACTTTTTTTAATTTGGATACAGGTGTTTCGACGGCTTCAGCCCAAAGATCAGAAGTTTTTTGCTTCTTTTTTACAAAAAAGAAGTCTTCTTCTTCCCTTTTTCCCTTCACCCCGACTTGATCCCAAGCGCCGTCAGCATCGCCTGCCGCACCGCCGCATCCGCCAGAATATCCTCGATCAGTTCGGGCCATGGCAGCCGCGCCCGCCGTACCGCTTCATCCAGCGTCAAGGCGATCGGCGATTGCGGCTCGGTACGACGAAAGAATTCCGCGATTTCGGTAATCTGCTGCAAGGCCGTCTCGCGGGTCCGCACGGCCGGGCGCGACGGTCCCGCCTCCGGCGTCCCTGTCATTGCCTCGGGTTCCATCGCTTCCACCTCCGCTGCCGCCACTGATTCCGCCAGCGCGTTCGGCGCGTAGCGTCTTGAAATCACGATGACTTGTTCAAGCACTTCGGCAACCCGGCTGGTCGGCGGCGCATCCGCCCCCGCCGCGGCATCGAGCGTCGCCGCCATCGCCCGCCATGCGGTCAGGGCCTTATCCGTCGCTTTCGCAAGGCTGGTGAAATGCGCCACCCCCGCAGCCCGCGCCTCGGTCTCCAGCTTGGCGAAATCCGGCACTCCTGCCGCCAGCCGCGCCGCCTTGCGCTTGGCATCGCCCAACCCCGCGGTCTCTTCCGCCTGTTGATACTGGAACAACAACACCGCCGCCCCGTTCGCCCCGTTGAACAATGGGAGCTTGCGCAGCGGCTGGATCAGCGTGCCGTCCCCGCCCACGCCGTTCAGCCCCGCGACCGGCGCCATCCGCGTCTCAATCCCGTCCTCGTCGGGCAGCGGCAGCACGGTGTCCCAGAACAGCCGGGCATATCCCTCGATCAGCATGGCACCATCCGCGAGCCCGTCCAGCCCCGCCTCGCGCAGCAGCGCCTCGGTCAGCCACGCCGCAATCTCGATATCGTGGGTGCGGGTCAGCGCCGTCTGTGACAATTGCAGGACATTTCGCCAATGCTGCCCCACATCGGCCTCCAGCGACGCATCCGCATCCGCCGCCCGTTCCGCCGCCCGCGCGTCCGATCTTGCATCCCGCAGCCGGTAATAAACCGATTGCGCCCCATAATCCGCGCGCAGATCGGCCCCGCAGGGGGCGGAGTCATCGATCGGTTCTAACAATCCGGTAATGTCCAGCGCCATCGCAAAAATCCAGTCTGTTAAGAGCTCTGGCCGCATGATGTTGCAACTTCTTAATCTGGACAAGAGGCTCGTTAGATCATAATATCCAGTCAGAACATTCTTTGATCGCAATAAACCGGCGCGGATTTCAGGGTCGGCAAGGGGAGCAGATGGCAGCGATCGACTTGAAATCGTTGATAGCGCGACTGAACGACCATAGCCGCCGCAGCCTCGAATCCGCTGCGGGGCTCACACTCTCGCGCACCCATTACAACGTCGAAATCGAACACTGGCTGCTCAAACTCGCGGACGGCACCGATACCGATATTCCGCTGATCCTCCGCCATTATGAGATCGATCACGGTCGTTTCCTGATCGACCTCAACCGTGCACTCGATAAATTGAAAACCGGCAACGCCCGCGCACCGGCCCTTTCACCGGATGTCGTCGATCTCGCCAAACAGGCCTGGCTGCTCGCCTCGATCGAACACGGTCTCTCGCGCACCCGCTCCGGTCATCTGCTCTGGGCCTTGTTGTCCGACGATGCCTTGGCCCGCCGCGCCCGTGAGGCATCGGGCCAGTTGCTGAAAATCCAGCCCGACGCTCTCAAACGTGATTTCCTCACCATCACGTCCGCGTCGACCGAAGCGCACAACGCAACCCTCGCGACCGACGGTGCCCCCGCCACCGGCAGCGAGGACGGCGCGCCCCGCCCCGGCGGCTCCGCCGCTCTCGATCAATTTACCGAAGACCTCACCGCCCGCGCCAAAGCCGGGCGGATCGACCCCATCCTCGGCCGCGATTTCGAAATCCGCCAGACCATCGACATCCTGACCCGCCGCCGCCAGAACAACCCGATCCTCACCGGCGAGGCCGGGGTCGGCAAAACCGCCGTGGTCGAAGGTCTGGCGCTGAAAATCGCCCAGGGCGACGTGCCGGATGCATTGAAAAACGTCATCCTCCGCACGCTCGACATGGCCCTGCTGCAAGCCGGTGCCGGCGTGAAGGGCGAATTCGAAAACCGCCTCAAATCCGTCATCGAAGAGGTCAAGGCCTCGCCCCGCCCGATCATCCTGTTCATCGATGAAGCCCACACCATGATCGGCGCCGGCGGTCAGGCCGGCCAGAACGACGCGGCCAACCTGCTCAAACCCGCCCTCGCGCGCGGCGAACTCCGCACCATCGCCGCCACCACCTGGGCTGAATACAAAAAATATTTCGAGCGCGATGCCGCACTCGCCCGCCGCTTCCAGGTCGTCAAGGTCGAGGAACCCTCGGAGCCGATGGCCACCGCCATGATCCGCGGCCTCGTCGCCACTCTCGAAAAACACCACAAAATCCGCATCCTCGACGAAGCGGTGAGCGAAGCCGTCCGCCTCTCCGCGCGCTACATCCCCTCGCGCCAACTGCCCGACAAGGCGATCTCCCTGATCGACACCGCCTGCGCCCGCGTCTCCATGAGCCAGGCCACCGAACCCGCCCCGATCGAAGACCGCAAGCGCCGCCTCGACCTGATCGAAACCGAAACCGCCATCCTCCATCGCGAGACCGCGAGCGGCGGTGACCACGCGGCACGGGTCGCGGAACTCGCGGAGGAACGCGCCCGCCTCACCGATGAACTCGCCACCCTCGAATCCCGCTTCACCATCGAGAAGCAACTCGCATCCGAAATCGCCTCCCTGCGAACCCGGCTCGAAACGCCCGAACCGGCCGTGCAAGCTCAGGCGGTCGGCGCGGACGTCACCATCCTCGAGCCGCCCGCCCCGACCGATCGTGAAGCGTTGCGCGCCGAACTCGCGGCCAAAACCGCCGAACTCAAAGCCTCGCAGGGCGAAATGCCCCTGATCTTCCCGGTGGTCGATGCCCAGGCCGTCGCCGAGATTGTCGAAAGCTGGACCGGCATCCCCGCCGGGCGCATGCAGTCCAATGAAATCAATACCGTCCTCAACCTGAAATCCACGATGGAGCGCCGCATCGTCGGCCAGCCCCATGCGCTCGAAGCCGTGGCGCAAGCCATCCGCACCTCGCGCGCCAAACTCACCGACCCGCGCAAGCCGATCGGCGTCTTCCTCATGGTCGGCACATCGGGCACCGGCAAGACCGAAACCGCCCTGACCCTGGCCGACCTGCTCTACGGCGGCGAACAGAACATCACCACGATCAACATGACCGAGTTCAAGGAGGAGCATAAAGTCTCCCTCCTGATGGGCAGCCCCCCCGGCTATGTCGGCTACGGCGAAGGCGGCGTCCTGACCGAAGCGGTCCGCCGCCGCCCCTATTCGGTGATCCTGCTCGACGAAATGGAAAAAGCCCATCCCGGCGTGCAGGACGTGTTCTTCCAGGTGTTCGACAAGGGCAACATGAAAGACGGCGAAGGCCGCGATATCGACTTCAAGAACACCGTCATCATCATGACCTCGAATGCCGGCACCGACCTGATCGACAAACTCTTCGCCGACCCCGAAACCGCGCCGGACGCCGCAGGCCTCGCCGAGGCCCTCCGTCCGGAGCTCGCCAAGCATTTCAAACCCGCCTTTCTCGGCCGCGTCACCATCGTCCCCTATTTCCCGCTCTCGGACGAGGTGATCCGCCAGATCGTCGGCCTCCAACTCGCGAAAATCGCCCGCCGGGTGCGCGCGTCGTACAAGGCCGATTTCACATACGACCCCGCTCTGGTCGAAACCATTGCCGCGCGCTGCAAGGAATCCTCCTCCGGCGCGCGCAACGTGGAAAACATCCTCTCGCGCACCCTCCTGCCCGAACTCTCGGCAGAGGTCCTGGCCCGTATGGCCGCGAGCGAGGCGATCTCCCACGTCAAAGTCGGAATTGGTCCCGATGGGTCGTTCCGCTACGAACTAAGCTAAAGTTTCAACCCAGCAGGAGAAAGACCAATGGCTGTCTACATGAAATATGCCGCGATCAACGGCGACGTGACCACCGAAGGCTTCGAGAAATATATCGAGATCCACAGCATGCAATGGGGCGTCGGGCGCGGCGTTGCCATGCAGTCCGGCAGCGGCGAAGGCCGTGAATCCAGCCTGCCCAGCCTTTCGGAAGTCACGATTACCAAGGACTACGACATCTCGAGCCCCGACCTGCTGAAGGAAGCCCTCAGCGGCGGCGCAAAAGACGTCGACATCGTGTTCGTCCGCACCAACAAGGCCGGCTCCGGTTCGGATAAATATCTCGAAGTAAAAATGAAGGATGTCATCATGTCGGGCTTGAGCATGTCTTCGGGCGGCGAAAAACCGAACGAGTCGCTCTCGCTGAACTACTCCTCCATCAGCTTCGTCTCCATCCCGATGAAAGACGACGGCTCGGCAGGCACCCAGAGCGTCGTGAACTTCGACCTCAAGACGATGAAGATGAGCTAAATACTGCAACTGGCCCGGCGCGTGAGCGCCGGGTTCTAAATAAAATGAGATCGCTTAAGGTCACGGCGATGCAAGCCGACCGTAGATTCTAATTTCTGGTTCAAATTGAAAGGAAAAATCATGAACGGGATAGGTTTTTTTAGTGAGGAATATAGTATCAACTCCGGAAAAAAAGGGGTGAAGCGATGGGCGAAAAGCGAAAATGGCAGAGTTACCACGTCTCAAGGGTTAACCGTCGATTTTGTTACCAACAATTTCAGTGCAAAGCATCTCGTGATCGTGACAAATGCAACTCCGTTTAATACTCTGCTGGCAATGGGGAAGCAACGCCAAATTGACCGCACAGCTGGTACTATTCCCGGTATGAAGGCAAGCACTAGCACAATCTTGGTGATGACAGTCGGGCAGCTTGCCGCTTGGGGGGCTGATATCGTCGAGAATAAAAAAGCAATCGGGGAGGCAAATTGTTCCTTCCAAGGCACACCGCAATGGGAGATAATTACTTCACTTAAATCTGCAGTATTTATTACCCACAAGAATAAGTTGGCTGAACCTTTATCGTCAGGGATTGGTGCTACGGTAGTGGTGACATGTTTCATGTCTGGAGGCACCCTGTCGGTCGCACATTTTGTCCCGACCAAGACCGGACTGACCGATTTCGGTGGTGATGTCGGCAAAGGCGGTGGTATGCGTGCGATTACAACATCGGGAAATACAATGATAAAGAACGACATCAACAAAAAACGCGATGAGCGCTTCCAGTACATGACCCGGCAGGATGATGACGATTTCGATCTCGGCCAACTGTTCGGGAATTGATTTTCCGCCCAATAAGAAGCAAGGCAAAGCAAGCGGAAGAAGGAATAGCGAAGCAAGTAGGATGGGCAGAGCCCTTGCGAAGCCCATCATCCACCCCCGCCGCTTGGGCAACACCAAGTCCAGAAGACAAAAACAGCAAGCGTAGGGCGGAAGAGCGAAGCGTCATTCGCCTCTTTTTTAAAATCCCCGACCCTCTCCGCCCATGCCCGACGACCGCCGCAACCGCATCGCCGGAGGCACCTGTTTCGTCACGGTCAATCGCCGCCCCGACCTCCTGACCCGCGCAATCGAACCCCGCCGCACCGCCATCGCGCCAGCAGAAATCCCTTTCTCACCCCCCGCCAACCATGCTTTGTTAGCCTCGTGAACGAAACCCAGGCCTCAGACCATTCGACCGTGCGTTTGACCGAGGCCATGAGCGGGTTGCGCAATCACATCTCGGCCTCGGACGATCAGGCGAAACTGACCAAGGCCATCGTCACCCTGCTCCTCGCCCTCATCGACCAGATCATCCGGCATCTGGCGTCGCTCGCCGCGCGCCCCACCTCACCGGCAAGCCAGCCCGAACCCGCTGGCCTTGCCTCGAATGGCCCGATGAACACGCCCGCCCCCACGCCGCGCAACCGGCCGAACCAGCCCAACGCCCCGCACCCGATCCCCCACCCCGACAACTCGGCCACACGACCCGTCGGCGTCGCTCACCCCTCCCCAAACCCCGCCATCACCGCCCGCCCGCAACGGCGAGCGCTCGCGCAAACACCACCGCCACCCGCAGCCGCCCAACAATCGCACCCAACCACAACGAACCCGCCGCCAAGCCACCCCCGATCGCGAATTTCCCGCCCCAGCCACGGAACATTTTCGCGCCGTAATCGTTACGATATCAAAACGAAAATCCCGCCCAGAGTGGCTCCCTCTCGATTTCCACTGAAAACGGCTCCGGGAGTGGCGGACGGGATGCTGGCGGAGAGGGTGGGATTCGAACCCACGGTACCCGTGAAGGTACAACGGTTTTCGAGACCGTCCCGATCGACCACTCCGGCACCTCTCCGTCTCGACGGGCTTATAGGCAAAGCCTCCGGGCGAAGCAACTCGGCGCGCGGGCTCAGCGCCGGGCGAGCAGTGCAACGCCGAGCAGCAGCGCGAGGGGAACCAGCAAGCCGGTCACCTCATGCCAGGGGCCGCCCAGCAGGCGGTTGGCGAGCAGGATCGTGCCGGCGACCCAGGCAAGGGTCGCGGCGTCCCCGAGCAGGATCTCGACCAGCTTTTTCATCGGGCGAGCTGCATGAGCGCGCGCACCGCCACAAGTCCGCCCAGAGCATAACCCGTCATCAACACCGGCAAGGCGTAGTCCCCGATCGGCCAGACATAACCCATCGCGGTCAGCATCCAGTAGGTGCCGAACGCGAGAATGGCGCAGCCGACCAGATATTTGATCGCGGTCTCCGGCACGCGGGCGAGCGGTGCGCGCAGAATGATGCCCGCCGCCATCACCGTGCCGAGCGCGGCAAGTGCCGCCCCGGCAGCGACAGCGGTGCGGCCGGTCTGGGTGCCGAGCGCGACCACGATCAACCAGACCTCCAGCCCCTCGATCAGCACGCCCTGAAACGCCACCAGCATTGCGCCATGCGACGCGGTCGCCGCCAGCGTCCCCGAAACCCTCGCGAATGCCGCCGCCTCATCGCGCCGGCGCTTCAGCCCGGCGGTCCGGGCGATCGCTTTCGCGAGCCAGCGCATGCCGAACAGCGTCAGAAACACCCCGACGACAAATTGCACGATCCGCAGATCCGCGACGGAGTCGACCGCCCGCGCCCCGAACAGCGTGAGCAGGGCCAGCACCGCCAGCGCGGCACCGGCGGCTGCGGTCGCGCGCGGCCAGCCGATCGCGAGTGCTACCGCGAGCACGATGGTGAAGGCTTCGACCCATTCGACCCCGGCGGTCAGAAAACTCGCAAGAATAACCGAAATGTCGGACATGCCCGGCCCCGCGCCGCCCTACAGACTCGGCCCGACGATCGCCGTGGAGAACCAGGCGACGATCGCGGCCTGCCGCCCCGCCCAGTGTTGCGGGTCGAGCTCGTCGGTGGCCGGCATCGCGGTATAATCCGGCACCGCCGCATCCTTCACCGCAGGCTGGAATGCCGCATCATCCCCCTTCCGGGCGCGGGCGATACGCTGCCCGGCAGGCGACTCCGCAAACGCGATGAACGACAGCGCAGCGGATCGCCGCGCGCCATCGAGGCCGTGAGCCATCGCGATCACCGCGGGCAGCAGCGTCGCCGGCTGCGGCACGATCACCCGCAGCGACCGGTCGATGTGATCGGCGTAATGATACCCCGCCGACCCGCGCACGATCGCGAGCTGGATCGCCCCGCTCCGCAGCGCCGCCAGAGTGGTCGCGGTATCGGTATAGATGTGCAACCCGGCCCGATGCAGCCGCACCACGAACCCCTTGCCGCCGGGCCAGCCGCCACCGGCATGCAGCAGGGAAATCACGGCGGCAACGCTCTGATCGGACGTCACCGGATCGTTGATCCCCACAAGCCCGCGATAGGCCGGCTTGGCGAGGTCGGTCCAGTTCGCCGGAGGTGCGAAGGGCGCGGCCCGCGGGGCGACGAGCACGGCGGCAAGGGTCAGTCCGGTCAGCACGAACGCGCCATCCGCGGGTGCCACCCGGCGGGCCTCCGGCGTCAGATCCACCGGCATCGGAATCCCGTGCGCCAGCAGCCCCCGCCGGTCGAGCGTGATCGCGCTGGCGGCACCATAGAACCACGCGAGCGACCACCGCGGCCGATGCCCTTCCGCGATCATCCGCGCCATCAACCCGGCTGGCGGCGGGCGGCGCAGCCTGATCCTGATCCCGGTCCTGTGAGTGAACGCCGCCACCACCGCCGGGGCGTAGCTCAGCCGCGAATACAGTGTCAGCGTGGTGCCGGATGCGTGAGCCGGCAGCGCAAACACCGCCCCCGCCAGCATCGCGCAAGCCACAATCCGCGCATGAAACATCGATCTGCCCATCGTCATCCGATCCGGAACGTCAAAGCTCGGCGGCCAGACGTTCGATCACGCCTGCCCACTCATAGGGCCGCTGCTGGCGATACAGCCGCAGCGAGGGATACCAGGGCGTGTCGTCCCGGTCGAGCAGCCAGCGCCAGTCCGGCGCATAGGGCAGGATCACCGAGGTCGCCACGCCGGAAGCCCCGGCAAGATGCGCGACCGAGGTATCGATCGTCACCAGCCGGTCGAGGCTCTGCAATATCGCCAGCGTATCGGTGAAATCATGGATGCTCGGCCCGAGATTGACCAGCGGCGCCGCCCCGAAATAGCCGCCGACCTGCGCGATCTGGTCGCCCTTCTGCACCGTGACGATCGCGATGTCGCCGCGCGCGAACAGCGGCGCGAATTGTTCGAGTTTCACGGTCCGTTTGCGGTCGTTCTTGTGGGTCGGCCGCCCGGCCCAGACCAGCCCGACGCGCTTTTTGCCCTGCGGGGTCAGCGCCTCGATCCGCTGCCGCCACGCCGCGATTTTCGCGGGATCGGGATGCAGATACGGGATCGTGGCGGGAATCGTCTCCAGCGTCGTCCCGGCCAGGCGCGGCATGCCCGACAGCGGCATATAGGCGTCGAACTCCCCGGTGGTCTCCCAGCGCGTCACGATCCGCCCGAGCCCCGGAATCTGGCGCAAAATCGGCACGAGGTCACCGCTGCACGCAAGTACCGGCTTCGGCGCACGCTCGGCGGCCCAGGGAATGTAACGCCCGAACTGGATGCAGTCGCCGAACCCCTGATCCGCCACGATCAGCAGCCTGCCCTCGGGCAGCGGGTTGCCGTCCCATTGCGGCTTGTCGGTCTTGGGCAGCATGCCCTCGGCCTGTTTCAGCTTGAACCGCCACTCGTAGCTCTCCCAGCCCTCGGCGAGCCGCCCGCCGAGCAGCAGGACTTCGGCCCGTTCGAAATGCGCCTCGGGAAACGCGGGGTCCAGTTCAATCGACCGGTCCGCCGCCGCCAGCGCGGCATCGAGTTCGCGGCGCTCGTAACAGATCAGGGCATGATTGAAATGAGCCCGGCTATCCTCGGGGGCGAGTTCCACCGCCCGCTCGGCCATGCGCAGCGCATCGTCGAGCCGCCCGGCCCCCCGATAGATCTCGCACATATTGCGCGGATAGACCGCGACGCCCGGCGAAAGTTCGAGCGATTTCTCCATCCGCTCGATCGCGAGCGGGATCTTGCCGCGCCGGTACGCAACGATCCCGGACAGATGCAGCACGTGCGGATGCTCGGGTGCCGCCTGCAGCACCCGTTCGGCCAGCGCCTCGGCATCTTCCAGCCGGCCATCGCGCTCATAGGCGCTGATCTCGTTCAGCACCTCGCCCAAAGTGACCTTCACCCCCGCGGCACCGCTCATGCCGCAAGGTCCCGCTGCTCGCCGTATCCGAGCTGCGCGATCCAGGGCGAAAGCAGCGGCATCGCCTCGCCGAACACATCGCCGAACCGCCGATACCTGCCCACCGCCCCCTCATGCGCCGCGCGATGCACCGCGCGATGCGCTGGCACCCGTGGCACCGCGCGCGGCGGGGCGGTGAGCAATTCGCCCGCATCCGCCGCCATCCCGATGAAATCGAGCACGGATTGCAGCGTCGCCGCCGGGCGGCGCACCAGATCCTCGTAGCGCACCGGCAGGTAGCGCAGCGTGGTCTGGCCCCGAACCTGCCCGATCGCGCTCATCTGGGCATCGAACAGGGTGGCCATGCCCCGCAGCGTCACCCCGGCATTGCCCTCGTAGAGCTTGTCCTGCGCGAAGGCCGAAACCAGCGCGTCGAGCGGATGGCGGATCACATGGATCACCGGCGCCAGCGGAAACAGCGCGGCGGCGAACCCGAGCAGCCAGGGCAGATCGGGGTTGCGATCGGTCACGAAACGGGTCTCCCCGGTCGTCGCGCCGGCAGCGCGCAGCAGGGCCTGATAGCGGTTCGCGAGCATCGGCAGAATATCGCGCTGCTCGCCGGCGGCGGTCGCGAGCAGCGCCTCGGGAAACCCGAGCGCCTCGCCGCCGAAGCCGCTGACCAGGGCCGGCAGCAGCCGCGACAGCTCCGGCAAAGGCGCGCGGGTATCCGCCGGGTCGATCGCGGGGCTCTGCATCAGCATCTGTTCGAGCAACGAGGTCCCGGCGCGCGGCGTCCCGAGCAGAAAAACCGGCGTTGCCGCCCCGGCGATCGGCCCGGGCCGACCAAGTCCGGCGAGCCGGTCGGCCATGAACAGCGATTTCACCGCGGCGAGGCGGGAGGCGATCGGCGCGGGATCGAACGCGCGCTTCGCCCGCTCGCGCTGGAAATTCCGCCCCGCCACATAGCACGCCCACGCCTCCTCATACCTGCCGAGCCGCTCCAGCGCCTGGCCCTTTGCCGCATATTCGGTCGCGACCAGCGATTGCGGCGCGATCGCCGCCGCCGTCGCCTCGATCCGCGCGAGCGCCGCCTCGGGATCGCCGCGATGCAGCCGGGTCAGCGCCGCCAGCACCGCGATCATCCGGTCGGACGGGGCAAGCCCGCTCGCCTCGTTCAGCAGCGCCTCGGCAGCATCGAGCCGCAACCGCCCGGCCTCGACCTGGGCATAACCGGCAAGGCCGCGCGCATTCTCGCGGCGCAGCGCCAGCGTGGCCTCGTAGGTGGCAGCGGCTTCGTCGAGCCGCCCCTGCTGGCGGAGGTTCCAGGCGAGGTTGCCGAGCAACGCGGCATCCCGCCCATCGCCGAAGGCCAGCGCCATCCTGTAGTGGCGTTCCCCGGCAGCGAGCCGCCCGGTCTCGGTGAACACGATCCCGAGGATGTGCTGGATGGTCGGGTCGCGCGGCATCAGCGTGGCGGCGCGGCGGGACGGTGCTTCGGCCTCGGCGTGGCGGCCCTGATTGATCAGCAGTTGCGCGTGCTGGACATGCGCCGCCGCGACATCGGGCGGCAATGCCGCAATCCGCGCGATCAGCGCCTCCGCCGCCGCCATCCGCCCCTCGCCCCGGCGTATCTCGAACAGGAGGCGAAGCCCTTCGCGGTGATGGGGGGCGAGATCGAGCAGTTGCAGCAAATGCCGTTCGGCCTCGCGGTTGTGGTTGGCGGTGCGGGCGGTGCGCGCTGTCTCCAGCAACGGATCGAGCACGGCGTGATTAGCAGGGTCGGGCAAGCCCGCACTGGTCAGGCGGCAGCACCGCACGGCCCGCAATCCGGAGCCGCAGGTGCAGGGGGTGGGATCGATCTCGGTCCGGATCGACAGGGTCGTTGCACTCATGGGTGGATCATGCAGGGTTTCGGCGACGGTGCAAGTGTGCCGGGATCGACCGGACTTCGATCTGCGAATGCGAATAACTATCAAATAAAACTGAAATCTTGACCAATCCTCGCGGCGACTGCATTTTGCCGCAATGCGAAATTTCTCAGAACTCAGCGAACGTGAAATCCTCGCCCTCGCCATCGGCGCCGAGGAGGAGGACGGCCGGATCTACATGGATATCGCCGAAAGCCTGCACGCCGATTTCCCCGGCTCGGCCAAGGTGTTCTTCGACATGGCGGCGGAGGAAAGCGAGCATCGCCGCCGCCTGATCGACCTGTTCCAGGAAAAATTCGGCGATCACATCCCCCTGATCCGCCGCCACGACGTGCGCGGGTTTCTCCATCGCAAAACCCTCTGGCAACTGCCCAAGCCCTCGATCAAGGATGTCCGCAAGCTCGCCGAGAGCATGGAGGTCGAAACCGCGCGGTTCTATCGCCTCGCCGCCAGCCGCAGTTCCGACCCCTCGATCCGCAAGCTGCTGGGCGATCTCGCCGAGGCCGAGGCCGGCCACGAGCGCATCGCCGACCAGTTGACCGAGGAAAACCTGCCGCAGACCGTGGTCTCCCATGAGGACGATACCGCGCGGCGCAACTTCGTGCTGCGCTACATCCAGCCGGGTCTCGCCGGACTGATGGACGGTTCGGTCTCCACCCTCGCGCCGGTTTTCGCCGCCGCCTTCGCGACCGACCGGCCGCAGGATGCCTTCATCGTCGGCATCGCAGCCTCGCTCGGCGCCGGCATCTCGATGGCCTTCGCCGAAGCCTTGTCGGACGATGGCAGCCTGACCGGGCGCGGCTCGCCGATCATGCGCGGGGTCATCACCGGGGTCATGACCACGCTCGGCGGCATCGGCCACACGCTGCCCTTCCTGATCCCCGATTTCAGGATCGCGATGGCGCTGGCGGTGGGCGTGGTGGTGATCGAACTCGCGGTGATCTCGTGGATTCGCGCCCATTACATGGATACCTCGCCGGTCCGCGCCGCGATGCAGGTGGCGCTCGGCGGGGCGATCGTGTTCGGTGTCGGCATCCTGATCGGGAGTAGTTGACGTTTAGGGAAACCGGCGGCAGAGACGGGGGATGAGCATTCCCCCGTCGTTACGGAACCGTCTGGCGATTCCGGTGATCGGCTCACCGCTGTTCATCCTCTCGAACCCGGCTCTGGTGATCGCGCAATGCACCGCAGGCATCGTCGGCTCGTTTCCCGCGCTCAACGCACGACCCGAGGCGATGCTCGATGACTGGCTCGCCGAAATCGCCGAGGCGCTGGCCGCGTGGGACAAGGCCAACCCCGACCGGCCCGCTGCCCCGTTCGCGGTCAACCAGATCGTCCACCGCTCGAATGCGCGGCTCGAACGCGACCTCGAACTCTGCGTGAAGCATCGCGTGCCGCTGGTGATCACCTCGCTCGGCGCAAGGCCGGAGGTCAATGCGGCGGTCCATTCCTATGGCGGCATCGTGCTGCACGACATCATCGACAATCGCTTCGCACATAAAGCGATCGAGAAGGGCGCCGATGGGCTGATCGCGGTGGCGGCGGGTGCCGGCGGCCATGCCGGGACGATTTCGCCCTTCGCGCTGGTGCAGGAAATCCGCGCCTGGTTCGACGGGCCACTGGCGCTGTCGGGCGCGATCGCGACCGGGCGCTCGGTGCTGGCGGCGGAGGCGATGGGGGCGGATTTCGCCTATATCGGCTCGGCCTTCATCGCGACCGACGAAGCCAATGCCTCGGCCCCCTACAAGCAGGCGATCGTCGATGGCGGTGCCGGCGACATCGTCTACACCAATCTGTTCACCGGGGTGCACGGCAATTATCTGCGCCCCAGCATCCTCGCCGCCGGGCTCGACCCCGATGCCCTGCCGCAGAGCGATGCCTCGGCGATGAATTTCCATGAAGGTGCCAAGGCCAAGGCATGGAAGGATATCTGGGGTTCGGGCCAGGGGATCGGCGCGATCGATGCGGTGGTGCCGGCCCGCATCCGGGTCGAACGGCTGATCGCCGAGTATCGTGCGGCGAGGCGGGCGCTTTGCGGGTGACCCACCGGGCGTCATGCCGCCTCTGAGCCGGGCCGCACGCGCCACGGCAACCGGCGTCATCGCCATCCTGCTCTGGTCCACATTGGCCCTGCTCTCGGTGACCACGCGGGGAATCCCGCCGTTCGAAACCCTGACCATCAGTTTCGCGGTGGCGAGCGCAGCGGGTCTCCTCGTGCTCGCATCGCGGGGGCGGCTCGGCCAGCTCCGTCAGGCACCGCGTGCCTGGGCGATCGGCACGATCGGATTATTCTCCTACCACGCGCTGTATTTCACCGCGCTCGACCATGCGCCGCCCGCACAGGCCGGGTTGATCGCCTATCTCTGGCCGCTGCTGATCGTGATCTTCGCCGCTTTCCTGCCGGGCGGACGGCTCCATCTCAGGCACGTCGCCGGCGCACTCATGGGACTGACCGGCACCATCCTGATCCTACATGGTGCGGCGGCATCGGCCATCACCGGTTCCACCCTCGGCTACCTCTGCGCCCTCGCCGCCGCCTTCGTCTGGGCGCTCTATTCGGTGGTCAATCGCACGATCAGCGACGTGCCGAGCGACCTGATCGCCGGGGTCTGCGGGGTCGTCGCCATTGCCGGGTTGATCGTTCATCTGGCGAGCGAGCCGACCGTCGCCCCCGATGACTTGCAATGGCTCGCCCTGATCGGCCTCGGAATCGGACCGGTCGGGCTCGCCTTCTTCGCGTGGGACGACGCGACCAAGCACGGCGATCTCGCCCTTCTGGGAACGCTCTCCTATGCCGCGCCGCTTTTATCGACGGCGTTGCTGATCGCGACGGGACGATCGCCCCTGTCGCTCACCATCCTCGCCGCCGCTGTCCTGATCGTCGGCGGTGCCGCCGTCTCGGTCGGGTTCAGGCGTAGGGGTACGGTCCGCCTTTCGCCAGCGCCCGCTGATAGGCCGGGCGGGCATGGGCCGCCGCAAGGAAGGCATTGATCCGCGGGAAATTGCCCCGCAGCGCCCCGCGCGCATTGGCGGCCTCGACCGGAAAGCTCATCATGATGTCAGCACCGGTCAACTCCGGTCCGGCGAACCAGAGCATGTTGGCCAGGCTGTCCTCCCAGAACCGGATATGGGTCGCGATATTTGGATCGAGGAATTTCTCGCCGACCTGATTGCCGATCATGCGCAGCAAAGGCGCGACGATCCGGGGGCCCTGTTTCGGCATTTCGGTGAAGATCAGCTTCATCACCAGATACGGCATGGCCGAACCCTCGGCGTAGTGCAGCCAGTAGGTATAGCGCCGCCGGTCATCGGTGCCGGGCGGCGGGATCAGGCGGCCCTCGCCATATTTCTCGATGATATATTCGATGATCGCCCCGGTTTCCGCCACCGTGGTGTCGCCATCGGTGATCACCGGCGATTTGCCGAGCGGATGCACCGCCTTCAGGCTGGCAGGGGCCAGCATGGTCTTGGGGTTCCGCTTGTAGAGCCTGACCTCGTATTTCAGGTCGAGTTCTTCGAGCAGCCAGAGAATCCGCTGCGAGCGCGAGGCTTCGAGATGGTGGACGACGATCATGCTGAGGCCTTTTCAATCGGGGCGGGCGTGGCTGGCAGATGAAGCCAGTCGGGCAGCGCGGGGGTGATCGCGATGGTGCCGATCCGCAGCGGCTGGTCGAGCTGGTCGATCCGCAGCATCGCAAGGCCGCGCCGGCCGCTATGGGTGCGCAGATCGCCCGCCTCCCGCTCACCGGCGGTGATGCTGCCGCGTTCAGGCAGTTCGGACCCGGCCTCGACCGGAATGAGGCGGCGCTTGACCAGGCCGCGATAACGGGTCCGCGCCGTCAGTTCCTGGCCCATATAGCAGCCCTTGTCCCAGTCGATCCCGTGCAGGTCGCCGAAACCCGCTTCCATCAGCAGGGTGGTATCGGGTTCGAGATCGGCGTGGTCGGGCAATCCGAGGGCGAGGCGGTGGGCGAGATAGGTCTCCGGTCCTGCCGACCCATCGAGCCGCGCCGGGGCCAGGATGCGAACCCCGGCAGCCTCCAGCCGTGGATCGGGTGAAGCGATCCCGGTGGCGACATGGCCATCCCATCCGGCGTGGACGGCGAACGCCTCGGACCGATCCGTCAGCGTTACCTTGCTGCGGAGCCGGAAGCGCGAGAGCCGGGTGATGATGTCGGGGATGGCTATACGCGGCGCATCGAGCAGCAGGGCATCGTCCGTTGCGAAGATGAAAAACTCCGCCCGATACCGTCCCTGCGGCGTCAGCAGGGCCGACCAGACGCAGTGCCCCGGTGCGGCCCGGGTGACGTCGTTCGAGACCAGACCCTGAAGAAACGCCACGCGGTCGATCCCGCCGATTTCGATCACGCCCCGTTCGGGCAGGTATGCCAGTTGTGCCATGAGCCCGATGTGGCCCCTTGGCCGCATCACGGCAAGGCGTGCTAGGAGGGCATCCGCATGCGTATCCTGTTCATCACGTCTTCGCGTCTCGGTGACGCCGTCATCGCATCGGGCGTGGTCGAGCGGTTCCGTCTCGCGCATCCCGAGGCGCGGCTCACCGTCGCCTGCGGGGCGGCGGCGCGCGGGGTGTTCGAGCGTCTTCCCGGGCTGGAACGGCTGATCGTCTTCGAGAAACAGGATTACAAGCGGCATTGGGTCTCGCTCTGGTCGCGCCTGATGCGGGACCGCTGGGAACTGATCGTCGATTTTCGCGGCTCGGCTTTGGGTTACGCGCTGCGTGCCGGGCGGCGGGTGATCGTGCGCGGCGGGCGGCGGCCCGGGCGGCGCTATGTCCAGATCGGTCAGGCCTGCGGGTTCGATCCGGCACCGCTGCCGGTGGTGTGGACCGCGCCGGCGGACCGGGCCCGGGCGGACGTGCTGATGGCCGGGAGCGGCCGGGTGCTCGGCCTCGGCCCGACCGCGAACTGGGAGGGCAAGATCTGGCCGGCGGATCGTTTCGTCGACCTCGCGCGGCGTCTCGATTTCGGGCGGGTCGTGGTGTTCGGCGGCCCCGGTCCTGACGAGCGGGCGGCAGCGGCACCGGTGCTGGCGGGGTTGCCCGGTTCGGTGGATCTGGTGGGGGCGCTCAGCGTCGCCGAAGCCGCCGCGTGTTTGGCGCGGTGCGACCTGTTCATCGGCAATGATTCTGGGTTGATGCATCTCGCGGCGGCGGCGGGGACGCCGACGCTGGGTTTGTTCGGCCGGTCCCGCGCCTCGGAATATGCCCCGGCGGGGTTGCGGACCGCGTTTGTGGTGGCGGACGGGCCGGAGGGTGAGGCGGCTATGGCCGCGCTCCCGGTCGATCGGGTTCAGGCGGCGGCGCTGGCCGTGCTGGGCGAGGCGGTGGCGGCATGAGGATCGCCCAGATCATGGCGGGGGCGGCGCAAGGCGGCGCGGAGTTGTTTTTCGAGCGGCTGAGCATCGCGCTGCATCGGGACGGCGAGGCGGTGCTGCCGGTGATCCGCCCCGATCCGGCGCGGATGGCGCGGTTGCGGGCGGCGGGATTGCAGCCGCGCGGGCTGCGGTTCGGCGGTCCGCTCGACCCGCTGACGCGGGTGCGGGCGGGGCGATTGCTGCGCGATTTCGATACCCAGATCGCGGTGGCCTGGATGAGCCGGGCGGCCAGCCAGGCACCGCGCGGGGCATGGCCTCTGGTGGGGCGGCTCGGCGGGTATTACGATCTCAAGTATTTCCGGCGCTGCGATCATCTGGTCGGCAACACCCGCGACATCGTGCGCTGGATCGCGCAGGAGGGCTGGCCGGCGGACCGGGTTTCGTACGTGCCGAATTTCGTCGATGATTTCGCGGCGACCGCCCCGGCGGATCGCGCGGGCCTCGGCGTGCCGGCGGGGGCGACGCTGGTGCTCGGGCTCGGGCGGTTGCACGAGGTCAAGGGGTTCGACGTGCTGATCCGCGCGGTCGCCGCGATCCCCGACATGCATCTGGTGATCGCGGGCGAGGGGCCGGAACGGGCGGCGCTGACCGCACTGGTCAGGGATTGCGGGGTGGCCGACCGCGTGCATCTGCCGGGCTGGCGAACCGATGTGGGGGCGTTGCTCAGGGCGGCGGATGTCTTTGTGTCCTCTTCGCGCCACGAGCCGCTCGGCAACATGGTGCTGGAGGCGTTTTCGGCCGGGGTGCCGGTGGTGGCGGCGGCGGCGGAAGGACCGCGTGAGTTGATCACGCAGGGTGTGGACGGGCTGCTGGTCGCGATCGACGATCCGGCCGCGCTGGCGGCGGCCATTGCGGATGTGCTGGGCGATCGGGGGCGGGGTGCGGCGCTCGCGGCTGCGGGGCGGGCGCGGTACGAGGCGGAGTTCGCGGCGCCCATCGTGGTGGCGGCGTGGCGGACCCTGCTCGGTGACTTGATCCGCAAAGGCGGGCGCTGATGTGCGGCATCGCCGGGATCGCGCTGAAGCCCGGTGCGCGGATCGATCCGGAGACCCTGGCTGCGCTGACGCGGGCGCTCGCGCATCGCGGGCCGGATGGCTCGGGGGTGCATGTCAGCGCCCGCGCCGCCCTGGTGCAGACGAGGCTGGCGATCATCGATCTCGCGACCGGGGATCAGCCGTTGTTCGGCGCGGGGTCGGCGCTGGTCGGGAATGGCGAGATCTATAACAATCCCGAATTGCGGGCGCGGCTCGGCACGGTCGGGTTCGCGACCGGCAGCGATTGCGAGCCGCCTTTGTACCTTGCCCGTGCGGCGGCGGATTTCACGCCGGATCTGAGGGGGATGTATGCGCTCGCGATCGATGACGGGCAGGCGGGGCGGGTGTTGCTGGCGCGCGACGAATTCGGGATCAAGCCGCTTTATATAAGCGCGACGGCGCGCGGGACCGCCTTCGCATCGGAGCCGCAGGCGCTGGTGGCGGCGGGGCTGGCGGCGCCGGGGATTTCGACCGCGCGATTGGTCGAGCTGTTGCAGGTGCAGTTTACCACCGGGACCCGGACGGTGTTCACCGCGATCGACCGGGTGGCGCCGGGGACCACGCTGGCGATCGCGGGGGAGGCGGTCACCACGATCGCGCACCATGATCCGGTCCGGCCCGGCGAGGTGCCGCGCGATGAGGAGGCGGCGCTGGCGGCGCTGGATGCGGTGCTGGCGGACAGTGTCGCGGTGCATCAGCGCAGCGACGTGCCTTACGGGATGTTTCTCTCGGGCGGGATCGACAGTGCGGCGATCCTCGCGCTGATGGCGCGGCTCAACGAGGGCAAGGTGCTGGCGATGACCGCCGGGTTCGATACCGGCACTGTCGCCGACGAGCGCGACGATGCGGCGGCGAGTGCGCGGGCGGTGGGGGCGCGCCACGAGCGGATCGAGATCGACGCGGCGATGATGTGGGCGCATCTGCCGGCGATCGTGGCGGCAATGGATGATCCGGTCGCGGATTACGCGATCATCCCGACCTGGTTTCTGGCCCGCCATGCGAAGGGGTCGGTCAAGGTGATCCTGTCCGGCGAGGGCGGGGACGAGATGTTCGCGGGGTACGGGCGGTATCGGGCGGCGGCGCGGCCCTGGCCGTTCGCGCGGCCGATGCGGCGGCGGGGGGCGTTCGACGGGCTCGGGGTTCTGCGCGAGACGGGGCAGGGCTGGCGGGCGGGGCTGGATGAGGCGCGTTCCGGCGTGGTGGGGGGCTCGGCGCCGGGGGGCTCGGCGTTGGAGCGGGCGCAGCGCGAGGACATTGCCGGGTGGTTGCCCAATGATCTGTTGCTCAAGCTCGACCGCTGCCTGATGGCCCATGCGATCGAGGGGCGGACGCCCTTCGTCGATCGGGAGGTGGCGCGGTTTGCCTTCGCTCTGGCCGACCGGTTGCGGGCGCGGCGGGGGGTGGGCAAATATCTGCTGCGGCGGTGGCTGGAGCGTCATTTGCCACAGGCGCGGCCCTTCGCGCCGAAGCAGGGGTTCGATGTGCCGGTGGCGGCGTGGATCGCGGCGCGGGCCGATGAGCTGGCGCCGCTGGTCGCGCGGGCGCCGATCATTCAGGAGATGACGGTGCCGGGGCGGGTGCGGGAGATTTTTTCGCGTGCCGCCGACAAGCGGGCCGGGGTGGCGTGCTGGCGGCTGTTGTTTCTCGCGCTGTGGCATCACCGGCATGGGCTCGGTGGGTCGGGTGCGGGCAGCGTGTTCGATGTGTTGGCGGAGCGATAATCATGGACGGACGATACGATCTGATCATCGAGAGTGGCACGGCGGTGCTGCCCTGGGGCGAGGCGCCCGCGCGGATCGGGGTGCAAGGCGGGCGGATCGCTTCGCTCGATGCGCGGGGGGAGGCGGCGCGGGTGATCGATGCGACCGGGTTGCATGTGCTGCCGGGGTTGATCGACCCGCATGTGCATTTCCGTGATTCCGGGGCCGCGGAATTGCCCGGGGTCGAGACCATGGCGAGCGGAACGCTTGGGGCGGTTCTCGGCGGGATCACGGCGGTGTTCGATATGCCGAATACCGGCACGCCGGCGGTGGATGCGGCGAGCCTTGCGGCGAAGCGGGAGTCGATCGCCGGGCGGGCATGGTGCCATGTCGGGCTGTATGTCGGGGCGACCAAGGGGAATATCGGCGCGCTCGGCGACCTCGAAGCGCTGCCCGGCGTGTGTGCGGTGAAGGTGTTCGCGGGGTCTTCGACCGGGAACCTGCTGGTCGAGGACGATGCCTCGATCGAGGCGGTGATGCGCTCGGGGCGGCGGCGGATCGCGTTTCATTCCGAGGATGAATATCGCCTGCAGGCGCGGCGGGAGGCTTTTGCGCAGGGCGGGAGTTTCGCCGATCATGCGGTGTGGCGCGATCCCGAATGTGCGGCGCTCGGCACGCGGCGGATTGTGGGGCTCGCCCGCAGGACCGGGCGGCCCGCGCATATATTGCATGTCTCGACCGGGGAGGAGTTCGGCTTCCTTGCGGATCATCATGATCTCGTCAGCCTCGAAGTGCTGGTGAACCACCTGACCCAGTCGGCACCGGAAGCCTATGAGCGGCTGGGGGCCTATGCGGTGATGAACCCGCCGATTCGCGAGGCGCGGCATCGCGAGGCGGCGTGGCGGGCGGTGGCGTCCGGGCTGGTCGATACTATCGGGTCGGATCATGCCCCGCACCCCGCCGCCGCCAAGGCGCGGCCCTGGCCGGAGACGGCGGCGGGGCTGACCGGCGTGCAGACGCTGCTGCCGGTGATGCTCGAACAGGTCCATCAGGGCCGGCTCAATCTGTCGCGGCTGGTCGATCTGATGGCGGCGGGGCCGGCGCGGATTTACGGCGCGGTCGGCAAGGGACGGCTCGCGGTGGGGTACGATGCGGATTTCACCCTGGTCGATCTCGGCAAGCGGCGGCGGATCGAAACGAACTGGCTCGCAAGCCCGTGCGGATGGTCGCCCTTCGCGGGGGATATCGTGACCGGATGGCCGGTGATGACGATCATCGCGGGAGCGGCGGTGATGGTGGAGGACGAAGTGATCGGGACGCCGATGGGGCGGGAGGTTTTGTTTCGGAGTTGAGGCGGGAGGGGAAGAAGAAGGCTTCTTTTTTGGTAAAAAGAAGCAAAAAACTTCTGTTAATCCGGGTCACGGGCGTTTTGACCGCACAAGCCCAATGTATAAAAGTTTTTTGCTTCTTTTTTTCAAAAAAGAAGCGCTTGCTTATCCCTTCATAAGTTTCTCGCCAGATAAGCGCCGGAGAACACGGCGATCAGGCCGATGCCGACGGAGAGGATGACGTAGGAGGCGGCTTTGAGGACTTCGCCGTTTTCGGCGAGCAGCAGGGTTTCGAGTTCGAAGGTGGAGAAGGTGGTGTAGCCGCCGAGGAAGCCGGTGAGGATGCCGGTGCGGATGGCGGGGCCGAGGGTGAGGCGGTCGAGGGTTTCGAAGAACAGGAAGCCGATCAGGAACGAGCCGATGACGTTGATGCTGAGGACGGCGATGGGGAATTCGCGGCCGAACAGGTTCTGCATCAGCAGGGTCTGGCCGAAGCGGGCCCAGCAGCCGAGGGTGCCGAAGACGGCGATGGCGAGGAGGGTCTGGATCATCGGGAGCCTTTTTCGTGGTCGGGTTGGTTTGGTAGTATTTCAAGCATAAGGTCGGGATCGATCCAACCGCTGGTGCCGGGGGCCGGGCGGGTTAGCGTGGAAAACGCGCATTACGATTAAGTAATTGCGATATCGTAACGATTTAGGCGTGCGAAAGTGTCGGGGGTCAGCGGGATTTTTTCGGTTTTCGGATTGTGTCGTAGCGGAGTGGGGAGCCGGGGGGATAGACCGGGATGAAATTGCGCGGGTTGGCGGGGTTGGGGATGAAATAGCAGATGCTGCGATCGTCGAGGTCGGGCAGCGCGGGTTCCGGGATGGGTTGGGGTGCGGGTTTGGGGCGCGGTTGGCGCTTGCGTTTGGGCAGAGTGAGGATGGCTGGGGGTTGATGCCGCAGAGGTGGCAGAGCGGGCGGAGGATGCGGGGGATGGCCGGGTTTCGGGCAATTGCCTCCTGCATGTCCGGCGTGGTGAGGAGGTGTTCGATCTGGGCGATGAAGCCGTTGACCGTGTAATGGGCGAAGGTGCGGCGGAGGATGCCGAAGCGGCGCGGCAAAGGCGGCGGTGGGCCGAGGCTCGTTGTGTGCCAATTGCGGAGCCATGCTGGGGGGCGGGATTCGCGCGGGGAGTCGGGTTGGGTGCGGGGGGATCGCGCGCGGTGCGGGCCGGGTGTGGCGGCGATGGCGTCGAGCAGGCGGTTGATCAGGCTGCTGAAGCGGGCGTCGAGCAGGCAGAGCAGCGGGAGGGCGATGCCGAGGAGTTTGTGCTGGGTGGCCATGGTCTCGCGCAGTTTGCGCGCGGTGAAGGTGAGTTTTTCCTTCAGGGTGAGAGGGGTGTAGGTGGGGGTCCAGGGCATTGCGATTGTATACGCCCGGAGGGTGGGGGGTGAGAAAGCGGGGACACGAAAAAGAAGGCTACTTTTTTGAAAAAAAGTAGCAAAAAACTTTCGCTCCTATGGGGCACGGGCGTTTTTAGGGGCACGGGCCCGGATTCACAGAAGTTTTTTGGTTCTTTTTTTCAAAAAAGAACGCTTCCTTAACCCTTCCCCCACTACCCTGCACAGCAGACGAAGCTGTTCATCACTGATCGTCAGGGCAGGTGTGAGATAGACGATATTGCGAAACGGGCGGACCCAGACTCCGAGTTCGATGAAGTCCTGGCGCAGGGCGGCGGGGTTTTCGATGTGGTCGAGTTCGACCACGCCGATTGCGCCCATCACGCGGACATCGCTGACGCCGGGGATGGCGCGGCAGGGGGCGAGTTCGGTGCGGAGGGTGGCGGCGATGGTGGCGGCCTGGGCGAGGCGGGGTTGGGTTTCGAACAGGTCGAGCGCGGCATTGGCGGCGGCGCAGCCGAGCGGGTTGGCCATGAAGGTGGGGCCGTGCATCAGCGCGTGCGCCGGGGAGTCCGAGAGGAAGGCGTCGTAGAGGTCGCGGCTGACGATGGTGGCGGCAAGCGGCGAGGTGCCGCCGGTGAGGGCTTTCGAGAGGGTGACGATGTCCGGCGTGACGCCGGTTTGCTGGTGGGCGAACATGGTGCCGGTGCGGCCGAAGCCGGTGAAGATTTCGTCGAAGATGAGGGTGAGGCCGTAATGGTCGGCGGTGGTGCGGAGGTGGCGGAGGGTGGCGGCGTCGTTGAAGATCATGCCGCCGGCGCCCTGGACCAGCGGTTCGACGATGATGCCGGCGAGTTCGTGGTGGTGGCGTTCCACAAGGTCATCGAAGGTGGCGCGGGAGGTTGGATCGCGCGGCAAAGGGGCGATGATGTGGGGGGGCAGCATGCCTGCGAACAGGCTGTGCATGCCTTCCTCGGGGTCGCAGATCGCCATGGTGGCGAAGGTGTCGCCGTGATAGCCGCCGTGGAAGGCGAGGAATTTGGTGCGGTTGGGCTGGCCGCGGTTGAGGCGGGATTGGACCGCGATTTTCATGGCGACCTCGACCGCGACGGAGCCGGAATCGGTGAAGAACACCCGGTCGAGCGGGTCCGGCAGGAGGGCGGCGAGGCGGGTGGCGAGGCGGTAGGCCGGTTCGTGGGCGAGGCCGCCGAACATGATGTGGGGCATCGCTTCGAGCTGGGCGGCGACCGACTGGATGATGTGGGGGTGATTGTAGCCGTGGCAGGCGGTCCACCACGAGGCGATGCCGTCGATCAGGACGCGGCCATCCGCGAGGTGGATTTCGCTGCCGGTGGTGCGCACGACCGGCAGCGGCAGCGGGGCGGTCTGCATCTGGGCGTAGGGCAGCCAGACATGGTTCCAGCCGGTGGTGAGCCAGGCTGGCGGCGCAGCGGGAGACGGGGTGGCGGTGGGCGTGGTCACGATTGGCGGGTGAGGCCCAGTTTTTCGAACAGGGCGTTATCGCGCGCGACGGCGGGGTTGCTGGTGGTCAGCAGCGTGTCGCCATAGAAGATCGAGTTGGCACCGGCGAGGAAACAGAGCGCCTGGGCTTCGTCCGAGAGGGCTTCGCGGCCGGCGGACAGGCGGACATAGGATTTCGGCATGGCGATGCGGGCGGCGGCGATGGTGCGGACGAAATCGATCGGGTCGATCGGGGCGGCATCGCCCAGCGCGGTGCCCTTGACCGCGACGAGGGCGTTGATCGGGACCGATTCCGGGTAGGGGTCGAGATCGGCCAGGGCGGCGAGGAGGCCGGCGCGGTCGTCGAGGTCTTCGCCCATGCCGATGATGCCGCCGCAGCAGACGTTGATGCCGGCATCGCGGACGGCGGCGAGGGTGTCGAGCCGGTCCTGATAGACGCGGGTGGTGATGATGGTGCCGTAGAACTCGGGCGAGGTGTCGAGATTATGGTTGTAATAGTCGAGCCCGGCGGATTTCAGGCGGTTGGCCTGATCGGGGCGGAGCATACCAAGCGTGACGCAGGTTTCGAGGCCGAGCGCCTTGACGCCCGCGACCATGCCGGCGACACGATCGAGATCGTGATCCTTGGGCGAACGCCAGGCTGCGCCCATGCAGAAACGCTGCGCCCCGGCATCGCGCGCGCGGCGGGCGGCTTCGAGCACGGGTTCGAGGTCCATCAGCTTCGAGGCGGGAACACCGGCCTCGAACCCCGCCGATTGGGGGCAATAGCCGCAATCCTCGGGACAGCCGCCCGTCTTGATCGACAGAAGCGTGGAAATCTGGATCGCGGTCGGGTCGAAATGCTGACGATGAATGGTCTGGGCACGGAAAATCAGCTCGGGCAGCGGCAGAACCAGCAGGGCCGCAATACGGGCACGGGTGGGGGATGGGTGTTCGAGCGTCAGGGACATCGATCTCTCCGGTTTGCCGCTACGGCATCGGGCACCACGATAAACCGGGCAGGGCAGGACGGGAAGGGTTTGCGGCGATGCGGGGTTGGGTGAAGGAAGTAAAGTGAGGAAGGCACTTCTTTTTTGGAAAAAAGAAGCAAAAAACTTTTTTGATCTGGGTCCGAGGTGGTTTCACCGGCACGGACCAGAGGGAATCAGAGTTTTTTTGCTTCTTTTTTTGCAAAAAAAGAAGAGTGCTTGCTTCCCTTGACCTCACCCCAATTGGGCTACTTATGTGCAGTTTACCTTGACAGTTTACCTTACTATCTTGTAGTGTGGCCGGATGGGTGATGGGGTTTTGCCGTTGGCGCCGATGTTGGCACAGGAGTTGCGGGCGTTGCTCGGCAAGTTGAGGCGGCGGTTGCGGGAGCAGGGAGGTGAGGGGGATCTGACGCCGTCGCAGGTTTCGGTGTTGTTGCGGCTGGAGTCGGACGGTCCGGCGACGGCGGCGGCGATTGCGCGGGCGGAGGGGATGCGGCAGCAATCGATCGGGCCGATCGTGGCTGCGCTGGAGGGGGCGGGTTTGGTCAGCGGCGCGCCTGATCCGCATGATGGGCGCCAGACGCTGCTTGCGCTGACAGATTTGTTTCGCAAGCGGGTTCATGACGGGCGGGTGGCCAAACAGGATTGGTTGACCCGGACGATTGCCGCGCGGCTGTCGGTTCGGGAGCAGGAACAGCTTGCTTCAGCGGTGGGCTTGCTCAAGCGGCTCGTCGAGGACTGACGGCGGGACGATCCGGTTTACTTTCGATAAGGAGATTTTTATGGCGTTGACCGTGCTCGATCCGAATTCGGCTCTGATCGTCGTTGATTTGCAGAAGGGCATTGTCGAGCGATCGCTGGTGCATCCGGTCGGGGGTGTCGTCGAGCGGGCGCGGGCGCTTGCGGATGCGTTCCGGGCGCGGGGGTTGCCGGTGGTGCTGGTCAATGTGACGGGCGGGGCGCCGGGTCGGACCGAACAGCCGCGTCCGGCTTTGCCCGGTGGGGCGGGATGGGCGGATCTCGTTGCGGAACTGGGGCGGCGGGACAGCGATATTCTGGTGACGAAGCGGTCGTGGGGGGCGTTTGCGACCACTGATCTGGACGCGCGGCTGAAGGCGCTCGGGGTGACCCAGGTGGTGATTGCGGGCATTGCGACCGCGACCGGCGTGGAGGCGACCGCGCGGCAGGCGTATGAGCTTGGGTTCAACGTGACGCTTGCGATCGATGCCATGACCGATATGCGGGCGGGGGCGCATGATTACAGTATCGCGAACGTGTTTCCGCGGCTCGGCGAGACCGGGGTGACGCGCGACGTTATCGCCCTGCTCGACGCACGGGAGGGGGGATCGTGAGGGGGCTTGATCTGGCGGCCTATTTTTTCGGCGGCGCGTTGTTCGCGAATGCGATTCCGCATTTTGTCAGCGGCATGATGGGTCGGGCGTTTCAGTCGCCGTTTGCCAGGCCGCCGGGGGAGGGGTTGTCGTCCTCCACCGTCAATGTGGTGTGGGGGTTTTTCAATATTGTGGTCGGGTATGTGCTGATCTGCCGGGTTGGGCAGTTCGGGCTGCGGGATACGTATGACGTGCTGGCGAGCGGGGCGGGGGCGTTGGTGATTGCGGTGTTTTCGGCCCGGCATTTCGGGCGATTTCATGGCGGGAACCGGGTGGAGCGTCTGTGAGGGTGGGTGCGATCGGGGTGTTTCGGTCGCTGCGCGGGTTCAATTATCGAGTGTGGATCATTGGTGCGTTCGTTTCCAATATCGGCACATGGATTCAGGCGACGGCGCAGGACTGGCTGGTGCTGACGCGGCTCACGCATCATGACGCCTCGGCGGTGGGGATCGTGCTCGGGCTGCAGTTCGGGCCGCAATTTCTGTTGTTGCCGTGGACGGGCGGGGCGGCGGATCGGCTGAACCAGCACAAGCTGCTGATGGTGACGCAGGCGGTGATGGGCACGCTGGCGCTGGGGCTCGGGCTGCTGACGGTGGCCGGGGTTGTTCGGCTCTGGCAGGTTTATGTGTTTGCGTTTCTGTTCGGCAGTGCGGCGGCGTTCGATGCGCCGGTGCGCCAGACGTTCGTTGCAGAGTTGGTGGGCGATGGCGATCTGCATAATGCGGTGTCGCTGAACTCGACCTCGTTCAACCTCGCGCGGATGATCGGGCCGGCGGTTTCGGGGGTGATCATTGCCGATGGGGGGACGGGGTGGGCGTTTCTGGCCAACGGGGTTTCGTTCGCGGCGGTGGTGATGTCGCTTGGGTTTCTACGGCTCGGCGACCTCGATCCGCATGCGCGGGTTACGCGGGCCAAGGGGAATTTCATCGAAGGGTTGCGGTATGTGCGGGGGCGGCCGGATCTGATCGCGATTCTGGCGATGCTGTTTCTGTTCGGCACGTTCGGATTGAATTTTCCGATTTTCATTTCGACGATGGCGGTTACGGTGTTTCATGCCGATGCGCGCGGGTATGGGGTTTTGTCTTCGGTCATGGCGGTGGGGACGGTTGCCGGGGCTTTGTTCGGCGCGGGGCGGCGCGAGGCGGGGTTCGGTTCGTTGCTGGCGGGTGCGGGGGTTTTCGGGATCGGGTGTACGCTGGCGGCGTTGGCGCCGGGGTATTGGTGGTTTGCCGGGGCGCTCGTGGTCATGGGAGCGGCGACGCTGACGTTTACCAACACGACCAATAGTTTGATGCAGCTTTCGACCGAGCCGGCGATGCGGGGGCGGGTGATGGCGTTGCGGGTCGGGGTTGCGTTGGGGGGAACGCCGATCGGGGCGCCGTTGATCGGCTTGGTGGCGGATCGGTTCGGGCCGCGCTGGGCGTTGGGGGTGGGTGCGGCTTCGGGGTTTGCGGCGGCGGCGGTGGGGGTTTATGCGGCGGTTCGGTTGAAGCGGGGTGCGGTTTTCGCAGCGGGGACACGTCGATGAAAAATTCAGGCGCAGACAGTAAAAGCGGCAGATACCAAGCGAATAAAAGTTTTTTTGTTTCTTTTTTTACAAAAAAAGAAGCGCTTGACTGTGCTTTTCTTTTGTTCGCGCCCCGATGACCCGGTCACTGGACGATTTCGCGACGGCGAAGCTGGCGGCCCTGGAGGCGGGTTCGTTGCGGCGGCGGGTGCGGCAGGTCGCGCGGGGGGTGGGGGCGGTTGCGGTGCGGGACGGGGTGGGGCTGATTTCGTTTTCCTGCAACGATTATCTGAATTTATCCCAGCATCCGGCGGTGATCGAGGCGGCGGTGGCGGCGACGCGTCGGTATGGGGTCGGGGCGGGGGCGTCGCGGTTGGTGACGGGGGATCATCCGCTTTACCGGGGGTTGGAGGCGCGGCTAGCGGCGTTGAAGGGCACGGCGGATGCGGTGGTGTTCGGGTCGGGGTATCTGGCGAATATCGGGATCATTCCGGCGTTGGTGGGGGCGGGGGATGCGGTGTTCGTGGATGAGCTGGCGCATGCGTGCATCTGGGCGGGGGCGAGGTTGTCGGGGGCGGCGGTGGTGCGGTTCGGGCATAACGATGTGGGCGATTTGCGGCGGGTGATGGCGGGGTGCGGGTTTCGGCGGGCGATCGTGGCGACGGACGGGGTGTTTTCGATGGATGGGGATGTCGCGCCGATCGACGCGCTGGCGGTGGTGGCGGCGGAGGCCGGGGCGTGGCTGATGAGCGACGATGCGCATGGGATCGGGGTGCTCGATGGCGGGCGCGGGTCGCCGCATGACGGGGTTTCGTTGCGGATGGGCACGCTGTCGAAGGCGGTGGGGGGGTATGGCGGGTATTTATGTGCGTCGGTGCCGGTGTGCGAGTTGATCCGGAATCGGGCGCGGAGTTTCGTTTATACGACGGGGTTGCCGCCGGGGGTGGTGGCGGCGGCGGCGGCGGCGCTGGATGTGATGGCGGGGGATGCGGAGTTATGTGCGCGTCCGGTGCGGCTGGCGCGGATGTTCACCGGGGCGGTGGGGTTGCCGGAGGCGGCGAGTCCCATCGTGCCGCTGGTGCTGGGGGGTGCGGAGGCGGCGCTGGCGGGGCAGGCTGAGTTGGAGGCGGCGGGGTTTCTGGTCGCGGCGATCCGGCCGCCGACGGTGCCGGAGGGGACGGCGCGGTTGCGGTTCGCGTTTTCGGCGGCGCATCGGGAGGCGGATGTGATGCGGCTGGCAGAGGTGGTGCGCGAGCGGGTGATGGGGGTGGCATGAGGCAGTTTTTCGTGACCGGGACGGGGACGGATATCGGCAAGACCCATGTGGCGGCGGCGATGCTGCGGCATTGGCGGGGGCGTGGGGTGAAGGCGTGGGCGCTGAAGCCGGTGGCGAGCGGGTATCAGCCGGCGCGGTCGGCTGCGAGCGATGCCGGGGTGTTGCTGGCGGCGATGGGGCAGATGACCAGCGATGCGGTGGTGGGGAGGATTTGTCCGTGGCGGTTTGCCGATCCGGTATCGCCGGATATGGCGGCGCGGCGGGCGGGGCGGGTGGTGCCGTTCGATGAGGTGGTGGAGTTTTGTCGGCGCGAGATGGCGGCGGCGGATGTGCCGTTGCTGATCGAGGGGGTGGGCGGGGCGATGGTGCCGCTGGATGAGCGGCGGACGGTGCGGGACTGGATGGTGGCGCTGGGATTGCCGGCGATTGTGGTGTGCGGGGGGTATCTCGGTGCGATCAGTCATACGCTGTGCACGATCGAGGCGTTGCGGGTGGCGGGGGTGGTGGTGGCCAAGGTGGTGGTGAACGGGGTGGGGGATCTGCCGGTGCCGGTGGCGGCGACGCGGGAGGCGTTGCTGCGGCATGGGGCGGGGGATGTGGTGGTGTTCGGCTCGGCAGAGTGGGAGGCGTGGCTGGTCAGCCTTTGACTTCGATCCAACCGGGGCAGGTGGTGGGCGGCGGGGTGCCGGCGAAGCGCAGGGCGAACCAGGCGGCGACCAGTTTGGCCGAGCGGTAGCCGGTGAAGATGTGGGTGACGCCTTTGAGTTTGATGTAGTCCACGGTGTCGCCCAATTGGCAGGCGCGGCGGACGAAGGCGTTGGTGTATTTCGGAAGGACGGTGGTGTCGGCGGTGCCCTGGGTGATCAGGAGAGGTGCGCCGGCGGGGGCGTAGCCGGGGGAGTTTTCGTGGAAGAGGGCGGGCCAGGGCGGGGTGGTCAGCGGGTTCCGGGCGAGGAAGACTGGTTTGAGGGCGGCACCGGCGCGGGCGGCGATGAGGTATTGGCCGACCGAGTTGATGCATTTGGTCGCGGCTTTTTCGACCAGGGGGACGGCTTGCGGGGCGACCGGGGGCGTCATGCTGACGTGGTAGAGTTTCGACCAGGTGGCGTAGACATAGGCGGTGAGGACGCGGCCGCTGTTGGAGTTGGGGTGCTGGAGTTCGGGGCCGAGCGCGGTCGGTGGGGCGGCGGCGGCGACGCCAACGAGGTGGAGGTCGGGCGCGTAGGCTGCGGCGGTCTGGCCGGCGAAGAGGGCGGCCTGGGCGCCTTGGGAATGGCCCCAGACGCCGTAATTGCGGCTGGCATCGGCTCCCGGGAGGGCGCGGGCGGCGCGGACGCTGTCGATGATGTCGGCGGCTTCGGCCTTGCCGATCAGATAGGGGTGGGTGCCGGCGACGCCGAGGCCCTGATAGTCGGTGGCGGCGACGATATCGCCCGCGTGGAGGAATTTCTGCAGGCCGGGGATGCTGCCGGCGAGGCTGAGGCCGGCGAAGTTGTGGGCGTCGAGCGAGGGGGCGCAGCCCGCGGCGGCGCCGGTGGTGGGGTGGGCCCAGGCGATGATGTCGCGGCCGCCTTTGGGGGCTTTGGTGTGGGGGATGTAGATGACGCCGGAGACCGGGACGCGGTGGCCGCTGACGCCGGTGGAGGCGTAGATCACCTGGATGGCGGTGGCATCCGATGGTGAGGCGGCGTAGGGGCGTTCGCGCAGGATTGCGCCGGGTCGGGCACCTTTGGCGCTGATGTTGCGGTAGAAGCTGCCGGGTTTGGGGATGGCGCAGGCGGTGAGGCCGAGGATGGCGGCGGCGAAAGCGAGGTGTTTCAGCAAGGTGATCTCCGACGCGCGCCGGAGGGGCGGTGTGCCGGGCTCCTCGACCGCATATTGGGGGGCGCGGCCGAGGGACAAGGCGGAGGGTGGTCAGGCGGCGTGGCGGATCGACCTTTCGTGCCAGATCGTGGCGAGGGCGTCGACCAGATGGTCGATATCGGCGTCGGTATGGAGCGGCGAGGGGGTCAGGCGGAGGCGTTCGGTGCCGCGCGGGACGGTGGGGTAGTTGATCGGCTGGACGTAGATCGCGAAGCGGTCGAGCAGGGCGTCGCTGATCGATTTGCACTGGGCGGCATCGCCCACCATGACCGGGACGATGTGGCTGGGATTGTCGAGATGGGGCAGGCCGGCGCGAGTGAGTTTGGCGCGGAGGCGGGCGACGCGTTCGTGCATGCGGTCGCGTTCGGCGCTGCTGGATTTGAGGTGGCGGATGCTGGCGAGCGCCCCGGCGGCGACCATCGGCGGGAGGGCGGTGGTGAAGATGAAGCCTGAGGCGTAGCTGCGGACGAAATCGCACAGGGCGGTCGAGCCGGTGATGTAGCCGCCGATCACGCCGAAGCCTTTGGCGAGGGTGCCTTCGATTACCGTAAGGCGGTGGGCGATGCCTTCGCGTTCGGAGATGCCGCCGCCATGGGCACCGTAGAGGCCGACGGCGTGGACTTCGTCGAGATAGGTCATGGCGCCGTAGTGATCCGCGACGTCGCAGATCTCGGCGATGGGAGCGACGTCGCCGTCCATCGAATAGACCGATTCGAAGGCGATCAGTTTGGGGCGGGAGGGGTCGATCGCCGCGAGTTTGCGGGCGAGGTCGGCGGGGTCGTTATGGGCGAAGACCTCGCACTGGGCGCGGCTGTGGCGGATGCCTTCGATCATGGAGGCGTGGTTCGAGGCATCGGACAGGACGACGCAGTTGGGCAGTTTGTGGGCGAGGGTGCAGAGCGAGGCCCAGTTCGACATGTAGCCGGAGTTGAACAGCAGGGCGCTGTCCTTGGCGTGGAGGTCCGCGAGTTCGCGTTCGAGCAGGGTGTGGAAATGATTGGTGCCGGCGATGTTGCGGGTGCCGCCCGCGCCGGCACCGCATTTGTCGAGCGCTTCGTGCATCGCGCTCAGCACGGTGGGGTGCTGGCCCATGCCGAGATAGTCGTTGGAGCACCAGACGGTGACCTTGCGTTCACCGTCCGCGCCGTAACGTGTGGCTTGCGGGAAGCTGCCGGCGTGGCGTTCGATGTCGGCGAAGACGCGGTAACGGCCTTCGCGGTGGAGCTGGTCGAGGCTGGTGGTGAAGAAGTTTTCGTAGTTCATCGGTCGTCTCCCAGTTCGGTGCGTTATTCGGCGGCGAGGCGCATGGAGCAGCCGGAGAAGGCGGCGGCGAGGCCGGCTTCGTCGAGGTTGCGGCCGATTGCGATGACGCGGGGTTGTTCGTCGGCCGGGGCGGCGAAGGCGCAGATGCTGGCGCGGTGGCCCGCAATGTCGAACTGCACCCAGCCGCGACCGGAGCGGGCGAGGCCTTTCAGCCGGGCGATGGTGCCGAATTCGCCCGCGGCGGCGGCATCGAGCACGTGGCGGAGGGCATCGGTGTCGATGATCGTGTCGAGCGTGCCGGCCCAGGAGCCGAAGCCGAGGGCGTCCTGATGGGCGTGGTCGTGCCCGTGGTCATGATCCGGGTGGTTGCAGCCGGTGTCGGTGCAGGTGTGGTCGTGGCCATGATCGTGGTGATGGTCGTGGTGATGATGATCGTGGCCATGATCGTCGTGATCGTGGGCCGGCGATATCGAAACGGGGGCGATCGAAGCGGGGGCGATCGAGGCGGGGGCAAGTGGGGCGGGTATGGGCTGGTGTTCGGCGACGTGGCGGATCGGGGCGGGTTTGGCCAGGGCGCGGGCGTCGTCGGCGGCGGTGGGGTCCTTGCGGGCTTTGGTGGTGGCGAAAAGGTCCGCCGGGACCGCGCCGTAGCGGGCGGTGATGATCCGGGCGTCGGGGTTGAGACGTTGCAGGGTTTCCTCGACGGTGTCGCGTTCGGCGGCGCTGACCAGATCGGTCTTGTTGACGATCAGCAGCGATGCGAGCCGGGCCTGGGCGCTGAAATGACCCTGCATTTCGGTATAGTCGCCGAGGAAGGCGCTCGCGTCGATCATGGTGACCACGGTGAGGCTGCGTTTGAACGGCGCGATGGCCGGGCGTTCGAGCACGCCGATCAGCGAGGCGAGGTCGGCGACGCCGGAGGGTTCGATCAGCACGCGGTCGGGGGCGAATTTGCCGACGACCTCTTCGAGCTGGCTGGCGAGGTCGTTTTTCAGGGTGCAGCAGATGCAGCCGTTGGGCAGTTCCACGACATCGGCACCCTGGCCGCGCAGCAGCGAGCCGTCGATGCCGACGGTGCTGAAATCATTGACCAGCACGACGGTTTTTTCGCGCGATTCGGCGGGGACGCTGCCGAGCATGTCGAGCCGGCGACGCATGAAGGTGGTTTTGCCGGCGCCGAGGAAGCCCGCGACGATTTCGACGTCGAAGGCTTTGGCCGGTTTGTGGGATTTCAGACCCCAGCTCCAGAGTTTCGCCGCCGGGAGGGGCAGAACGAGGAACCAGTGCTCCAGGATCGCGAGCGCCATCATGACGCCGATGAACGTGTCCCCGGCGCGGGCGAAGCCGGTGGTGGCGCGGCCCGCATGTTCGAACATGATCGTGCCGATCACGGTGGAGATGGTGATCGAGAACGGGAACAGCAGGTTCATCGATTTGCGCTTGAGGAAGCTTTTGAGGAAGTTGAGGTGTTCGGGCAGGAACTCCTCGTTCAGGTTGCGCACGCCGAGGAAGACGTTGAGCTTGGCGCTCTGGTGCATCCACCACAGGACCATGAAGGTCCAGACACCGACCTGGTTGGGCTGGCCCCAGGTGAGGCCGATGATCAGCGCGGCGGAGGCGATGATGGCGAGCTCGTGCCACAGGCTGGTCTGGATCGCGTGGCCGAAATGCTTCCAGCCCTTGCAGTTTTCCGGGCAGGAGGCGGTGCGCGGGCCGGTGACGAAGCCCATGTAGAAGCTGATTTCCTGCCAGCCCCAGGCGAACAGGCCGAAGCCGAACGCCCAGTAGGCGGCGGCGACGGTGGTTTCGCCACTGACCTTGACCAGACCGATCACGCAGATGGCGAACACCGCCGTGGCGCCGAGCATGCTCCATTTGAAGGTCGGGCGGGGCAGGCCATCGAGGAAGATGATCGCGCCGGTGCTGAACCACCAGATGAACAGGGCGAACAGGCCGGGGATGATGTAGTTGCTCATGGGCTTGTCTCCTTACCAGGCGGGTTGCAGGCGCACATCCGCCGGGAGGGGTTTGGATTTGGCGCGCATCAGGAAGAGGGAAGCGAAGGCGGCGGCGGCCTGCACCGCATGGCCCGCGCGTTTGAGTTTGGCACCGATGCCCTTGTGGTCGCGGATCGCCTGATTGGCGACATCGATTTTACGGAGGCGTTCGAGTCCGGCGAGGAATTTCGGGTTTTCGATGTCGAGGGTGATCGGGAAGACCTGCTCGGCGATTTTGCTGGTGATGCGGAACACCTGCATGTCGTATTCGGTGGGGTCGAGGCCGAGGGCGGCGTGGAAATGCGGCCTTGCGTGATCGCGCACATACATGGTGGCGAAGACCGCGAGCTGGAAGAACCGGACCCAGAGCTTGTTCAGTCCCGTGAGCATCCACGGGTTGGCGCGCATCAGCAGGGCGAAGGCTTCGCCGTGGCGGAACTCGTCGTTGCACCATTCGCGGAACCATTTGAAGATCGGGTGGATGCGCAGCTCGGGATGGGCTTCGAGCTGGCGGTAGATGGTGATGTAGCGGGCGTAGCCGATCTTTTCGGACAGGTAGGTCGCGTAGAAGATGAATTTCGGCTTGAAGAAATGGTATTTTTTGGCGCGGGTCAGGAAGCCGAGATCGACGCGGGTGTTGAGGTCGCGCAGGGCCTCGTTGATGAAGCCGGCATGGCGGGCCTCGTCGCGGCTCATATAGCCGAACAGGCGGCGGAGATCCTGATTGCCGCAGCGCTTCTTGATTTCGGCGTAGAGCACGCAGCCGGAGAACTCGGCGGTGACGGAACTGACCAGGAAATCGAGGAATTCGCGGCGGAGCGGTTCGGGCATGCCCGAAATATCGACCTTGAATTCGTCGGTTCGGGCGAAATGGCCCTTGTTGGGGTCGGCTTTCAGCTCTTCCATGAGGGTTTCCCACTGATCGCGGATCGGGCCGACGTCGATCCTGTCGAGGGCGGCGAAATCGGTGGTGTAGAAGCGCGGGCTCAGCATGGTGCTGTTCTGCGCGGCTTCAGTCTGGGCGTTCGGAGCGGTCTGGGCGTTGGGGGCGGTATGGGCCTCGGGGGCGGCGATGGTGCTGGTCATGGCGTTCATGATCTCAGGCTCCGTGGTGGATGGTCGCGATATTGACGTCGTCGAGCGGCTGGAAGCCGACCTCGTAGAGCTCGGCGATTTCGAACAGCGAGCGGAACTGGGTCCAGAGCCGTTCGAGCGGGCCGGCGCGCAGAAGGGTGGCTCCGCATTCGCCGGTCAGGCGCTCGCCGAAGCCGACCATGTCGGGGACGTCGTGCAGGAGGATTTCATCGCCGGGCCGGATCTCGACATCCTGGGGGATGGCGTGGGCGTGGAGGCTTTCCGGCGTCTGTTCGAAATCGAGCAGGCAGCGCAGGTCGACGCGTTGTTTGGTGCCGATCATGAGTTGTCTCCGTTATCGTGCATCAGGGCCTTGAACTGGCCGGAATTGCTCGGGCCGAAGGCTTGCAGGTCGATGTGTTCGCCGGTGGTGGGATCGTCGAGCATCAGGACGCCGTGGGCGGCGGGGATCAGCAGGAACGGGGCTGTGCGGGAAAAACCGTCCGCGAGGCGGGCCTCGATCATGGTGCGCAGGGTGGTGCGCAGGAAGGCATCGGCGCTCGGGGCGAGTGTGGTGATTTGTTTGCCGGTTGCCGCGTTCTGCACGATCAGGGCCTGGGCCGGGGTTTGCAGGAAGCGCAGCGCCATGATCGGCGCGGTGGCGGGGGGCAGGGTGTAGGCGGGGGTGGTCAGGCGCGAGATCGTGGCCAGCGCCACGGTGCCGAGCATGAGGCATCCCGCCGCGATGACCGCCCAGCGCGGCACATGGGGCGGGGCGTCGTCGTCGTGAAAATGGGCGGTGTCGCTCATGCCGCGTGACCGCGCGAGGCGAGGGAGGGTGTCATGGCACCGTTATCCTGGCGGATGTCGCCGCGCGAGGGGGTGAGGGCGGGGATCGGCAGGGTTGCGGGGCGGGCGGGGTCGAGCGCTTCGGCGAGCAGGCGGGCGACGCGCCCGGCCTCGGGGATGCCGCGCAGCACCGGTTCGACCCGCGCGCGACGGCCGGCGCGGACGTGGGGCCAGAGCAGTATGTAGGAGAGGTTGCGGTCGGCTTCCGGTGCCATCACGATATCGCCGGTGCCGTCCGGCGCGGTACGGAGATCGGCCGAGAGGATGGCGCGGAACGGCAGGTTGAAATGCTTGCGGATGGCGGCACCGTAGCTGATCACCACGCGTTTGCTGGTGATGGAATAGATGGTGGTGCGCGCGGTGAGCAGGGCGAAGCCGAGGACCAGGCCGAGGGCGAGCACGCCGAGGAAGAGCGACCAGAATCCGGCGGCTTCGGCCATCTGCATCGAATGATGCGAGATCAGGGCGCTGATGATGCCCCAGGCCAGCATGATCGCGACATAGATCGCCCAGAAGCGCAGATGGAAGGCACCGAAGGCGAGGGCGCGGAAGCTCGGTGCGCCCTGCCAGAGCAGGGTTTCCCCGGCGGGCAGCTCGTGCGGCAGGCCGCGTGTGGGGGTGCGGCGGGCTGCTTGATCGTGCGGGGCGCTCACAGCAGCGGCTCCGAACGGGCGGCGGTGGCGTAGAGATGGCCGGAGGCGAAATAGGCCATCAGACGATCTTCCTCGCGCGGGGTGATGATGTCCGGATGCGCGATGCCGGGCGCGATGGCGAATTGCGCGGCGGTGACCGAGGCGAGTTTGACCGAGACGCCGCTGGCCGAGCGGGGCAGGCCGGAGCGGCCCCGGCTGCCGCTGACGATGCTGCCGAAGCTGACCCAGGCATTGTCGAACGGGTTGGCGTTCGAGATCACCCGGCACAGCGCGATCGGGAACATCACCCGGCGGGCGGGGTCGGCGGTGACGCTCGCTTCGATCCAGAGCGGCATCTGGTCGGCGCGGTCGATCCAGATATCGGTGACGGTGCCGCCGATCGTGCCGTCGCAGCAGATCACTGGCGCGCCGCGTGGGTCGGGGTCTTCGGCGGCGACCCAGTGATCGGTCGCGACGCGGAGGGGGACGATGCGGATTTCGCCGTCCGGCATCCGCTCGGGGTCGGTGCCGCGCTGGGTGTAGGCGGCGGGGCCGATGCCATCGAGCATCGGGTTGCCGAGCGGGATGATCGGCGCGCCGTCCCACGGGGCGCTGGGGCGGGCGTTGATGACCTCGATCGGCTCGTTCCAGGGCACGGTTTTGGTCTGGCCGTCCGGCAGGAGGAAGGTTTTCGGGCTGGGCAGCGGCGGGAAGCCTTCGAGGCGCTTGCCCTTGTGGCCGGTGACCAGCGGGTAGCCCTCGCGCTTGCTCTCGCGCTGCAGGTAGATCACGAGGCCGAAGAAGAAGATCCAGAACGCGTAGAGGACCAATTGCGCGACGTCGATATAGGGAGTGATTGCACCGGTTTGCATGACGGACCTCGTGGTTATTTCAGGCCGAACGCAGCGTCGTGCTGCGCGGGGCCGCTGGTTGCGGTGGGGGCGGTGGAGCGGCGGACCAGCGGCCCGATCGCGATGAGCGTGGCGAACAGCAGGTAGATTTCGATGTGATAGACCGCGTCGTACCCGACGGCGGGGCCGGTGAAGCTGGGACCGAACGCGCCGTGGGTGGCGAGGGTGGCGATGGTGCCGCGCAGGACGCCCGCGATGGCGATGGCGATGCCGGAGGCGAGGACCTGCACCGCACCCCAGGCACCGAGCGCGAGACCGCTCATGTCGCCCACCACGCGGTTCATGGCATCCGACAGGGTGCCGACCAGGAACAGTCCGCCGCCGAAGCCGATCAGCCCGACGCCCGCGCCGAACATCAGGCCGGAATGGAGCGGGGCGGCGAAGATCACGCAGCTGAAGGCGAGCAGGCCGACCATGACCCCGGCGGCGGCGATGCGGTAGGGATCGCCGCCCCGGGTGAGGCGGGCGCGGGCGACCAGGGCGGCGATGCCGGCGCCGGCGGCGAGCATGGCGGTGAGGGCCGTGGTTTCGCCGACCGGGAGGTGCAGGACCTGCCCGCCATAGGGTTCCAGCAGGATGTCCTGCATCGAGAAGGCGAGGGTGCCGAGGCCGATGGTGACGAGGCGGCGGATGGCGAGCGGCTGAGCGCGGAAGAGGCCCCAGGCGGCGGCGAGGGTTTCCATCCCGGCGCGGCGGTCCGGCAGGGCTTCGTCATCGGCGTAGCGGCGGCGGGGTTCCTGTTTCCAGAGGGCGATGCTGTTGAGCACGATGGTGATCAGCGCGGTGGTCTGGATCACCTGGATCATGTGGAACTGGTCGTAGGGGGTGAGCAGCCAGCCGAACAGGAGGGCACCGAAGATCATGCCCGCGAGGAGCATGGCGCAGAGCATGGCGACGACGCGCGGGCGGGCGCTTTCGGGGGCGAGGTCGGTCGCGAGGGCGAGGCCGGCGGTCTGGGTGGTGTGCATGCCCGCGCCGACCAACAGAAAGGCGAGGGCGCCGCCGATTTTGCCCCAGATCGGCAGGCCGACCGCATTGCCGCTGAGGATGATCAGGGCGAACGGCATCACCGCGAGACCGCCGAACTGGGCCATGGTGCCGAACCAGATGAACGGCACCCGGCGCCAGCCGAACACCGAGCGGTAACCATCCGAGCGGAAGCCGATCACCGCGCGCACCGGGGCGAGCAGCAGGGGCAGGGCGATCATGAAGGAGACCAGGGCGGCGGAGACGTGGAGTTCGACGATCATGGATTGAGCAACCTGATGTCTGGAAAATAGGGCGAGCGGGGGTCAGGCATCCTGGTAGTCCCACTTGATGTAGCCCTTGGTGTCGGCGGCCCATTTTTCATCGATTTCGACGAGGACGGCGCTGACGAGGCGTTCGAGGGAGGCTTCGTTGGGGAAGACCCTGATTTTGGTGGTGCGGCGTTTGAGTTCCTGCTGGATGCCGCGTTCCATGGGGTTGGAAGTGCGAAGCCGGCGCTGGTGGGGTTCTGGCAGTGTGAAGACGGTGAGGCCTTCGGGGATATTTCGTTCGAGCCAATCGGCGAGCTTTGGTGCGGTGTCGCGATAGGCATTGACGAGGGTTGTGAGAGCGATCTGGGCAGCGGCGAGGGAATTTGCGTTCCAGACGGTCCGGAGTTCTGCGCCGATGCGTTTGCGGATGGCGTGGTTGGGGGCGTGGTGGATGGCGTTTTGGGCGAGGTGGAACTGGCATCGTTGCCAGTGTGCGGCGCCGAAGACGGCGCGGCGTGCGGCGTGCAATCCGGCATGGTCATCGGAGACGATGAATTCGACGCCTCGCAGGCCACGCTGATGGAGGCTTTCGAGGAAGGCACGCCAATGGACTTCGGCCTCGGAAAGGGCGACCGAGACGCCGAGGACACGGCGGCGTTCATCGGGTCCGATGCCGATGGCCGAGAGCACGGCGGCATCGCGGACGACGCCATTATCGCGCATTTTTTCATATCTGGCGTCGAGGATGAGGTAGCGGATCTCGGCGAGGGGTCGGGTGCGCCAGGCGGCGAGTTCGTCATCGAGCAGCTTGCTGGCGCGGCTGACCTGAGCGGAGGAGAGGCTTTCGATGCCGAATTCGCGCATGACGGCCTCGACGTCGCGGGTGGAGACGCCTTTGATGTACATTTCGGCGACGGCGACCATGACGGCGCGGACCGAGCGTCGGCCGCGTTCGAGGGACTGTGGGTAGAAGGGTTCGCCCACGTGACCGGCGGTTTTGGGGACATCGACGGTGATCGACCCGGCCGGGGTATCGATCCGCTTGGGCTTGTAGCCATTGGCGTAACCCTGACGATCGGGGTTGCGCTCGTAGTGACTGGCGTGGAGGAAGCGTTCGCGCTCGATCTGCATGGCGAGTTCGAAGGTCCTGGCAAATACCGTGGCGATATCGCCTGCGCCGTTTTCGATCAGATGTTCCAAAAGTGCCTCGATAATCGTATCCTTTTTGGCGTCCATTCATCGGTCTCCATGTTGGTGTGAACAACTGCATGGAATACCAGAATGAACAGCCCTTGCCGGGGCATGCCCCGGCAAGGGCACCAACTCCCAACCCAAAATGAATTTCCAGACGTCAGGTTACACCACCCGATCATGACGCGGTTGAGCGTGCCGATCATCAGGGCTGCGGACATGCCCACCGTGAGCTGGAACAGCGAGAGGCGGAGCAGGCGGCGCATCGGCAGTTCGGGGGTGGCGGCATCGGCGAAGGGGAGCCAGCTGGTGTCCAGCTTCATCCAGAACGGGGTCATTTTCCGCTCGATGGTGCGCTTGCTCATCGGGACAGCTCCAGGGCCTGGGAGATGTAGAAGCTGCGCGAGATCCGGTTGGTGCGGGCCGGGGTGAGGCCAGCGAGGGCGGGGGTCTGGCGGATGGCGCGGCGGAGTTTGACTTCGGGCTGCGGCTCGATCGCGGGGGAACGGTCGCTGCGGGGGAACAGGCGGCCGATCATGCGGGCGGTGACGAGCAGCGGGGTGCCGGGGGCGAAGGTGAAGATGATGCTGTGGCGGACGCGCGGGGCGATGCGGGCGAGGGAGGCGACGACATCGGCGCGCTGGTAATGGATCAGGGAGTCCATCGCGACCACGAAATCGAAGCTGCCGAGGCTGGCATCGAGCATGTCGCCGGCGCGGAACTCGATGTGGGCGGCAGCGGGGATATTGGCGGCGCGGCTGCGGGCGAGGTCGATCAGGGTGGGCGAGAGATCGACCGCGACGACATCGGCGCCGCGCGCGGCGGCTTCGAGGGACAGGGCGCCGGTGCCGCATCCCGCATCGAGCAGGCGGGCGCCGGTGAGGTCGTCCGGCAGGTAGGACAGGATGGTGGCGCGCATGGCGTCGCGCCCGGCGCGGACCCGGGCACGGATGCCGCTGACCGGGGCATCGGAGGTCAGGCGCGCCCAGGCGGTGGCGGCGGTGCGGTCGAAATAGGTTTCGATCTCGCCGCGGCGGAGCTGGTAGGTCGCCTCGGGCATTATTCGAACCCCAGCAGGTCGAAGATCTCGCGGTCCTTGAGCGGGGTGGCAGTGAGCGGTTCGACGCCGGCCCAGAGGGTTTCGGCGAGCGCCATGTATTCGGCGCGCACCGCGTCGAGTTCCGGGCTGTCCTCCATTTCGAACAGCACCGATTTTTTCAGGCGGGAGCGGCGAATGACATCGAGATCGGCGAAGCGGGCGAGGGTGGAGAGGCCGGTGGCGGCGTTGTATTTGTCGAGCTGGTCGGTCGCCGCCGAGCGGTTGGCGATGACGCCGCCGAGGCGGACATTGTAGTTTTTCGCCTTCGCCGCGATTGCCGCGACGATGCGGTTCATCGCGAAGATGCTGTCGAAATCGTTGGCGGTGACGATCAGGGCGCGGTCGGCGTGTTGCAGGGGGGCGGCGAAGCCGCCGCAGACGACGTCGCCCAGCACGTCGAAGATGACGACGTCGGAATCTTCGAGCAGATGATGCTCTTTCAGGAGTTTGACGGTCTGGCCGACGACGTAGCCGCCGCAGCCGGTGCCGGCGGGCGGGCCGCCGGCTTCGACGCACTGCACCCCGCCGAAGCCCTCGTAGACGAAATCCTCGATGCGGAGGTCTTCGGGGTGGAAATCGACCGCTTCGAGCGCGTCGATTACGGTGGGGACCAGGCGCTTGGTGAGGGTGAAGGTGGAATCATGCTTGGGATCGCAGCCGATCTGGAGCACGCGCTTGCCGAGTTTGCTGAAGGCGGCGGAAAGGTTCGACGAGGTGGTGCTTTTGCCGATACCGCCTTTGCCGTAGACCGCGAAGACCTTGGCGCCGGTGATTTTGATGTGCGGGTCGAGGGCGACCTGCAAACTGCCTTCGCCGTCACCGCAGGAGGTGCTGCAGCTTGAGCCGCTGATGCGGTCTGCGAGTTTGTTGACCGTGCTGATGTCGTTCATGCTGCGCGCTCCATATCCAGCCCTTCGAGCCGGTCTTCGAGTTCGGCACCGGCGGCGCGCAGCGCTTCGAGCGTGGCGTCGTCGGGAGTCCAGTAGTTGCGTTCGTGGGCTTCGAGCAGGCGGCCTGCGATTTTCGCCGAGGCGACCGGGTTGAGTTTGGCGAGGCGGTCGCGCATTTCGGGGTCGAGCACGAAGACGTTGCTGATTTCACGGTAGATCCAGGGATCGACCTGACCGGTGGTGGCGGACCAGCCGAGCGTGTTGGTGACCGAGGCCTCGATGTTGCGCACGCCTTCCGAGCCGTGGCTGAGCATGGCTTCGAAATATTTGGGGTTGAGCATGCGGGTGCGGGTTTCGATCGAGACCTGTTCGGCGAGGGTGCGGATGGTGGCCTCCCCGGTCGTCTGGTCGCCGATATAGAGGGCGGCATCGCTGCCGCGGGCGGCTTTGACCGCGCGGCTCATGCCGCCGAGACCGTCGAAATAATGGTCGATCGTGGTGACGCCGAGATCGAGGGATTCGAGGTTCTGGTAGGCGACATCGACGGTTTTGAGGATCGCGCCGAAGACCGCATCGTGGCGTTCGGCGCGGCCTGCGACGCCGTAGGCGAAGCCCTTGCGTTTGACGAAGGCGGTGCCGAGTTCGTCCTCGTTCTGCCATGCGCCGGAATCGACCAGCTGGTTGACGTTGGCGCCGTAGGTGCCGTCGCCGTTGCTGAAGACGCGCAGCGCCGCGTCTTCGACGCTGCCGCCGTGCTGGGCGATGAAATCCTGCGTGTGCTTGCGGATGAAGTTCCGGCTGGCCGGTTCGTTGATTTCGGCGGCGAGCAGGGCGGCTTCGGCGAGGAGTTTGGTCTGCAGGGGCAGCAGGTCGCGGAAGATGCCGGAGAGGGTGATGACGACATCGATGCGCGGGCGGCCCAACTCGTCGATCGGGATGAGTTCGGCGCCGGCGAGGCGGCCATAGGAGTCGCGGCGGGGGCGCGCGCCCATCAGCCAGAGGGCCTGGGCGATCGGGCCGCCTTCGGATTTCAGGTTGTCCGAACCCCAGAGGACCAGAGCGACGGTTTCCGGCAGGCTGCCGGTATCGGCCTGGTGGCGGGCGATCAGGCGGTCGGCCTGGCGGGCACCGTCGGATACCGCGTAGGGGCTCGGCATGCGGAAGGGATCGAAGCCGTAGATGTTGCGGCCGGTGGGCAGGACATCGGTGTTGCGCAGGATGTCGCCGCCGGGGGTGGGGCGGATGTAGCGGCCATCGAGTGCCTGGATGATGGCGGGGAGTTCGCTGTCGGTCGCGAGCAGGGCGTCGATCCGGGCGCGGGCGGCGGGGTCGGTGAGGCCGGCGGCGTCGAGCAGGTCGCGGCGCTGTTCGGCATCGGGTGGCTGGCCGACCACGTGCAGGCCCATCGGGATCAGGGAATATTCGAGGTCGAGCAACGCGATGTTGAGTTTCGCGATGGCGGCGGGGGCGGTGGCTCCCCATGCCGGTTCGGCGGCGGCGAGGTCGAGGGCGGCAGCTTCGGACTGGATGGTGGCTTGCAGGTCAGACCACTCGGCCTCCTGCGCGTCCGGCGGCAGGCCGCGCCAGCGCAGGATGCTGGCTTTGAGGTCGGCGAGGCCGCGATAGAGACCGGCCTGGGTGACCGGCGGGGTGAGGTGGCTGATCAGCGTGGCATTGGCGCGGCGCTTGGCGAGCATGCCTTCGGACGGATTGTTCGAGGCGTAGAGGTAGAAATTGGGCAGGTCGCCGATCAGCCGGTCCGGCCAGCATCTGCCGGTCATGCCGGCCTGTTTGCCGGGCATGAATTCGAGCGCGCCATGGGTGCCGAAATGCAGCACGGCGTGGGCGGCGAAATCTTCGCGCAGCCAGCGGTAAAAGGCGCTGAACGCATGGGTGGGGGCGAAGCCGCCTTCGAACAGCAGGCGCATCGGGTCGCCCTCGAAGCCGAAGGCGGGCTGGACGCCGATAAAGATGTTGCCGAGCTGCGCGCCGACCACGAAGATCGACGAACCATCGGCGTTCTGCCGACCGGGCGCGGGGCCCCATACTTTTTCGATCTCGGCGAGGTGCGGTTCGCGGCGGACGTGATCGTCGCGCGGGATTTTCACCGCGACATTGGCGGGCGCGCCGTACTGCGCGGCGTTGCCGGCGCAGATCATGTCGCGCAGCGCCTCGACATCGGCGGGCATGACGACCGTGTAGCCGGCGTCGCGCAGGGCGGCGAGGGTGTTGAACAGGGACTGGAACACCGAGAGATAGGCGGCGGTGCCGGTCGCGCCCGCATTGGGCGGGAAGTTGAAGATGACGAGGCCGATGCGGCGTTCGGCGCGGGCGGCCTTGCGCAGGCGGATCAGCCGCCCGACGCGGCTGGCCAGCATCGCGGTGCGTTCGATGTGGGCAGACATGGCCCGGGCGTGCTCGCCGGTGCCGCCGATGCGGCCACCGAAGGTCATGGGGACGATGCCGCCATCGAGTTCGGGCAGGGCGACCATCATGGTCGCCTCGATCGGGGTCAGGCCGCGCGGGTCGGCTTCCCAGGCGGAGATCGACTGGAATTCGAGGGCGTGGGCCGACATATAGGGCACGTCGAGCGCGGCGAGTGCGGCCTCGGCGGCTTTGGAATCGTTGTAGGCGGGGCCGCCGACCAATGAAAATCCGGTCAGGGAGATGATGGCATCGACGGTGGGGATGCCGTCCCTGACGAAGTATTTGTCCATTGCGGGGCGGGCGTCGAGCCCGGCGGCGAAGACCGGCAGGACCTGATAGCCGCTGGCTTCGATCGCGGCGATCACCCCGTCGTAATGGGCGCAATCGCCCGAGATCAGCAGGCTGCGCAGCAGGACGAGGCCGACGGTGCCGTGGGCGCGGGTGCAATGCGGCACCTCGTTGCGGTCGGTGCCGATGCGCCCGTCCATACGGGGATGATAGGCGCCGACTTCGGTGTATTCGCGCGGGGCCGGGACCGCGAGTTTGCTTTTCAGGGCGCTGCGCGGACCGGATGCGTAGCGGCGGATCAGCATCCGCATCAGGCTTTCGATATTGTCCGACGAGCCGGCCAGCCAATAGGACAAAGCGAGGAAATAGCTGCGCAGATCCTGGGCGGCGCCGGGGATCAGTTTGAGCATTTTCGGCAGGCGGCGCAGGGTGCGCATCTGCGATTCGGCAGCCGAGGCGTCCTTGCGTTTCGGGCGGAGGTTTTTGAGGAATTTGAGGGCGGCGCTGCCTTCCTTGCTCATGTCGAGCCGGCCCAGCCGGGTGAGGTTGACCACTTCGGCGGCGGAGAGGGCACAGAGCATCGCATCGCAATGGTCGCGCCGGGCGGCGAGGGCGGGCTGGACCAGTTTGATGTGATCGTCGAGGAACAGCATGGTCGCGATCACGATGTCGGCGCTCGCGATCGCGGCGGTGCAGGCGGCGAGGGCGTCCTTGCTGGCGGCCCAGTGATCGGCGGAATGGAGCTCGATGGTCAGGCCGGGATATTCGGCGGCGAGGGAGGTGCGGCCAGCCTCGATCACGCCGTCCAGATGGCTGTCCATCGTGACGATGGCAACGCGGATCGGCGTTGCGTGGTCAGCGGGAGAAATGGGCTTTTGCATCATAGATCGTTTCAATGGTGATCAGGGTCACGCCATGCTCGGCGGCAAAAAGCTCGGTGTTCTTCCGCGCCTTGCCGCGCACGAAGAACGGGATTTTCTTCAGTTCGGCCTCGGCGGAAGCCTCCCAGCCGACCGGGGCCGGAGCGTCGGGTGCGGCGGGGATGGATGCTGCGATGGGGGATGTGAGGGTGGGCGCGGCGGCTTCGGCACCGAGATGCGAGGGGGCGGCCTGGTCGTTGAATTCGAAATCCTCGCGGAACATGCCGAGCAGATGCTCTTCCAGCCCCATCATCAGCGGGTGGGTGAGGGTGTCGAACAGGACGTTGGCGCCTTCGAACCCGGCGAAGGGCGAGTGGCGGGCCGGGAAATCCTGGACATGGGTGGGGGCGGAGATCACCGCGCAGGGAATGCCGAGGCGCTTGGCGATGTGGCGTTCCATCTGGGTGCCGAGCACCAGCTCGGGCTGGGCGGCGGCGATCGCGGCTTCGATGGTCAGGTAATCGTCGCTGATCAGGGCTTCGATGTCGTAGAGCGCGGCGGCGGCTTTGACCTCGCGGGCGAATTCGCGGCTGTAGCTGCCGAGGCCGACCACGGTGAAGCCGATTTCGCGCGCGGCGACCCGGGCGAGGGCGATGGCGTGGCTGGCATCGCCGAAGACGAACACGCGCTTGCCGGTGAGGTAGGTGCTGTCGACCGAGCGGGCGTACCATGCGGAGCGGGCACCCGATTCCAGATCGTCCGGCAGGGGGCGATGGGTCAGGGCCGCGATTTCGGCGGCGAATTCGCGGGTGGCGTTCAGGCCGATCGGCACGGTGGCGATGGTTTTCTGGCTGAATTTGCGGGCGAGGTAGGCGGCCGCGGTGCCGGCGATTTCGGGGTAGAGCACGATATTGGCATCGGCTTCGGGGATGCGCGCGAGATCGGCGAAGCGGGCACCCAGCGGGGCGATCACGTTGATGGCGACACCGAGTTTGCCCAGCAGGTCGGTCACTTCGATCAGGTCGTCGCGGTGGCGAAACCCGAGTGCTGCCGGGCCGAGGATGTTGACCGAGACCGGGCGGCCGGTGCGGGCGGGCACCGCGACATTGTTGGTGGCGGCGCGGACCAGATGGTAGAAGGTTTCGGCGGCACCCCAGTTTTCCTTGCGCTGATAGGCGGGGAGTTCGAGGGCGATCACCGGGATCGGCAGGCCGAGTGCGGCGGCGAGGCCGCCCGGATCGTCCTGGATCAGCTCGGCGGTGCAGGACGCGCCGACGATCATGGCTTCGGGTTTGAAGCGCTCATAGGCATCGCGCACCGCATTTTTGAACAGGGTCGCGGTATCGGACCCGAGATCGCGCGCCTGGAAGGTGGTGTAGGTGACCGGGGGGCGGCGGTCGCGCCGCTCGATCATGGTGAACAGCAGATCGGCGTAGGTGTCGCCTTGCGGGGCGTGGAGGACGTAGTGGATGCCCTGCATCGCGGTGGCGATCCGCATTGCGCCGATATGGGGAGGGCCTTCATAGGTCCAGAGGGTCAGTTGCATGGCGCTACACCGCCAGCAGGGCGCGGCGCGCGAGCGGCCGGGCGAAAAGATTGGCGAGGTCGGCGGCCTGTTCGAACCCGTGGATCGGGCTGAACACCAGTTCGATCGACCATTTGGTCGCGATGCCTTCGGCTTCGAGCGGATTGGCGAGGCCGAGGCCGCAGATGACCAGATCGGGGCGTTCGGCGCGGCAGCGGTCGAGCTGGCGTTCGACGTCCTGGCCTTCGGACAACTGGGTGGCGTGGGGCAGCAGGGCGAGTTCGGCGTCCATCAGGTCGCGGTGGAGGAACGGGGTGCCGACCTCGACCAGCTCGGCACCGCATTCGCGGGCGAGGAAGCGGGCGAGCGGGATTTCGAGTTGCGAGTCGGGGAAGAAGAAGATCCTGCGGCCGGTGAGTTTGGCGCGGACGGCGGCGAGCGACTCGGTGGCGCGGCGGGCGGGCAGAGCGAGGACGCTTGCGGTGCGGGCGGGATCGATGCCGAAGGTGGTTGCCGCGGCTTCGATCCAGAGCCGGGTGCCTTCGGCACCGAACGGGTAGGGGGCGGCGATGCGGCTGGCACCGCGCTCCTGCAGGGCGCGGGCGGTGGCGGCGAGGAAGGGCTGGGCGAGGATGAATTTCGTGTTCGGCCCGATCGCGGGCATGGCACCGGCGCGGCGGGCGGGGAGGAAACCGACCTGTTCGATGCCGAGGGCGTCGAACAGGCGGCGGAACTGGTCCTCGACGATATCGGCGACCGCGCCGACCACCATCAGGGAGGCGGTGGGTCCGGCGTTCGCGAGGGTGGGGACCAGGGCTTCGAGGCAGGCATCCTCGCCTTCGGTGAAGGTGGTTTCGATGCCGCTGCCGGAATAGGCGAGGATGCGGGGCAGGCGGCCGAACCGCTCATCGAGCCGGGCCGCGGCGCGGTTAAGGTCGAGCTTGATGACTTCGGAGGGGCAGGAGCCGACCAGGAACAGGAGTTTGATGTCCGGGCGGCGTTCGATCAGGCGGGTCACCACGCGGTCGAGCTCGTCATCGAGGTCGGCGCGGCCGGCGAGGTCGCGCTCCTCGATGATGGCGGTGGCGAAGCGGGGTTCGGCGAAGATCATCACCCCGGCGGCGGACTGGACCAGATGGGCGCAGGTGCGCGAGCCGACCACGAGGAAGAACGCGTCCTGAATCCGCCGGTGGAGCCAGACGATGCCGGTGAGGCCGCAGAACACCTCGCGCTGGCCGCGCTCGCGGATGATGGCGGGGGACGCCGCGATCGGCTCCGGTGCGGTGGCGCAGAGGCTCACGAGGCGGCCACCGCGGAGTCGCGCGGGGCTTCGAGGCGCGCGGCGCGCAGCTTCATGACGAACTGCATCGCGTTGATCAGGTAGGTCGCATAGGCGGCCAGCGCGATCAGCATTTGGGTTTGCGGGCCGGCGATGCGGGTGAACAGGACGACGACGTAGAGCGTGTGCAGGCCGATCACCAGCATGCTGAACGTGTCTTCCCAGAAGAAGGCGCGGGCGAAGAGGTATTTGCCGAACACCGCATGTTCCCAGATCGCGCCGGTGATCATGATGGTGAACAGCACGACGGTTTTGATCAGGATGGAGTCGGTGGCGAGCGCGAGGCCGGTGCCGGTGATCAGGTAGCGGGCGACCAGGCTGAGGCTGACCAGGAACACCGCGAACTGGATGGGGGCGAGAATGCCCTGCACCAGGGTCCAGGGGGTGGCATCGCGCCGGCGGCGTTCCTCCACGCTGTAGAGATAAGGTGTGCGGCGGCTCGCGGGCTTTGCGCCCTTGTGATTGCCATAGGCATGGCCTTCCCAGGGGCAGCAATTCACCGAGGCGGTCAGTCGTTCAACGACTCGTGTAAACATCGCTTGACATGTCCTTAAAGGAGGCGTTCGATCGATCGGCGCATGAAGGATAGGTTAACACCGGAGCCGCGATCGTGCGGAGAGCCGGGGGCCAGACGACCGGGAGCCGACCATGGTAAAACGTCAAGATCGTAGCGTAGTTCATCAGAGTTTCCTCTGCCGCGAGCTAGCGACAGGTCGAAAGCTACCGCTACGAAGGCCCCACTGTCAACCTTTATTTACGTCAATTGAACTTGACACTTGTGATTGTTCTGGAGCATGTTCACGTCAGAGTTCAGGAGGCTATCGATGAGAGACGCCACTCAGCCCCGGGGATTTCGCGCTGGCCAGGATCAGGAGCGGCACGCGGAGCCCCAGCCGGATCGGACCGGCGGTGCGCGGGCCGGTTCGCCGATGGCGCGGCTCTCGATGTCGGGCACACCGCAACTGGCGCGCGGCGCCGAACGGGCCCTCGCGGGGGACCGGATTTATGACGCGGCGGGGACGGGGCGCGGCGCCGAGGCCGAGGCGCATCGGCACCAGACCGTGATCCGCCCGTGGGCGCATCTGCTCGAACGCGCGATCGCTATCGAGGTTCTGCCGCAGATGCTGGCCAACCGGCCGCGTCCCGCGCCGCGCGGGAGCGATACGGTGACGCCGCCGCTGCCGGCGGAATTCGAGCGGTTTCTGCGGTTGATTCTGGAGGATCATCTGGCCGAGGCGCTGGGCGCGGTGCGCGAGATGGTCGAACGCGGGGTGACCCGCGAGCAGGTGCTCGACCTGTTGCTGACGCCGACGGCGCGGCGGCTGGGCGAGATGTGGGAGACCGACCAGTGCGATTTCACCACGGTCACGCTCGGAATGATCCGGCTCAATCAGATCGTGCGGGAGACCGCCTCGCCGATCAGCGATGCGACCAGCCTGCGCGGGCGGGAGCGGCATTTGCTGATCGCGGCGGCACCGGGGGAGCAGCATAGTTTCGGGGTCGTTGTGATCACGGATGTGTTCCGCCGGGCGGGATGGGTGGTGCAGAGCGAGCCGATGATAACGCGCGCCTGCCTGATGAGCACGGTGCGGCGCAACTGGTTCGATGTGGTCGGGCTTTCGGTCAGCGCCGAGCGCGGGCTCAAGGGATTGCCGTCGGTGATCCGCGCGTTGCGGCAGACCGCGCTGAACCCGGCTCTTGGGGTGATGGTCGGGGGGAAGGCATTCGTCGATCATCCCGAGCGGGCGCAATTCGTGGGCGCCGATGCTACGGCACGGGACGCGCAGGAAGCGCTGTTCGAGGCCGACGGGATGTTCGACCAACAACATGAACTGCCGGGCTGAACGGCGGATGATGGGGGTGGGGATGGCCGGGCCGCTGCGCTGCGATCGATACGATCGCACAACAAGGCGGTCGCGTTGACATGGGGGTATCAAGGTTACATCAGATCAGGGCGATACATTCGAAAGTGTGGTTACCGATGAAAGCCTTCAAGACTCCTGCGAAATGGCTCGCCGATGTCGATGCCGATGCCGCGGGCATGCTGATTGCCGCCGCCGCCGACATCGCTTTGATCATCGATCGCAAGGGGATCATTCGCGACGTGGCATTCCAGAGTGCGGCGTTCGCCAATGAGTTCGAGCAGAGCGATTCCTGGATCGGGCGGGCCTGGGCGGAGACGGTTACGGTGGAGAGCCGGCCCAAGGTCGCCGATATGTTGCGCGACATGGCGGGAAAATCGGACGACCGGCCCAATCCGCTGGGGCGGCACGTGAATTATGCCGCGCGCGAGGGGATCGATGTGCCGATCCTGTTCTCGACCATTCCGGTCGGGCGGAGCGGCCGGGCGATTGCGTTCGGGCGGGATTTGAGGGCGCTGGCATCGCTCCAGCAGCGGCTGATCGATGTGCAGCAATCGCTGGAGCGCGATTATTCGCGGCTGCGCCATGTCGAGACGCGCTACCGGATTTTGTTTCAGATGTCGACCGAACCGGTGCTGGTGCTCGACGGGCAGAACCAGAAGATCATCGAGGCCAACCCGGCGGCGCAGCGGTTGTTCGGCGATCGCGATAAATTGTCGGGGCTGGCTTTTGCCGCGCTGGTCGATGAGGAGAGCCAGGATGCGACCGCGCAACTGCTGGGCTCGATCCGCTCCGCCGGGCGGATGGACGATGTGCGGATCCGGCTGGCGGGTCACGAGGGCGAGATGCGGATTTCCGCGTTCCTGCTGCGTCAGGGCGAGGGGCAGAACTTCCTGCTCCGGCTTTCGCCGGTCAGCCCGGTCGATCCGAACAACCTGCTGTCCGACAGCAAGGCGAAGCTGCTCAAGCTGATCGAAAGCGCGCCGGACGGGTTTGTGGTCACCGGCAATGACGGGCGGCTGCTCGCGGCCAATGCGGCGTTTCTCGACATGACGCAGCTTCCTTCCGAGGAGCAGGCGCATGGCCAGTCGCTCGACCGCTGGCTCGGGCGGCCCGGGGTGGATTTGAACGTGCTGAGCGCGAATTTGCGCCAGCATGGTTCGGTGCGGCTGTATCCGACCGTGCTGCGCGATGAATTCGGCACCCAGACCGAGGTGGAGATTTCGGCGGTGACGGTGATGAACGGCGGCAAGCCGTGTTTCGGGTTCGCGATCAGGAATATCGGGCGGCGTACCGCGCCGGAATTTATTCCGCCCGCGACCACGCGCGCGGTGCCGCGTTCGCTCGAACAGATCAGCGAGTTGATCGGGCGGGTTTCGCTCAAGGAGATCGTGCGCGAGGCGACCGAGGTGATCGAACGGCTCAGCATCGAGGCGGCGCTGAAGATTACCGGGGATAACCGGGCGTCGGCGGCGGAGATGCTCGGCCTGTCGCGCCAGAGCCTGTACGTCAAGCTGCGGCGCTACGGCATGATGGATGCCGATGCGCTGGGAGCCGCATAGAATGGAATTGGAGATCGGATGACGCCAGCGGACAAACCCGGCCTTGTGCTCGATCGGTCCGTCGTTGCGCCGCTGCGGCTGCCTGATCTCAGGGTTTGTCTCGAACTGCTCAAGCCGGTCACGTGGTTCGCCGCCATCTGGGCGTTCATGTGCGGGGTGGTGTCCTCGGGCGTGCCGCTCGCCGCGCGCTGGCCGGAGCTGGTGCTCGGCATGGTGCTGGCCGGGCCGATGGTGTGCGGCACCTCGCAGGCGGTGAACGACTGGTTCGACCGGCATGTCGATGCGATCAACGAGCCGGACCGGCCGATCCCCTCGGGGCGGATGCCGGGGCGCTGGGGGCTTTATATCGCGATCATCTGGTCGGGCGCGTCGCTGCTGGTGGCGGTGCCGCTCGGGCCGTGGGGGTTCGGCGCGGCGGTGTTCGCGCTGCTCGCCGCCTGGGGGTACAGCGCGCCGCCGTTCCGTTTCAAGATGAACGGCTGGTGGGGCAATGCGGCGGTGGCGCTGTGTTACGAGGGCGTGCCGTGGTTCACCGGGGCGGCGGTGATGCGCGATGCGCTGCCCTCGGTGAATATTCTGATCATCGCCGCGCTTTATAGCGTGGGTGCGCATGGCATCATGACGCTGAACGATTTCAAATCGGTCGAGGGGGATCTGAAGATCGGCATCCGCTCACTGCCGGCGCAGCTTGGTGTGATGCGGGCGGCGGTGATCGCCTGCGTGATCATGACGGTGCCGCAGGCGGGGGTGATTCTGCTGATGATCGGCTGGCATCATTTGTGGGCGGCGGGGCTGATCGGGGTTTCGCTCGCGGTGCAACTGGTGCTGATGCGCCGGCTGCTGGAAAAGCCGCGCGAACGGGCTCCCTGGTACAATGCCACGGGGACCACGCTTTATGTTCTGGGGATGCTGGTCAGCGCCTTCGCGCTCGCCGCAACGGGGGTCTGACGATGGCACAGATGGGCGAATACGATGTGGTGGTGATCGGCGGTGGCCCGGCGGGGGCGACTGCTGCGGAGACGCTGGCGAAGGCCGGGCGCACGGTGTTGCTGCTCGACCGCGCCGGGCGGATCAAGCCGTGCGGCGGGGCGGTCCCGCCGCGACTGATCCGCGATTATGCGATTCCGGAGCATCTGATCGTGGCGAGGGCGCGGGGGGCGAACATCGTTTCCCCGACGGCGAAGACGGTGGCGATGCCGATCGATGATGGCGGTTATGTCGGTATGGTCGATCGCGATGTGTTCGACGAGTTCCTGCGCGAGCGGGCGGCGGCAGCGGGGGCGGAACGGCGGACCGGGCGGTTCGAGCGGCTCGAACGGGATGCGACGGGGCGCACGAGCGTGCATTTCAAGACGGGGGCGGGCAGCGACGTGGTGCGGGCGCGCTCGGTGATCGGCGCGGATGGGGCGGTGTCCGCCGTGGCGCGGCAGACGATTCCGGGGGCGGACAAGCACAAACGGGTGTTCGCCTATCACGAGGTGATCAAATCGCCGCCCGCCGGGACGCCGGGGTGGAATCCGCAGCAATGCGAGATCCATTACGATGCGCGGGTGTCGCCGGATTTCTATGCCTGGATCTTTCCGCATGGCGAGACCGCGAGCATCGGCACCGGTAGTGCGGTCAAGGGGTTTTCGCTGCGCGGGGCGGTGGGCGATCTGCGGAGTGCGGCGGGGCTGGCCGGGGCGGAGACGATCCGCTCCGAAGGCGCGCCGCTGCCGCTCAAGCCGCTGCCGCGCTGGGATGACGGGATCAACGTGCTGCTCGCCGGGGATGCCGCCGGGGTGGTTGCGCCGGCTTCGGGCGAGGGAATTTATTACGCCATGCTCGGTGGCCAGCTGGCGGGCGAGGCGGTCGATGAATTCTGCGCCACGGGGGAGGCGAGGGCGCTGCGGACGGCGCGCAAGCGCTTCATGAAGACCCACGGGATGGTGTTTTTCGTGCTCGGGTTCATGCAGAATTTCTGGTATTCGAGCGACCGGCGGCGGGAGCTGTTCGTTGCGATCTGCGGCGATGCCGATGTGCAGGCGATGACCTGGCAGGCCTATATGAACAAGGCGCTGGTGCGCACCAGGCCGGTCGTGCACCTGCGGATTTTCACCAAGAACATGGCGCGGCTGACCCGGCTGATGCACGCATGAGGATGGATTACATCATGGATTGCGGCACGTGACGTTTTTTTCGGGCAATTGGGGACCGGTGCTGGTCGCTGCCGGGGCGGCGGCGGTGACCGCGCTCGCGGGGGGGCTCGCGACGAGGCTGGGGCCCTGGTACTGGAACCTGCGCAAGCCCTCGTGGCAGCCGCCGCCCTGGCTGTTCGGGCCGGTCTGGACGATCATTTTCGCGTTGATCGCGGCGGCGGGGGTGATTTCTTGGGAATCGGCGCCGGATCGGGCGAGTGCGGCGCTGGTGATCGGGCTGTTCGCGCTCAATGCGGTGGTCAATGTTGCGTGGAGCGTGCTGTTTTTTGCGATGCGGCGGCCGGACTGGGCGTTGATCGATATTTTTCCGCTCTGGCTTTCGATTGCCGCCCTGATCATTGCGATGCAGCCTTATGCCGCGCGCGCGAGCCTGCTGCTGGTGCCGTATCTGTTGTGGGTCAGCTTCGCGGGGTTTCTGAACTGGACCATCGTACGGTTGAACGCGCCGTTCGGCGCCGTTGCAGCGGTGCGCTGATCATGGCGCTTTATCCGTTCACCGCCATTGTCGGCCAGTCGGAAATGGTCCGGGCGATGCTGATCGCGACGGTGGAGCCGGCGCTTGGCGGGGTGCTGGCGTTCGGCGATCGCGGCACCGGCAAATCCACGGCGGTCCGGGCTTTGGCGGCGCTGTTGCCGACGATGCGCGCGGTTGCGGGATGCGTCTATCATTGCGACCCTTCGGATCGCGCGGCGCTCTGCCCGGATTGCCGCACCCGCCGTGCGGCGGGGCGGCTGCCTGCCGAGCGGGTGGCGATACCGGTGGTGGATCTGCCGCTCGGGGCCACCGAGGATCGGGTGGTCGGTGCGCTCGACCTCGAACGGGCCTTGTCCGATGGGGTCAAGGCGTTCGAGCCCGGCCTGCTGGCGCGCGCTCATCGGGGCTTTTTATATATCGATGAGATCAATCTGCTCGAAGATCATCTGGTCGATCTGCTGCTCGATGTCGCGGCCTCGGGCGAGAATGTGGTGGAACGCGAGGGGTTGAGCCTGCGCCACCCGGCGCGGTTCGTGCTGATCGGCAGCGGCAATCCCGAGGAGGGCGAGTTGCGCCCGCAACTGCTCGACCGGTTCGGACTCTGCGTCGAGGTCAAGACCCCGACCGATCTCGACCAGCGGATCGAGGTGGTGCGGCGGCGCGATGCGTTCGAGCACGACCGGCGCGGGTTCATGGCCCGGTTCGCGCCGGCGGAAGCGGCGCTGCGGCGGCAACTGGTGGATGCGATGAGGATTTTGCCGCTTGTTGTGGTGCCGGAGGCGATCCTGCGCCGGGCCGCGCAGCTTTGCCTTCAGCTCGGCACTGACGGGTTGCGCGGCGAACTCACGCTGCTGCGCGCCGCCCGCGCCGAGGCGGCGCTGGAGGGGGCGTGCGAGGTGAGCGAGGCGCATCTGCGGGCCGTGGCTCCTGCCGCGTTGCGCCACCGGCTGCGGCGCGATCCGCTCGATGAGAGCCTCGCCGGGGCACGGGTCGAACGCGCGGTTTCCGAACTGTTCGCGCCAAGCGCGGTCGCGGCATGAGCCCGATGCCGGCACCGCGTAAACCGACCCGCAATGCCGGGCTTGCCGCGTGCCTGTTCGCGATCGATCCGGTCGGGCTCGGTGGCATGGTGATCCGCAGCCGGATCGGGCCGGCGCGGGATGAATTTATTGCGCGCTGCCGTGCCTTGCTGCCATCCGCCATGCCGGTGCGCCGCCTGCCCGCCCATATCAGCGATGACCGGCTTTTGGGCGGGCTCGATCTGGCGGCGACGCTGCGGTCGGGCTCGCGGATCGCGGCGACCGGGCTGCTCGCGGAGATCGATGGCGGTGTCGTGGTGATCCCGATGGCGGAGCGGCTGGATCGCGCGCTGGTGGGCAAGCTGGTGGCGTCACTCGATCGCGGGACGGTGAGTGTGGCGCGGGACGGGGTGATGAGTGTGCGGGACGCGCGGTTCGGGGTGATCGCGCTCGATGAGGGGATCGGCGATGAGGCCGCCCCGGCTGCGCTGGCCGACCGGCTTGCGTTCATGCTCGATGAGACCATGCTCGACGACACGTTCGTGGGCGCGTTCGTCTGGCCCGGTGCCGGCAGGATTGCTGGCGCGCGCCGCCGGCTTGCGCGGGTCGTGGTGCCGGATGGGATTGCCGCCGCTTTGTGCGGGACGGCCGCTGCGCTCGGGATCGGGTCGTTGCGGGGGACGATTCTTGCGCTGCGCGCTGCCCGTGCCGCCGCGGCGCTGGCCGCGCGCGCAACCGTGGCCGAGGCCGATGCCATTCTGGCCGCGCGGCTGATTTTGGCGCCGCGCGCAACGACGCTGCCAACGCCCGAACAGCAGGCGGAGCAGCAAGCGCAGCCGGAGCGGCAGACATCGGAGGCTGAAGCCCGATCGTCCATGCCGGATGAAGTGCCGGAGGAGCGGGGCGAACCGGGCCGGACGCCGGAAGACATGGCCGACCGGGTGCTGGATGCCGCCCGCATCGCCTTGCCGCTCGATCTGCTGGCGGCGTTGGCGATGCATGGCCACACGCCGCCCGCGCGCAGTGCCGGGGGGGGTGCGGTCGATCGTGCGGCCGGGGGGATGCGGGGTCGTCCCGCCGGGGTGCGGCCGGGCCGTCCCGGCAATGGGGCGCGGCTTGCCGTGATCGATACGCTGCGCGCCGCCGCGCCGATGCAGCGTTTGCGCCGCCGGGATCGGGCCGCCTCGGCGGGCGGGCCGCGCGTGATGGTTCGCGCCGAGGATTTCCGGATCAAGCGGTTTATCGCGCCGGTGCGGGCGGTGGCGATTTTCGCGGTCGATGCGTCGGGGTCGTCGGCGTTGAACCGGCTGGCCGAAGCCAAGGGGGCGATCCAGCTGCTGCTCGCCGATTGCTATGTGCGGCGCGATCAGGTCGCGCTGATCGCGTTTCGCAACCGCGCCGCCGAAGTGCTGCTGCCGCCGACCGGCGCGCTCGCCCGTGCCCGCCGCAGCCTGGCCGCCTTGCCGGGGGGCGGGGCCACGCCGCTTGCGCTCGGGATCGATGCCGCGCGCGACATGGCGCTGGCCGAGCGGCGCCGGGGGGCGCGGCCCTTGATCGTGCTGCTGACCGACGGCGGGGCGAATATCGGGCGGGACGGCAAGCCGGGACGGGAGGCCGCCGGGCGCGATGCCCGTGGTGCCGCGCAATCCTGTGCCGCTGCCGGGCTTGCGGCCATGGTGATCGACACCGCGCCGCGCCGCAATCCGTTCGCTGCCGAACTCGCGCGGCTGATGGAGGGGCGCTATCTGCCGCTGCCCTTCGCCGATGCGGCGGCGCTCAGCCACGCCGTGCGCGCGCAGGCGGCCTGAAAGATGACCCGAATGGCGCTTGAAATGACCGAAACCGCAGCCGCTCCGATCGATCGGGGGCATGACGCCTCGCTCTGGCAGGCGCTGATGGGCGATGGCGCGCCGGACTGGGAGCGCGACGGCGCGGCCTGGCCCAATCGCGCGGCGAGCCGCTTCGTCGAGGCGGGCGGCCTGCGCTTTCATGTTCAGGTCATGGGGGCCGGGCCGGTCGTGCTGCTGCTGCACGGCACCGGGGCGGCGACTCATTCGTGGCGGGATCTGGCCCCTGCACTCGCACGGCGGTTCACCGTCATCGCGCCCGATCTGCCCGGGCACGGGTTCACCGAAATGCCGGGCTGGCCGCGCATGTCGCTGCCCGGCATGGCGGGGGCGCTGAATGCCTTGCTCGATGCGCTCGCGCTGAAGCCTGATTTGATCGTCGGTCATTCCGCCGGGGCGGCGATCGGGATCGAGATGTGCCGCAACGGGCGGCTCGCGCCGGCGGGGCTGGTCAGCCTCAATGGCGCGCTGTTGCCGTATCGGGGCAATATGACGCGGGTGTTTTCGCCGATCGCCAAGGTTTTCGCGATGAACCCGCTGGTGCCGCGCCTGTTCGCGTGGCGGGCGCGGAGCCCCGCGGTGGTGCACCGCCTGCTCGCCGGGACCGGTTCGACCATCGATGCGGCCGGGGAGACGCATTATGCCGCGCTGGTCCGCCATAGCGGCCATGCCGCCTCGGCCCTGACCATGATGGCGAACTGGAACCTCGATGCGATCGAGACCGATCTGCCCCGCTTCGCGCCGCGCCTGCTGCTGGTGACCGGGGCCAATGACCGCGCGATTTCGCCGCGCGAGGCGGAGCGGATCGCGCGCATGGTGCCGGGTGCCAGACTGGTCTCGATGCCGAAACTCGGGCACCTCGCGCATGAGGAAGCGCCGGCGGAGACCGCGCGGATCATCGAGGAATTCGCCACCGCCATCGGGGTGTGCGGCGCATGAACGCGATGCCGGACCGTGCGGCGATGACCGACCGGCATCGGCCCCATGCCGTGGTGATCGGCGCCGGGATCGGCGGGCTGGCCGCCGCCATTCGGCTCGGCGCGCGGGGCTGGCGCGTGAGCGTGCTGGAACGCTGCGAGCAGGCGGGCGGGCGGGCTTCGGTGTTCCGTCAGGACGGGTTCACCTTCGATGCCGGGCCGACCATCATTACCGCGCCGTTTCTGCTCGAAGAACTCTGGAGCCTCGCGGGGCGGCGCTTTGCCGATGATGTGAACCTCGTGCCGATCGAGCCGTTCTATCGCATCCGGTTCGACGGGGGCTCGTATATCGATTGCGCGTCGGACCCCGGCTTCATGCGCGCGGAGATTTTGCGCCTCGCGCCGGGGGATCTTGCCGGGTATGAAAAATTCATCGCGCTGACCGAGGAGATTTACCGGATCGGGTTCGAGCAGCTCGGCCACGTGCCGTTCGGGTCGTGGACCGACATGGCGCGGATTCTGCCCGATCTGCTGCGTCTGTCCGGTCATCGCAGCGTGTATGCGCTCGCGGCGCGGCATGTGCGGGATGAGCGCATCCGTGCGGCGCTTAGCTTTCATCCGCTGCTGGTGGGCGGCAATCCGTTCAAGGTCAGCGCGATCTATGCGATGATCCTGCATCTCGAACGCAGGCACGGCGTGCATTTCGCGATGGGCGGGACCGGGCGCATCGTGGAGGGGATGGTGGGGCTGATCGCGGGGCAGGGCGGGACGATCCGCTGCAATACCACGATCGATCGGATCACGACCGCGAACGGGGTGGCCACCGGCGTGGTGCTTGAGGATGGCACAAGCATCGCCGCCGATATCGTGGTGTCGAATGCCTGCACCGCGCATACGTATAAACATCTGCTGCGCGATGCCCCGCGCCGGCGCTGGACCGATCGCAAGCTCGACCGGACGCGCTACTCGATGGGGTTGTTCGTCTGGTATTTCGGCACCGACAAACGCTATGCCGAGGTGCCGCACCATGCGATCGTCATGGGGCCGCGCTATCGCGGGTTGCTCGACGATATTTTCGAGACCAGGACGTTGGCGGGGGATATGAGCATTTATCTGCACCGCCCGACCGCGACCGATCCTTCGCTGGCGCCGCCGGGTTGCGATGCGTTCTACGCGCTGGCACCGGTGCCGCATCTCGGCGGTGATACCGATTGGGCGACGCATGCCGAGACTTACCGGCAGGCGCTCGAATCCCGGCTGAGCGAGACCATGCTGCCCGACCTCGCCCGGCATGTCGTGACCTCGCGCATCATGACCCCGGCGGATTTCCAGACCCGCTATGCCTCCACCCTCGGGGCCGGGTTCGGCATGGAGCCGGTGCTTACCCAGAGCGCGTGGTTCCGGCCGCATAATGCGAGCGAGGATATCCGCAACCTGTTTCTCGTCGGCGCCGGCACGCACCCCGGCGCCGGGGTTCCCGGCGTGCTCTCGACCGCGCGGGTGCTCGATACCGTGGTGCAGGACGCGCGCCATTATGTCTGATCGCCCCGCAACGCCGGACCTCGAAGCCTGCCGCACCCTGCTGCGGGGTGGTTCGCTCAGCTTTCATGCGGCCTCGCTGCTGCTGCCGGCGCGCATCCGCAATCCTGCTACCGCGCTCTATGCCTTCTGCCGCGTGGCCGATGACGAGGTGGATGAGGGCGCCGACAAGGACGCCGCGGTGGAACGGCTCGCCCACCGGCTCGACCGCGCCTATGCGGGACAGCCGCAGAACCATCCGGTCGATCGCGCGTTTGCGGACATGATCGCGACCCACGCCATACCGCGCACCCTGCCCGACGCGCTGATCGAGGGTCTCGCCTGGGATGCTGCCGGGCGGCGGCATGACACCATCGCCGAGGCCCGCGCCTACGCGGCGCGCGTGGCCGGAGCGGTCGGGGCGATGATGACGCTCATCATGGGGCGGCGCGATGCCGAAAGCCTTGCCGCCGCCTGCGATCTTGGCATTGCCATGCAGTTCACCAATATCGCGCGCGATGTGGGGGAGGATGCACGGCAGGGCCGGCTCTATCTGCCGCTCGACTGGCTTGGCGAGGCGGGTATCGACCCTGGGGATTTTCTGGGCGATCCACGGTTCTCGCCGGCGCTGGCGCGGGTCGTTGCGCGGTTGCTCGACGAGGCCGAGCGGTTCTATGAGCGTGCCGGCTCGGGGATTTCGCGCCTGCCGCTCGACTGCCAGCCCGGCATTCAGGCGGCGCGGATGATCTATCGCGCCATCGGCCGCACCCTTGCTCGTGACGGTTACGATTCGATCGCCGCCCGCGCCCGCGTTTCGGGCCGGCGCAAACTCGGCCTCGCCGCCCTCGCGCTCGCCCGCACCGGACTGCCCGCTTTGCGCCTGCCGCCCTTGCCGTGTGCGGAGACGCGCTTCCTGATCGATGCCGCCGCCGTGCCGGTGCGCGAGCCGATCGGGCCGGGGGCGCGCGTCATCATGCTGATCGACCGGCTGGAACGGACCGACCGCATTATCCGCCGCCCGGAACATCCGCTCTCGAATCTTGGATCCCGCCTCTCTGGCGATTTCGCCTGCCCCCCCTAATTCAGGCTCAGGAGGATCATTTCATGCTGGATACCGCGATCGGCCTTTCACTCTATGGCATCGCCATCTTTTTCGTCGCCCACGGCATTCGCGCCCGGCGCCTCAAGCGACTCGAAGCCGATGAGCCGGTGAACCCGATGATCTTCGCCGCCGGTGAAATCATGCGCCCGATCCTGCAGATCGCCGCCGCCTATGCCGCGGTCAAAACCACCTTCATGTATTACGCGCTCGGCGGACCCCGGATTTTTCCGCTGATCGATTTCGGCGGGCTGATCGCGATGCTCGCGGCCTACGGGATCTGGGTCCAGCTGAAACTGAAGCCGATTTCCCAGCCGGGACAGGACAATACCGAACCCACCCCGGCGCCCGCACCGCTTCACCCGGCCCTGCCGCCCGAACTCATCCCCCAGCCGGTCGCGCGCACACCATCGCCCGCCCCGGTTCGCGAACTCGAACCGGCCGACTGAGGCCGGATGCTCGAATTCGGCGGACTCGAACTCGTCGTGCTCGCCGCCGCGATCTGGTCCCTCGTCTCGGTCCGCCGCAGCCTCAAACGCGACCGCGCCGCCGATCCTCCGCACGATCCGGTCTGATGCGGCGCGGGGTGGGATGGGCAGCAAGGCGAGGGGCTCTGCCCCTCGACCCCGCCAAAGGCGGAGCCTTTGGAATCCACTAGTTTCAGGCGGGAAGAGGGCGGCATTCCAGTCCAACCACCGCCCGTCACTGGATGCCCTCTTCCCGCCTGAAACTAAAGGGTTCTAAGGGCCGTGCCCTTAGTGGGGGTCCAGGGGGCAAAGCCCCTTGGTGCTTCCTACACCACCCGGCGCGGCATTCGGAACGGGAGCATGGCCTGGACGATGGGGGAGCGGAAGCGATTGAGGTCGAGGGTTTCGTGCATGGTGTCGAGGGGTTCGCCGTCGATCTGGGTGGCGATGCGGGCGCGGGCGTAGAAGGGGGCGTCTTCGAAGTTGCGGATGAGGCGGGGCTCGGTATCGGGGTCGTTGCGGGTTTCGCGGGGGAGGCGCCACCAGGTCATGGGCAGAGGCGCGGCGGGTGGGGCGGGTTTGGTGGTGACGCCGCCGTTGGCGGCGAAGTCGAGCGAGAGGTCGGTGGTGCCGCCGTCGCGGCGGTTGGCGTGGTAGAAGATGCGGGCGCCGCGGCGGGTGGTTGCGCGCGACCAGTTCCAGGTCGAGAAGGCGGTGGCCATCGGGGCGTCGCCGTCGTTGCGGTCGAAATAGGCATCGCCTTGCCAGATCAGGGCGGGTTTCTGGAAGGTGACGGCGATGCGGGCGCAGGGGGCGACGGGCTGCCAGCGATGGGTGCCGGTGGCGTCGAGGTTGTAGATGGCGGGTTCGAGGGCTTTGGGCGTGAGGGTGATGGTGCCGCGCAGGGGGCGGGGGATCGGGGTGGTGATTTCCTCGATCCGGGCGGACAGGTGGTTGCCGTTCCAGTCGAGTCGGCTGGGGCCGATGCTCAGGGTGTGGGGGTCGCGGATGAGGGTGCGGCGGCGGCGTTCGGTCATGGCCCACAGGGAGCGGCGGGGGCCGTAGAGGGCGAGGTTGATCGCGACGTAGTCTTCGGGGTCCGCGCCGCCGGGAGTTCGGTGGTTGGCGCGGGCGTAATAGGGCGAGAAGACCGAGCCGACGAAGGCGATCAGGGTGAGGGCGTGCTGGCCGTCGTCGCTGAGGGCATCGATGTACCACCAGGCGTATCCGCTGCGGGGGATCGGGGTGTCGAAGCGGATCATGGCTGGTCCGCCAGCACGGCCTGGGCGGCGAATCGGCCGGAGCGGGCGGCCATCGGCAGGCCGGGGCCGGGGTGGGCGGAGCCGCCGGCGAGATAGAATCCGGGGAGTTTTGTTCGCGCGGTCGGGCGTTGGAACGGATCGCGCCAGCCGGCGAGGTCGCGGCCGTAGAGAGCGCCGCCGGAGCCGGGGAACAGGGCGTCAAATTCCACCGGGCCGGTGGTGGTGGCGGCCTGGATGTCGAGGGTCAGTCCGGCGGCGCGCAGGCGGGTGAGGACGCGGTGCCAGAGGGCGGCGATGGCGGCGGGGTCCGGTGTGGCGCGGTCGCCCTGGGCAGGGGCGTTGACCAGGATCAGCAGGCGTTCGGCGCCGTCGATCGGCGGTTCGGTGATCGCGCCGGTGCGGTCCTGCGCGCAGATGTAAATGGTGGGGTCGGTGGGCAGGGTGCTCTGTGCGATGTCATGGAATTCGGCGGCGTAGTCAGCGGAGAAGAAGACGTTGTGGTGGCTGAGGGGAAAGCCGTTCACCGTTGCGACGACCTGCCAGGTCACCGCCGAGAGAGAGCGGGTGAAGCGCAGGGAAGCGGGCTTGATCGCGCGTTGGGCGGCTTCGCCGCACTGGCCGGTGGCGATGGCGCCGAGATCGGTGTTGGCGATGACGGCGGCGGCGGCGATGGTGCTGCCGTCGGCGAGGCGGACGCCGCTGGCGCGGCCGTTATGGGTGACCACGGCATCGACGCTCGTGGCGTAGCGGAAGGTTGCGCCGTGGCGGATCGCGAGGTCGGCGATCGCGTCCGCGAGGGGGCGCATGCCGCCGGCGATGCGCCAGACGCCGCGCTGTTCGGCGTGGGCGATCAGCATGAGGGTGGCGGGGGCGGCGAAGGGCGACGCGCCGGAATAGGTGGCGTAGCGGGCGAATAATTGTTGCAGCCGATGATCGGTGAAGCATTTGCCGAGCGCCTGCCAGAGCGATACGAAGGGCGAGGCGTGGCGGAACGACGCGGCACCGGCGAGGCCGGCACCGCCTGTGACGCCGAGCAGGCTGGGGGTGGTGGCCTGCATGAAACTCGCATCGAGGGTGCGGTAGATCGCGGCGCTCCGGCCACAGAAGATGCGGAACTCCTGCGCGGCGCGGGTGCCGAAGACCTGGCCGATCGCGGTGGCGCTCGCGGTTTCGCTGGCGAAGAGGTCGAGGGTGGCGCCGTCCGGCCAGTGGTGGCGGGCGAGGACGGCGAGGGGCAGGAGTGTCAGGTGATCGTCGAGGCGTTCGCCGGCAGCGGCGAAAAGGTCGTCGAACACGGCGCGCATGGTGACCACGGTGGGCCCTGCGTCGATCGTGGTGTTTGCCACCGGAACGGTGCGCAATTTGCCGCCCGGGGCGGTGGCGCGTTCGAGGACGATGACGGGCCGGCCGGAAGTGGCGAGATCGGCTGCCGCTGCGAGGCCGCCGATGCCGGCACCGATGATCACGACCGGCAGGGGGGCTGGGTTGGCGATGGCGGTGCACTCCGTGTCACGGCGAGGATCGAAATTGCTTGACGAACTGTCAATCAAATAGCACAGTCAGTAGTGACAATCAAAGTTGACACTTGCGGTATCGTCCGCAGGTCGTTCGGGAGGGTCATATGGACGCCTTGGCACTGATCGAATCCACTCTTACCACCGCCATGCTCCGCGCCGAAGCCGGTGATGCCCCGCCGAAACTGGCTGCGGCGATGCGCCATGCGGTGTTCCCGCGCGGGGCACGGGTGCGCCCGCGGCTTTGTCTGGCGGTGGCGGCGGCGTGCGGGGCGACCGATCCGCAATGCGCCGCCGCTGCGGGGGCTGCGCTCGAATTCCTGCATTGTGCCTCACTGGTTCACGATGATCTGCCCTGTTTCGACGATGCGCCGATCCGCCGGGGGAAACCTTCGGTCCATGCCGCGTTCGGCGCGCCGCTGGCGGTGCTGGCGGGGGATGCGCTGATCGTGCTCGCGTTTCAGACCGTGGCCCTGGGATGTGCCGGGCACCCGGCGCATCTGGCCGGGCTGATCGGCATTGTCGGGCAGGCGGTCGGGATGCCGGGTGGGATCGTGGCCGGACAGGCGTGGGAAAGCGAGGATGATGTCGATCTGGCGCGGTATCAGCGTGCCAAGACTAGCGCATTGTTCGCTGCCGCCGCCATGGCCGGGGCGCTGAGTGCGGGCCATAATCCGGCACCCTGGCGTGCGCTCGGCGAAAATCTTGGTGATGCCTACCAGATTGCCGATGATCTGTGCGACGCCGCCGGAGATGAGGCGGTCTGCGGCAAGCCGATCGGGCAGGACCGGGCGCTGCATCGGCCCAGCGCGGTCACGCTGCACGGAATTGACGGCGCGCTCGATCGGCTCGACCGGATTGCCGAGGATGCTGCCGCTTCGATCCCCGATTGTCCCGGTGCGGTGCCGCTGCGGGCGCTGATCGTGCAGGAGGCCAAGCGACTCGTGCCGAAAACCCTCGCGCGCGTTGCCGCATGACGGTTGTGGCCGGCGCGCTGCCGCTATCGCTGCGCGACCGCTGGCAAGCGATTCGGAACCGGCTGCTCGCCAGTCCACGGTTTCAGCACTGGGCCGCGGCGTTTCCGTTGACCCGGCCGATCGCGCGGCGCGAGGCGACCGCCCTGTTCGATCTCTGCGCCGGATTCGTCTATGCGCAGACGCTGTCGGCCTGCGTCAGTCTCGATCTGTTCGAGCGGCTTGCGAAACGGCCGGTGGCCATCGCGACGATTGCGGCTGAGGCCGATATGCCGGGCGAGGCGGCGCTGCGGCTGATCCGCGCCGCTGCCGCGCTGCGGCTGCTGGAGACCGATGGCACCACGGCGCGCCTCGGCCCACTCGGGGCGGCGCTGCGGGGTAATCCGGGGATTGCCGCCATGGTGCGGCATCATGCGCTGCTCTATCGCGATCTTGCGGACCCGGTGGCGCTGCTGCGCGGCGAGAGCGATGCCAGCCTCGCGGCGTTCTGGCCCTACGATGCCGCCAGCGAGGACCGCGCCGGGACCTATTCCGCGCTGATGGCCGCATCGCAGCCGATGATCGCCGCCGAGATCCTTGCGGCCTATGATTTCAGGCGCCATCGGCGGTTGCTCGATCTTGGCGGCGGCGACGGGAGTTTCCTCGCCGCGCTGGCCCCTGCGGCGCCGCTGCTCGACCTCACGCTGTTCGATGTGCCGACGGTTGCCGAACTGGCGCGGCGGAAACTCGCCGCTGCCGGTCTCGCGGGGCGGAGCCGGGTGTGCGGCGGCGACATGCGGCGTGATCCGCTGCCGCGCGATGCCGACATCATCACCCTGATCCGGGTGCTGCATGATCACGACGACGACCAGGCGATGGCGATTCTGCGTAACGCGCGTGCCGCGCTGGAGCGGGGCGCCACGCTGCTGATTGCCGAGCCGATGGCCGGCACCAAGGGGGCCTTATCGATGGGCGATGCCTATTTCGGGCTCTATCTGTTCGCCATGGGCAGCGGACGGCCGCGCCGCCCCGCCGAACTTTTCGCCATGCTGAGCGCCGCCGGGTTCACCGCCGCGCGCCGGCACGCCACCAACCAGCCGATGCTGGCGAGCGTGATCACGGCGCGCGCGGCATGAGGATGGCGGGTTCGTTCACCGATCAGTGTAAATTTAGGTTGACAATAAAGACTGTCAGAGTATTCTTACACTTGTATCCCGGTATCAACCGGTTGCGGCACTCCACAGGGAGGACGTGCATTGTCTGATAGTCTTGCCGTCATCATCGACTCCCCAAAGCACGTCGCCCTTCGCCGTATCGCGCTCGATGCGCCGGCTGCGAACGACGTGCTGGTGGCGGTCGATTACAGCGGGATCAGCGCGGGCACGGAAAAACTCATCTGGTCCGGTGCGATGCCGGATTTTCCCGGCATGGGCTACCCGCTGGTGCCGGGCTACGAGGCGGTCGGTCGTGTCATCGACGCCGGGGCGGAGGCGAAATCGCGGATCGGCGAGCATGTGTTCGTCCCGGGTGCCCGCTGCTTCGGGGCGGTGCGCGGGCTGTTCGGCGCCAATGCCAGCCATCTGGTCGCCGGGGCTGACCGGGTTGTTCCGATCGCACCCGATCTTGGCGATCGCGGCGCGCTGATCGCTCTTGCCGCCACGGCGCAGCATGCGCTCGCCATTGCGGGCGGGCCCCCGGATCTGATCATCGGCCACGGCGTGCTGGGTCGCCTGATCGCGCGGCTTGCGGTGATCGACGGTGGTGCACCCACGGTGTGGGAGACCAACCCGAATCGGATGGATGGCGCGCAGGGCTACAAGATTTGCCACGCCGGGAGCGATCCCCGGCGCGACTATCGCGCGGTGATCGATGCCAGCGGCGATGCGGCGATTCTCGATGCGCTGATCGCCCGGCTCGCGCCGCAGGGGCAGATCGTTCTTGCCGGGTTCTACGCGGCGCCCATCCAATTCGCGTTCGCTCCGGCCTTCATGCGCGAGGCGCGGATTGCGATCGCGGCGCAATGGCAGAAGGCGGATCTCGCGCGCGTTACTGCCCTGATCGCCGAAGGCCGGCTCGATCTCGGCGGGCTGATCACCCACCGCATCCCGGCACGGGATGCAGCGGGCGCCTACCACACCGCCTTTGGCACGGACGATTGCCTGAAACTTCTCATCGATTGGAGAGACGCCTCATGAACGCATCCACTGGCCGTATTGCCCCGGATATCGAGGTCGGGGCCAGCGTCGCGTCCCCGAAGCAGACCCAGATCATTGCGATCTATGGCAAGGGCGGGATCGGCAAGAGCTTTACCCTCGCCAACCTGTCCTACATGATGTCGCAGCTCGGCAAGCGGGTTCTGCTGATCGGGTGCGACCCGAAGAGCGACACCACCTCGCTGCTGTTCGGCGGCCGCTCGTGCCCCACGATCATCGAGACCTCGTCGCGCAAGAAGGCGGCGGGAGAGCCGGTGCTGATCGGCGATGTGTGTTTCAAGCGCGACGGGGTGTTCGCCATGGAACTCGGCGGGCCGGAAGTCGGGCGCGGCTGTGGAGGGCGGGGGATCATTCACGGGTTCGAACTGCTCGACAAGCTCGGGTTCCATCAATGGGATTTCGATTACGTCCTGCTCGATTTCCTCGGGGACGTGGTGTGCGGCGGGTTCGGCCTGCCGATCGCGCGCGATCTTTGCCAGAAAGTCATCGTGGTCGGCTCGAACGATCTGCAATCGCTCTATGTTGCCAACAATGTGTGTTCGGCGGTCGATTACTTCCGCAATCTCGGGGGCAATGTCGGGGTTGCCGGGCTCGTCATCAACAAGGATGACGGCACCGGCGAGGCGCAGGCCTTTGCCGAGGCGGTGGGGATTCCGGTGCTGGCCGCGATTCCGGCGGATGAGGATATCCGGCGGAAATCGGCCAATTACGAAATCGTCGGCCAGAAGGGCGGACAGTGGGCGCCATTGTTCGAGGCGCTCGGGGTTCAGGTTGCCGAAGCGCCGCCGATCCGCCCGAAGCCGCTGACCCACGATGCGCTGCTCGGCCTGTTCAAGGGCGAGGCGGTGGGGCGGGGCGTGACGTTGCAGCCTGCGAGCCTTGAGGATATGTGCGGGTCGACCATTCTGAACAAACCCTCGCTCGAAATCGTCTACGAGGGCGCGTGACCATGAGCCCGCCCGATGGCACCGTGGCCGCCGCGAAACCAGCCGCCGGCTGCCACGGCGGCACCGACACGATGCAGCAGGCGGCGCGCGCCGCCGGGAAATCGGCGCTGCTCGATCGTCTGGCGACCGATTATCCCAAGGGGCCGCACGATCAGCCGCAATCGATGTGTCCGGCGTTCGGGGCGCTGCGGGTCGGTCTGCGGATGCGCAGGGTGGCCACGATCCTGTCCGGTTCGGCGTGCTGCGTTTACGGGCTGACCTTCACCTCGCATTTCTATGGGGCGCGCCGCAGCGTGGGGTATGTGCCGTTCGATTCCGAAACCCTGGTGACCGGCCAGCTGTTCGAGGACATCCGCAAGGCGGTGCGCGAGACGGCGCGGCCTGCCGATTACGATGCGGTGGTGATCATCAATCTGTGCGTGCCGACCGCTTCGGGCGTGCCGCTCGACCTGTTGCCGAAAGAGATCGACGGGGTGCGCATCATCGGGATCGATGTGCCCGGTTTCGGAGTGCCGACCCATGCCGAGGCGAAGGATGTGCTGGCCGGGGCGATGCTGCGCTATGCCCGCACCGAGGCCGAGGCCGGTGCGGTTGCCCGGCCCCGGACCGAACTGGCGGACGGGCAGCGTGTGACGCTGCTCGGTGAATTGTTTCCCGCCGATCCGCCCGGAGTTGCCGCCATGCTGGCACCGATGGGGCTTGCGATCGGCCCGCAACTGCCGGCGCGGGAATGGCGCGACCTGTATGCCGCACTCGATTGCAGCATCGCCGCGGCGGTGCATCCGTTCTACACCGCCAGCGTGCGGGAATTCGCCGCCGCCGGTCGCGCCGTGGTCGGGTCCGCCCCGGTCGGTGAGGCCGCGACCGCCGACTGGCTTGATGCGATCGGCAGGGCGGCCAATATCGATGCTGTAACGATCGATCGTGCCAAGGCTCAGGCGCTTGCGCCGATCCGTGCGGTGATGGCTGCCAATCCGGTGAACGCCCGCATGGTCGTTTCGGGCTATGAAGGCTCGGAACTGCTGGTTGCCCGCCTGCTGATCGAGGCCGGGGCGACGATCCCCTATGTCGGGACCGCCCTGCCGCGCACCGAATGGAGCGATGCCGACCGGATCTGGTTGGAGGAACAGGGCACCCATGTCCAGTATCGCGCCTCGCTGGAGCAGGATATCGCGGCGATGCGCGAGGTGAAGCCCGATCTGGCGCTCGGGACGACGCCGCTGGTTCAGGCGGCGAAGGAGATCGGCACGCCGGCGGTTTATTTCACCAATATGGTCTCGGCCCGCCCGGTTTTCGGCGCTGCCGGGGCGGCGGCATTGCCCGCCATTGTTGCCGCCCAGTGCAAGGGGCGTGAGCGGTTCAGCCGCATGGTCGGTTTTTTCGAAGCGGCCCCTGCGCCGACGCCACCGCCGCGCACCGTGACCCGACCCGTGAAAGCGGAGGTGGTCTGATGCTGGTTCAGGATCATGATCGGGCCGGGGGGTATTGGGGGGCGGTTTACGTGTTCTCCGCGATCAAGGGGTTGCGCGTCGTGATCGACGGGCCGGTCGGGTGCGAAAACCTGCCGGTGACTGCGGTGCTGCATTATACCGATGCGCTGCCGCCGCATGAACTGCCCATCGTGGTCACCGGACTCGACGAGGATTCCCTCTCGATGACCGGAACCGAGGGGCCGATGAAGCGCGCCGCCGCGAGCGGGGATCAGAAACTGCCCGCCATTGTCGTGACCGGCAGTATCGCCGAGATGATCGGGGGCGGCGTGACGCCCGAGGGCTCGAACCTCCGGCGGTTTCTGCCGCGCACGATCGATGAGGATCAGTGGCAGAGTGCGGATCGGGCGCTGGTCTATCTGTACAGCGAGTTCGGCAATGCGAAGGCGAAGCGGCCGGAGCCCAAGGCCGAAAAGCCGCTCGTCAACATCATCGGGGCGATCTACGGCACGTTCAACATGCCGTCCGATGTTGCGGAGATCAGGCGGCTGGTCGAGGGGATCGGCTGCGAGGTCAATCTGTCGTTCCCGCTCGGGGCGCAGCTCAGGGACACGCCGAAACTCGCCGATGCCGGGGTGAATATCTGCCTGTATCGCGAGTTCGGCCGCAAGCTCTGCGAGGAACTCGGCAAGCCGTATCTGATGGCACCGTTCGGCATTCATGCGACCACCAATTTCCTCCGCAAGCTCGGTGAACTCACCGGGCTCGATCCGGAGCCGTTCATTGCGCGCGAGAAGGAGACCACGATCAAGCCGATCTGGGATCTGTGGCGCAGCGTGACCCAGGATTTCTTTGCGACAGCGAGCTTCGCCGTGGTGGCGACCGAGACCTATACGCGCGGGCTGAAGCGCCTGCTTGAGGAGGATCTGGGGATTCCCTGCACCTTTGCCTTCGCGCGCAAGCCGGGTGTGAAGCCGGACAACGATGCGGTGCGGGCGGCGATTGCGAAGACCCCGCCGCTGGTGCTGTTCGGTTCGTTCAACGAGCGGATGTATGCCGCCGAACGCGGCGGGCGCTCGACCTATATTCCGGCCTCGTTTCCCGGTGCGATCATTCGCCGGGCGACCGGCACGCCGTTCATGGGTTACGCGGGAGCGACCTATGTGGTGCAGGAATACTGCAACGCGCTGTTCGACGCGCTGTTCACCATCCTGCCGCTCGGCACCGAACTCGACAAGATCGATGCGACCCCGGCCCGCGCCGATGCGGCCGGTTTGTGGGAGCCGGCGGCGTTGGCCGCGCTCGATCGTCATTTGGAGACCGAGCCGTTCCTGATCCGGATTTCGGCGGCCAAGCGGCTGCGCGACCGCGCCGAGCGCGAGGCCCGGCACGAGGGGTCGGCCCGTGTGACCACGGCGCATGTCGAGGCCGCATTCCGCGAACGGGTGCCTGCGTGAGCCCGTCGCTTTCCATTCGCCCGGCAAGGCGTGCCGGGCTCACCTATCGGGTGTCGTTCGCAAGGCGGCATCCGTCCCCCCGCGCGGGGTCCGCGCGGAACTGGTCTGTCCCGGCAACGTGCCAGCCCAAATCGAGGATATCTCTATCATGTCCATGACCACACAAGATCGGGAAGGCTCGCTATCCGGCCTGACCGAGCGCGAAGCGAAGGAGTTTCACTCCATCTTTACGATGAGCTTCATCGGCTTCGTCGTTATTGCGATCGTCGCCCACTTCCTCGTCTGGCAGTGGCGCCCGTGGATTCCCGGCCCGCATGGCTATGTGACCGGGTTCCTCACCAACGCTCATATCGGGGTGAAGATGCTCACCTCGAATATCGGTTGAGGGAGGACAGACCATGTGGCGCATGTGGCTTCTGTTCGATCCGCGCAGGGTTCTCACCGCACTCGGGGTTTTCCTGTTTGCGCTGGCCATCCTGATTCACTTCATCCTGCTGAGCACGCCGCGTTTCGACTGGATCGGTGCGGGTGGCCCGGCGATGACGATGCAGCAGCAATCGTCGATGCCGGCAAACAAGTAAACTTCGACCAGGCATGGAGGGCGCAAGCCCTTCGCCAACCCCGGTGCGCGCCTGGCAAGCCAGGCCGCATCGGGCGAGGGCCTCGATCGAGACCTAACGAGCGACAAGGAACAGCCCGATGGCAATGCTCAGTTTTGAAAGAAAATACCGGGTCCGCGGCGGCACCCTGCTCGGCGGCGATCTGTTCGATTTCTGGGTAGGGCCGTTCTACGTCGGGTTCTTCGGCGTCGTCGGCGGGTTTTTTACCCTGCTCGGCACCGCCCTGATCATCTGGGGTGCGGCGATCGGGCCGACCTGGAATATCTGGGAGATCAATATCGCCCCGCCCAACCTTTCCTACGGGCTCGGCTTCGCGCCGCTCGCCCATGGCGGGCTGTGGCAGATCATTACCATCTGCGCGGTCGGCTCGTTCGGGTCGTGGGCGCTGCGCGAGGTCGAGATTTCGCGCAAGCTCGGCATCGGCCTGCATGTGCCGGCGGCCTTCAGCGTCGCGATTTTCGCGTATGTTTCGCTCGAAGTGATCCGCCCGCTGCTGATGGGGGCGTGGGGGGTGGGATTTCCCTACGGCATCATGTCCCATCTCGATTGGGTGTCGAACACCGGCTATAATTATATCAATTTCGAATATAATCCGATGCATATGGTGGCGGTGACGCTGTTTTTCACCACGACCTTCGCGCTGGCCCTGCACGGGTCGCTGGTGCTCGGCGCGGTCAATCCGGCCAAGGGCGAGACCGCCAAATTCACCGAGCACGAGGATACGTTTTTCCGCGACTTCATCGGCTATTCGATCGGCACCCTCGGCATCCACCGGCTTGGTCTGTTCCTTGCCCTCGGCGCCGGGTTTGCGAGTGCGGCCTGCATTCTGATCTCGGGCCCGTTCTGGACCCAGGGCTGGCCTTCATGGTGGGGCTGGTGGCTGCATCTGCCGATCTGGCAGTTCGGCGGACACTGAGGCGGTCATGCACCAGAGCGAAATCCATAACGAATTGTCAGTAGGGAGGCTGTAATGGCCGAATACCAGAACATCTTTACCCGGGTGCAGATCCGCGGTCCCCTGCATGAGGGGGTGCCCGCACCGTCGGGAAGCTGGGGCCGGCAGGGCAAGCCCTTTTTCAGCTACATGCTCGGGCAGATCGGCAATGCCCAGGTCGGGCCGATCTATCTCGGCACGCTCGGGGTGGCCTCGATCATCTGTTTCGTGGTCGCGTTCGAGATCATCGGGCTCAATATGTGGGCCTCGGTGAACTGGAACCCGATCCGATTCGTGCGTGATCTGCCGTGGCTGGCGCTCGAACCGCCGGCACCGGCTTATGGTCTGAGCCTTCCGCCGCTTCAGCATGGCGGCTGGTGGCTGCTTGCCGGGCTGTTCCTGACCAGTTCGCTGATTCTCTGGTGGGCGCGGATCTATCGCCGGTCGCGCCAACTCGGGATCGGCACCCATACCGCCTGGGCGTTCGCCTCTGCGATCTGGCTGTTCCTGGTGCTCGGCTTTATTCGCCCGCTGCTGATGGGCAGCTGGGGCGAAGCGCCGCCGTTTGGGATTTTTCCTCATCTGGACTGGACGGTTTCGTTTTCACTCCGTTACGGCAACCTCTATTACGATCCGTTCCATATGCTCTCGATCGTGTTTTTATACGGCTCGGTTCTGCTGTTCGCGATGCACGGGGCGACGATTCTGGCGGTCAGCCGGTTCGGCGGCGAGCGGGAGGCCGAGCAGATCGTGGATCGTGGCACCGCCTCGGAACGCGCCGCGCTGTTCTGGCGCTGGACCATGGGGTTCAATGCCACGATGGAGTCGATCCATCGCTGGGCCTGGTGGTTCGCGGTGCTGACCACACTGACCGGCGGCATCGGCATTCTGCTCACCGGCACCGTGGTCGATAACTGGTTCCTCTGGGCTGTGAAGCACCATGTCGCGCCGCCTTATCCGCATGTTTACGGCCATGTTCCCAACCCCACCCTCACCGGCGCTGGTACGACCGGAACGGGAGCGAACCCATGAGAGTCACGATCCCCCTGCTCGCTTTGATCGGCGGTCTTGCGCTGGCCTTCATTGCGGTGCTCACCTTGCAACGCCCGCCTGCTCACATCGAGCAGATCGGCTATCGCGGCACCGGCGCGATGGATGTTTCGAACCCGGCGGCGATCGCGGCATCCTTCGCGATGAATCAGGCACCGGCGGTTCTGCCGCAGAACAATGCCGGGCCGCTGGCCGGGACCATCTACAAGAACGTCCAGGTGCTCAAGGACGTTCCTGCCGGTGCTTTCGCGCGGATCATGGTCTCGATGACCCAGTGGGTCGCGCCGAAGCAGGGCTGCAACTACTGCCATGTCAGCGGCAATTTCGCGTCCGATGCCAAATATACCAAACGTGTCGCGCGCCGCATGATCCAGATGACGATCTATATCAATTCGCACTGGAAATCCCACGTCAAGAATGTCGGCGTGACGTGCTATACCTGCCATCGCGGCAATAATGCGCCGAAATACGTCTGGTTCAACGGGGTCGAACCGCCCCATGCGACCGGGTTGATGGATACCGCAACCGGCGAAGCGCGGCCTTCGCTCGCGGCGGATGGTTCGGCGCTGCCCTATGATCCGTTCTCGTCCTTTCTGGTCGGTCATCCCAAGGGCGGGGTGAATGCGCTGATCAATACCGAAGGCACCACGGCCCTGCCCACCGGCAACCGCATGTCGATCCAGCAGACCAACTGGACCTATGCGCTGATGATGAACTTCGCCACCTCGCTCGGGGTCAATTGCGAATTCTGCCATCAGTCGCGCGATTTCGGCTCCTGGTCGGAAAGCACGCCCAAGCGTGTGATCGCCTATTACGGGCTCCATATGGTTCGGGGTCTGAACAATGACTACATGCTGCCGCTGACCGCGACCTTCCCGCACAATATGCTCGGCGCGGGCGGGGATGTTGCGAAGATCGACTGCTCGACCTGCCATCAGGGCGTTTCGAAACCGCTCTATGGTGCGAAGATGGCCGCGCAGTTCCCCTACCTCGAAGGACCGGCCAAACTCGCCGATCCCAATCCGAAATCCCCCGCCGCCAGCGGCGAGGCCAACCCGGCGATGATCACCATGACCGCCGCACCCGCTACGGCTCCGGCGGGTCAATCGGGCAAATAACGCCCGCGCATGGTGTCGAAAAGGCGCGGATCGAGCGATCCGCGCCTTTTCCCATGTTCAGACGGTATTTTTTTGCGAGAGGCTAACTCGCCTGGGCCGAAGCCTCGCTCCGTGTCGCGCCGACGCGGGCGGCGAGGGAGGCGGCCATGAACTCGTCGAGATTGCCGTTCAGCACCGCTTCGGGATTGCCGCTTTCCCAGTTGGTGCGTAGATCCTTTACCAACTGGTAGGGGGCGAGCACGTAGGAGCGGATCTGATGGCCCCAGCCGATATCGCGCTTGGTGCTCTCGGTTGCCGCACTTGCCGCCTCGCGCCGTTGTAATTCGGCTTCGTACATTCGGGCCTTCAGCATTTCCATCGCGGTCGCGCGGTTGCGGTGCTGGCTGCGATCGGTCTGGCAGGCGACGATGATCCCGGTCGGGACATGGGTGATCCGGATCGCGCTCTCGGTTTTGTTGACGTGCTGGCCGCCGGCACCCGAGGCGCGATAGGTATCGACCTTGAGGTCCGACGGGTCGATCTCGATTTCGATGGTGTCGTCCACCACCGGATAGACCCAGACGCTGGCGAAGCTCGTCTGCCGCCGGGCATTGGCATCGAACGGGGATATGCGGACCAGGCGGTGGACCCCCGCTTCGGTCTTGAGCCAGCCATAGGCGTTCATGCCGGTGATCTGGAGCGTGGCCGACTTGATGCCGGCCTGTTCGCCTTCCGACTGATCGAGCATGCTGACTTTGTAGCCATGCTGCTCGGCCCAGCGGGTGTACATCCGCATCAGCATCTCGGCCCAATCCTGGGCCTCGGTGCCGCCGGCGCCGGCGTTGATTTCCATGTAGCAATCATTGGCGTCGGCTTCGCCGGAGAGCAGGCTTTCGATCTCGCGGCGCTTGGCGTCCTCGGAAATCCGCTTCAATGCGGCTTCCGCCTCGGCCAGGACCGCTTGATCGCCTTCCATTTCCGCGAGTTCGACCAGCATGATGGCGTCTTCGGTCTCGCGTTCGATCGCGCGCACCGCATCGGTCTGGGTGACCAGCCGGTTGCGTTCGCGAAGCAGGGATTGTGCTGCTGCGGCATCGTTCCACAGCGAAGGGTCTTCGGCCTGCGAGTTCAGACGGTCGAGTTTGTCGAGTGCGGCATCCCAGTCAAAGATGCCTCCTCAGCAGGGCCACGCTTTGCGTGATCTGCTCGGCAAGAGCTTGGGTTTCGGCGGACATCGGGACTATTCCATATCAGGGTTTGATCGAGGCGGCCTAATACAGGCCGCCCAGCGATTTGTCGACACTCTGCGCGGGTGGCGGGGAGGGTGTGGTGCTGCCGGTGCTGCTGCCGCCAGCGCTCGCGGGGTTGAAATCGTGCTGCGCGTTCTGGCCGCCCGCATTGGTCAGCGCCCCGCCCAGACCGAGCGGATTATCGGCCACCAGCCCGAGGTTGGATTGCGCCCCCGGCACCTGACCCGGCTTGAACGCCTCCGTGACGGTCTGGTTGCCGAACGAGACGCGGGCCAGCGTCATTCCCTTCGGGGTCGGGAAATCGATCACCGGCTGACCCTTGAGCGCGACTTTCATGTACTGGTTCCATGCCGGTCCGCACACGTTGCCGCCGGTCTGGTTGTTGCCCAGATCGCGCGGCGTGTCGTACCCGATCCAGCAGCCGGTCACCATTTGTGGAATGAACCCGATGAACCACGCATCGTTGAAATTGTTGGTGGTGCCGGTTTTGCCCGCGATCGGCCGATGCAGCCCGACCACCGCCGGCACGCCGGTGCCATATTCGGTGACGTTCCGCATCATCATGATGACCTGATACACGCTGTCCGGGTCGGCGAGTTGCGCGCCGGGGCGGTTGAGCACGGGGGGCTGATCCGCCGAGCCATCCATGCAGTTCGCACAGGACTGGTCGGGCGCCTGATACAGGATATGCCCGTCCGGTGCGGTCACGCTGTCGATCAGCGAGGGTTCGACCTGCCGCCCGTATTCGTCGAGCGCGGCATAGCCGCGGACCATGCGCCACAACGTGGTGTCCAGCGCGCCGATCGCCGCCGGATAGATCAGCGGCATGTGATGGACGATGCGGAACTTTTCGAAATTCGCGGCCACATTGGCGAGTCCCACGCGCCGGACCAGATGGAGCGTGGCAAGGTTGAGCGACTGCTCGATCGCATAGAACACCGGCACCGGACCGAGGAAATTATCCTCGTAATCGCCCGGGCGGTACAACTGGCCATCGGCCATGCGCTGGGTGAAGGGGGCATCGAGGATGGTCGCGTCCGGCTGGATGCCGGCCTGCATCGCGGTGAGGTAGTCGAACGGCTTGACGCTCGAACCCGGCTGGCGGTGAGCCTGGGTCGCGCGGTTGTAGGGGCTCATCCGGTTGCTCCAGCCGCCGACCATGATGCTCACCCGCCCGGTTTCCGGGTTCAGACTCAGCATCGAGCCTTCGACATGGGGGATCTGCTCAAGCGATACCGTGCCGCCCTTGGCCGGTTTGTGCGGGTCGATCATGATGACGTCGCCGGGCTTGAGCATCTGATCGACACTGCGGAGCAGAGGGCCCGGGGCGCCGTGGATTTCGGGCCGTCCCCATTGGAGGGCGCCGAGCGTCAGGGTTCCGGTGCGGGTGGCCGATGCGTTATCGCCCTGAATCCAGCCGATATGGGCGAGGGCAGGGGTGGTGGCGATCACCACGCCGAGGCGCCACCGCCGGCGCAGGCCGGGCGGTGTGGGCTGTTTGGCCAGGGCCTTGGCCCATCCGGTCGAAAGATCTGTGATATCGAGGTGGCCGACCGGTCCGTGGTAATAGCCGAATTCGTGGTCGTAGGCTTCCAGCCGGTCGCGCATCGCGTCCATCGCCGCGGTTTGCAGCTTGGGATTGAGGCTGGTCCGCACGATCAGGCCGCCCTCCATCGTGGTTTTCTGGCCGAACATCTGCACCAGCTGCGCTTCGACCGCGTTGATGAAGTAGCCGGCACCCGGGACCGGGCGCGATCCTGCCGCGGCTTTGGGCAGCAGAGGCGAGGCGAGCGCGGTGCGGGCTTCCGCGCTTGTGATCACCCCGTCATCGCGCATCCGCCCGATGACCCAGTTGCGCCGCCGGAGCGCCCGGTTCGGATGCAGGAACGGATTGTAGTTGGTCGGCGCTTTCGGCAGACCGCCGAGCATGGCCGCCTCGGCAATGCTCAGTTGCGACAGGGGTTTATCGAAATAGGCTTCCGCCGCCGCCGCGACGCCCCATGAATTCTGCCCGAGATAGATCTCGTTGAGATAGAGTGTGAGAATCCGCTGCTTGCTCATGGCGCGGTTCACCCGGAGGGCGAGGATGGCTTCCTTGATTTTCCGGGTGAAATCGATCCGGTTGTCGAGCAGCATGTTCTTGACCACCTGCATCGTGATGGTCGAGGCTCCCAGCGGGCGTTCGTGGGTGCCCAGGCGGGTCATGTCCACGAAACCGGCGCGCACGATCGCCAGCGGGTCGATTCCAGGCTCGGTCCAGAAATTCCGGTCTTCCGCCGAAATGAACGCGCTCGCCACCAGATGGGGAATGCGGTCGTACGGCACGTAAATCCGGTGCTGGGTGCCGAGGGCGGCGATCAGGCGGAAATTATCGGCATAGATCCGGGTTTCCAGCGGCGGCTCGTAATGGCGCAGCTTCGCGACGCTCGGCAGGCCGCTGCTGAAATAGAGGAACAGGCCGCCGCCGACCACGAGCGCGCCGACCACGCCGAGCAACGCCAGCCGGTACAGGCCGCGTGCCAACACGCCGCCCGCAACGCGGCCAAGGCCCGGCCGCTTCTTGCGGAAGCGATTGGAGGGCGGGGGCGCGGCGCCTTGCGCGCGACGCGGTTTGTCGTTCGCCAGGCGATCGCCGGCTTTCAGGGGTCCAGGCATGGGCCGCTCCTTAGCACCCTATATGCAACGGTGCGAACATCACCCCTTACCGCCTCACGGTTAATTATTCGCAACCACCATGCAACGCGGCCCCGCCTTGCCTAACCGCGTCCCCTTGGCTATACGCCAGCCCAACGGAGTATAGCTCAGCCTGGTAGAGCACTGTGTTCGGGACGCAGGGGCCGGAGGTTCGAATCCTCTTACTCCGACCATATTCGTTTCGTTGCTCCCGAGGCGGCGGGATATAGGGAGATCTTCTTTTTTTGCAAAAAAAAGAAGCAAAAAAACTCCCTTTAATTTATCCCGTGCCGGTTCAACCGCCGGGAAATCATATCAAAGACGTTTTTTGATTCTTTTTTCCAAAAAAGAAGAGCTTCCTTACTTTACCTTCGGCAGCCTGCGGCGCGCGAAACCGATCGCTGCGATTGTCAGGATCGACGCCAGTGCCAGATAGATGCCCGGGCTGCGGGGATCGCCGGTTGCGGCGATGAGCCAGGTGTTGATGAATGGGGCGAAGCCGCCGAAGGCCGCGATGCCGATCGCGTAGCCGACCGACAATCCGATGCCGCGATGACGGGTGGGAAAGACCATGCCCATGTAGCCGGTCAGCGGAGCGTTGTAGGGCAGGCCGATCACGGTGAAGAAGAGCGGGATGAGGAACAGGGCGATCGGTCCCGGCCAGGCGTTCAGCACCATGAAGGCCGGGTATCCCGCCGCCATCATGGCGATGCAGGAGGCGATGATCCATCGGCTTCGGTGGGTCAGGTCGAACCGGTGGGCGATGGCGAGGCGGAGCGGGACCAGAGCGAGGGTGACGACGTAGAGCAGCACGATGGCGCCGAGCGCCGTGCCCATGCGCATGTGCAACTCGGTCCGCGCGAAGGTGGGCAGGTAGACGATCAGGTAGGTTTGCGCCGTGCCGATCGCGACCATGCCTGCGGCGATGGCGATGCCGCCGGCGGTGGAGGGTTCGGTTGTTGCGGGCGCGGGGGATGCCCGGGCGGCGAGGAATCCCGGCGCGTCTTCAAGCCGCCGCCGCAACAGCAGGGCCACCGGGCCGGCCAGCGCGCCGATGGCGAAGGCGATGCGGAAGCCCCAGTGGTGAAATGCCGCGGCGGGCAGCGCGGTACTCAACCCCCATGCCACGCTGGAGGCGATCAGTCCGGCCACGTTCTGGCTGGTGCCCTGCCAGCTTGCCGCGTGGCTCTCGCGCCCCGGTGAGTGTTCGATCATCAGCGCCGTCGAACTGCCGAATTCGCCGCCGAGCGCGAAGCCCTGGATCAGCCGCGCCGCCAGGATGCCGAGCGGGGCGAGCAGGCCGATGCTGGTGCGTCCGGGCATCAGGGCGATCATGGCGCTTGCCAGGGTCATCATCGAGACCGCGATCACCATTGTGATCGTGCGTCCACGCCGGTCGGCGAAGGCGCCGAGGACGAAGGCGCCGACCGGCCGGGCGAGGAACGAGACGCCGAACGTGCCGAAGGCTTCCAGCAGCCGGGTGGTGGCGTCTTTTCCGGGAAAGAATGTCGCGGCCAGCTCGGTCGCGAAGAATCCGTAGATGATGAAATCGTAGAATTCGAGTGCGTTACCGATCGAGGCCCCGGCGATCATCATGATCCGCCTGCGCCGGTCGTCCCGCGTCCGGTCGCCCAGCGCCACGCTCATTCGATCGTCCTCATGAAGGCAGCATGCCTGCCCTTGCGTCATCTGCCAACGATATTTTCGATCTTTGTGCGGTGCGCCATCACGGACTTGCGATCGGGTGACAATCCGCTAGAACCGGACGACCGGGCAGGGGGGCTGCCGCGGTTCCGGCAAGGGGGCATCATGTCAGCATATCAGGGCGTCATGCCCGAACCCGATATCGCAACCTCGCGCAAGGTCGTGATCGCTGCCTTTCTCGGCTGGACGCTCGATGCGTTCGATTTTTTCATTCTGATCTTCACCTTCGCCGCGGTGGCGAAAACCTTTCACGTCGGGATTACCGCCGTGACCATCGCCGTGACCCTGACGCTGGCGATGCGCCCGATCGGGGCACTGCTGTTCGGGCGATTGGCGGACCGGTATGGCCGCCGCCCGATGCTGATGGTGAATATCGTGGCGTTTTCGTTTTTCGAACTGGCGACGGGCTTTGCCCCGAGCCTGACCGCCTTCATGATTTTGCGCGCGCTTTATGGCATCGCGATGGGTGGGGAATGGGGGATCGGCTCCTCGCTCACCATGGAGACGATTCCCGCCCGCTGGCGCGGCTGGGTCTCCGGCCTGCTGCAGGCGGGGTACCCGGCCGGGTATTTTCTGGCCACCGTCCTGTTCGGCATTGCGTTTCCTTATGTCGGCTGGCGCGGGATGTTCATCATCGGGGCGTTTCCGGCGGTGCTGGTGCTTTATATTGGCTCCTCGGTACCCGAAAGCCCGGTGTGGCGCGAAATGGCGAAAAAGCCGCGCGTGCCGGTCTCGCAGGTGCTGCGCCGGCATCTGCCGCTCACCATCTATGCGGTGATCCTGATGATGGCGTTCAATTTCTTCTCGCACGGTTCGCAGGATCTCTACCCGAGCGTGTTTCTGGGCGTCCAGCATCATTTCAGCCACGCCACCATCACCACCATCGCGCTGATCTATAATCTCGGCGCGATGATCGGGGGCATCGGGTTCGGGTTCCTGTCCCAGAAAATCGGGCGGCGTCTGGCGATCGGCATTGCGGCCGGGCTCGCTTTGCCGCTGATCCCGCTCTGGGCGTTTTCGATGACACCGGTGATGCTCGGACTCGGTGCGTTCCTGATGCAGATTTGTGTGCAGGGGGCGTGGGGCGTGATTCCGGTTCACCTCAACGAGCTTTCGCCCAAGGAAATTCGGGCCACTTTTCCCGGGTTCGTCTACCAGCTCGGCAATTTCCTAGCCTCCTATAACGCGACCCTGCAAGCCAGTTTCGCGGCCGCCCATCATCATGATTACGGGCTTGCGATGGCCTGGGTGATCGGCATCGTTGCCGTGGTGATCGTGGTGCTGATGATCTTCGGTCCGGAGGCCAAGGATGTGTCGATGGCGCACGATTAGGGCGCTGACCCGAGGCAGGGAAGGCCGGTTCCTTTTTGCCGGCTGGTGCCGGGTGGGGTGGCGCTGCTTCAGCCGAGGCGGAATTCCCAGATCAGGGCGATCAGCAGCACGACCGCGAGAAACCGGCGGGAGGTGAGAAACCCGAGCAGCGGCGTCTTGCGGCCGAACAGGCGCCGGCGGGGATAGAATGTGTGGCTCAAACTTGGCTCCCGGAATATTATTTTTGATACAGTGAGACGGGATACATCTCTTGTGATGGCGCATCAACCAGAATCGTATCTTTTTTTGAATTGATCTTGCGTTTTGTATCCGCTTGTTGGTAGAAAACAATGACTGGGAGCGAAACGAAATGGAACAAATGTGTCTCGCGATTGATAATCTCTATGAACTCAGACTGCACCTTGCCCGTGCGATGGCCCGGGGTGCCCGTGCCGACGCGGACATGCTGTTGCAGAAGGTCGCGTCCACCTGTGCCGAAATCATCCACATCCATCGGAGCAGCGCCGGCGAGGCCTGGGACCCGTATGGCTGAACGGGGATGCGCCTGCGGGCGGGATAACTGACGGGATTTTGCGGGTTTTTTCGAAGATTTAGAGTGTTCTTCCTCACCGGTCGCTTGCTCTGGCGACGGGCGGATTGAAGTTTTTGCTCCGGTGGCTTATCGATAAGCCACGGGGGAGCACAACGGTCTCCTGTTTGATAGCGCTACCAAGAAACGATCGTCAAAACACCGACGCAGGAGGAGACCATAATGAGCACAACCGCATCCGCGGCCCCGATCGGCAAGTCCCGATGGTTCCGCCTCATTCCGATCGCGATGATCGTGTACATCATCTCGTTCATGGATCGCACCAACATTGCCTATGCTTTCGCCGGCATCGGCCATGATTTCCATATCACCAAGGCCGATGAGGGTACGGCCGGCGGGATTTTCTTCGTCGGGTATGTGCTGCTGCAGATCCCCGGCGGGTGGCTCGCCGAGCATTGGTCGGCCAAGAAATTCGTCGCGGTCATGATCGTGTTCTGGGGGCTGATGGCGCTGGCCTGCGGGTTTGCCGAGAACTTCACCCAGCTGGTCATTGCCCGGTTTTTCCTCGGCGTTGCCGAAGGCGGGATCTGGCCGGCCACGCTGGTTCTGCTCAGCCACTGGTTTCCGGTGCAGGAACGCGCGCGGGCCTACGGGTTCTGGATCGCCAATCTTGCGATTTCCTCGATCATCACCCAGCCGCTTTCGGGGTTCATCGTCGCGGGATCGGACTGGCGGACGCTGTTTTTCGTCGAAGGGGCGCTGCCCTTCATCATCGCGCTGCCGCTCTGGCTGCTCTTTATCAAGGACCGGCCGGAAGACGCTTCGTGGTGCCTGCAGCCCGAGCGCGACTATATCAACCGCTCGATCGCGCAGGATCGCATCAACGAACCGGCACCCGGCCCGTTTTCCACCATTTTCAAATCCGCGACCGTGTGGCGCCTCGTTGCGGTGTATTTCCTGGTTCAGGTCGGCTTCTATGGTCTGAACATGTGGATGCCGACGCTGCTGAAAAACCTCACGCATGACGGGTTCGGCGCGGTCGGGTTGATTGCAGCCCTGCCTTATATCGCGGCCGCGATCATGCTCTGGACCAATGGCTGGCTCGCGGACCGCAACCGCCGCTACTCTTGGCATGTCTGCCTGTCGCTCACCATTTCGGCGATCAGTCTGATCCTGTCGGTGATGATCGGCGAGACCATGATCATCCTTTCGATCGTGTTCCTCTGCCTCGCGGTCGGCGGGGCGATGGCTTACGATGGTCCGTTCTGGGCCGCGGCCTCGCGTACCCTGCCGGTCGCTCTGGTCGGCGGCGCGATGGGGTTGATCAATGCGCTTGGTAATCTTGGCGGTTATCTCGGACCCTTCCTCGGTGGCTACCTGCAGGATGTGACCGGCAATTTCTATGCCACCGCGATCCTGTTCGCGGTGTCCCTGTTCGCCGCCGGAGTGCTGATGCTCACCGTGGTGGTGCGCGATGTGATCCCGGCGATGCGGATGCCGCTTGGCCGGCCTGCAGAGTGAAAACCTACGTCATCGCCGCGATTCCCGGCGACGGCATCGGCCCCGAGGTGATCGGGGCCGGTGTCGCGGTGTTGCAGAGCCTCGCGCGCCACAGCAACCGCTTCAGTCTTGCGGTCACCGATTTCGACTATGGGTCGGATCATTACCGCCGGCATGGTGTGATGATGCCGGCGGATGGGCTGGACCGGCTGCGGGGGTTCGATGCGCTTTATTTCGGGGCGGTTGGGGCGCCGGATATTCCTGATGATGTCACGCTCTGGGGGTTGCGTCTCGCGATCTGCCAGGGGTTCGACCAGTACGCCAATGTGCGGCCCACTCGTATTCTCGCGGGGTTGCGTTCGCCGCTGCGCGATTGTTCGCCGGATGACCTCGACTGGGTGATCGTCCGCGAAAACAGCGAAGGGGAGTATGCCGGGCAGGGTGGACGCTCGCATCGCGGCCATCCCGAGGAGATCGCGACCGAGGTTGCGATCTTTACCCGCGCCGGTGTGGCCCGCATCATGCGGTTCGCCTTCGCCCTCGCGCAGTCCCGCCCGCGCAAGCGGCTGACCGTGGTGACTAAATCCAACGCCCAGCGACACGGCATGGTGCTGTGGGACGAGATCGCCGCCGAAACCGCCACGCAGTTTCCCGATGTCGCCTGGGACAAGATGCTGGTCGACGCCATGACCGTTCGCATGGTCCATGATCCTGCCAGCCTCGATACCGTGGTCGCCACCAATCTGCATGCGGATATCCTGTCGGATCTCGCTGCCGCGCTTGCGGGGTCGATCGGTATCGCACCGACCGCGAATCTGAACCCCGAGCGGCGGTTTCCCTCGATGTTCGAGCCGATCCACGGTTCGGCGTTCGATATCATGGGCAAGGGCATCGCCAATCCGGTCGGTGCGTTCTGGACCGCGGCGCAGATGCTCGACCATCTCGGCGAAACCGAAGCTGCGGCGCGGCTGATGGCGGCGGTCGAGCTTGTCACGGCTTCGGGCATCCGCACCCGTGATCTCGGCGGGGAGGCGACGACGAAACAGGTGACCGAGGCGGTGATCGGCGCGATCGAGCAGGGCTGAACGCTGGCGGTCTGCGCGCTGCTCCCCACATCCGGTTGACGGCCAATGCCGTATCATCCGGATATGAGGAGATGTCGATGCTGAAACTCGGGCGCCGTTCGCTGCTTGCCGCCACCCCGGCCATCCTTGCCGGATGCACGTTGCAGACCAGTTCCTACCCGTTTCCACCGCTGCGTCACGCGCAGGTCGATCTGTCCCGGTTCATGGGAAAATGGTATATCATCGGTCATATCCCTTATTTCGCCGAGGCCGGTTATGTCGGTTCCTATGCGGTGTATTCGCCGCATCACGGCGATCCCATGACGATCAACGACCAGTATAACGCCTACCCCAAGACCTTCGATGCCAAATTGTTCCAGTTCACCTCGATCGATGAGGTCGAGCCGGATACCGGCAATGCGATCTGGCGGGTCACGGTGCTGAACGGGGCGATCGGGGTGCCTTACGTCATCATGCATATCGAGCCGGATTATTCGGTTTTCATTGCGGGCTATCCCAACCGATCGCTCGGCTGGGTGTTCGCGCGTGGGAAATCGATCAGCCCGGCGCTCTATCATGCCATGCTCGAACGCTTCTATCATCAGGGCTACGATGCCCGGCAGTTCCGCATGGTCGCCCAGTATCCCGAGCAGATCGGCAAGCCCGGCTTCGAAACCGTGTAGTCCGGCACTCTTGCGGGGCGGATCGGGCCCTTGCATAGTGATCGATCATCAGTGAGGCCCCGCATGAACGAAACCCCGCCGAACCGCTCCGTCGCATCCCGTATCGGTTCGTTCCTGTGGGGCATCGTCAAATTCATCGTCTTCGGCCTCGGCATTATCCTGCTGTTGCTGCTGATCGGCTCGTATGCCGCCTTTCGTCATCTGCAGACGCAGCAGATCAAGCCCCTGCCCGGGAAATTCGCCCTCGAACTCAACCTGACCCAACCGGTGCCCGACACACCCGTGCCGCCGCCCTGGTTGCGGTTCGGCGGTGCGGCGAGGCCGACCTTGCTGCAGACCATTCAGGCGATCGATCGCGCCGGGCATGACGATCATGTCACCGGGATCGACATCGAACTCGGCAGCGCCTGCTGCTCGTTGACCACTGCCGAGGAATTGCACAACGCGATCGCGCGCTACCGCGCCGAAACCGGCAAGCCGGTGATCGCGCGCGCCATGTCGCTCGACGGGGCCGCCGGCCTCGGGGCCTATATCGTGGCGACCGCCGCGAGCCGGATCGAGCTGTCCGCCGCCGGGGATTTCGGGGTGACCGGTCTTGCCCTGCTCACTCCGTTCGGTGCCGGCACGTTGGACAAGCTGGGCATCGCCGCGCAGTTCGAGCATATCGGCAAGTATAAAACCTACCCGCAGATGTTCACCCGCTCGCAGCCATCGAAGGCGAACCTGCACATGCTGAACAGCATGGTCGGCTCGCTCTACAAATCCGCCCTCGTGCCGATCGCGGCACGGCTGCGTGAAACCCCCGACCAGATCAAGGCGCTGATCGATCAGGCCCCGTTCAGTGCCGAGCAGGCGAAGCAGGATCATCTGATCGATGCGGTCCTGCCGGTCGATTTCCGGATCGACCATTTCAAGGGCAACACTGCGGGCGTCACCCGTTTCGATCAGGATGCGCCCAGGGCGGCCGCCGACGCCACCCGGATTGCGCTGATCATCGCCCATGGCGATATCGAAGCGCCATCGGCCAGCGGCAATGCCGACAGTATCGATCCGCGCCATCTGGCCGATGAACTCAGTGATGCGATCGACGATGCCAAGGTCAAGGCGATCGTCCTGCGGCTCGACACACCGGGCGGCACCGTGACGGGTTCCGCGCTGATCGGTGCCGAGGTTGCGCGCGCGGCGGCGGTGCACAAGCCGCTGATCGTCAGCATGGGGGCGCTCGATGCCTCCGGCGGCTATTGGGTGTCGAGCCACGGCGCGGTGCTGGTGGCGGACCCTGCGACGATCACCGGGTCGATCGGCGTGCTCGGCGGCAAGCTCAGCTTCGGCGGCCTGCTCGACAAGATCGGGCTGACCGTTACCGGGGCCTCGCGTGGGGCCAATGCGCTGTTCGACAGTCCGGTCAATAAATGGACCCCGGCGCAGCTCGCCAACCTGCAGACCTCGCTCAACCTCGATTACCAGCAATTCATCAACTGGGTTGCCGCCGGACGGCATATGACCCCGGCGCAGGTCGATGCGATCGGGCAGGGACGGGAATGGACCGGCACCCAGGCGAAGCAGCGCGGTCTGGTCGATCAGCTCGGCGGTTATCATACCGCGTTCGAGGCGGTGCGCGCCGCGTTGAAACTGCCGGTTCATGCGCCGCTCGACATCACCGACGGCAATGCGCGACCGGGGCTTCACGCCCTGCTGCGCGAGGCGTTGCAGAAGGCCAGTCCGCTCGGCATGGCCGATCTGCCGCCGCAATTGCAGGCATTGATGGCGGTGGCCCATTTGCATCGGCTCTCGATGCTGCCGGTCGAAATTCACTAACAACTGGTTAATCGCGTATTGGCGCTGAAAGGTTACGATTCAGACATCAAACTGGAACAAAAAAGCAACATCATCAAAGGTGCCCAGCCGGCGTACATCCTTCGTTAACGATTCGGATTTGTTCTCGAAAAATCCGATGGAAATGCCAATTCGGCGGGATAAAACCCTTTGACGCCCATATCCGCCCATGTTATCCCATGCCGACCCACAGCGATTCGGGCGATGGCCACGGCCGTGCACCGGATCGTTTGCAGCGAGGCGATAACAGGCGAGACGAAGGGGCTGTGACAGAGCCGGATGAGCCAGTTTCTCGGCACACACCAGAACCGGTTGGATGCGAAGGGCCGGGTTTCGGTCCCCGCCGCATTCCGGGCTGCGCTGCGCCGTAACGGCGAGGCCGTCGGCATCGTGTTGCTGCCGTCCCATAAGCGCCCGTGCATCGAGGTCTGGCCGGCTCCGGCGTTCGAGGCGATGAGCGCCAATCTCGAAGGTCTCGCCTTGTTCAGCGACAGCCATGACGACATGGCGACCGCCCTTTATGCCGACGCCCATGCGCTGGAGGCCGACAAGGAGGGCCGGGTGCTGCTGCCGGAAAAACTGGTCGCCCATGCCGGGCTGACCGACAGTGTGGTGTTCATGGGGCTCGGCAAGATGTTCCAGATCTGGGAACCCGCTGCCGCCGAGCGTCGCAGCCAGGAGGCGCGCGAGAGCGCCCGCGCCCGTGGCCTGACCCTGCCGGCGGTTGCGGCGGGCATTGCCGGTGCCGCGGCATGAACGCGCAGGGGCATATTCCGGTTCTGCGTGACGAGGCGATCGCGATGCTCGCGCCGCGCGATGGCGGCGTTTATCTCGACGGCACGTTCGGCGGCGGCGGCTATACCGAGGCGCTGCTGGATGCGGCGTCCTGCACCGTCTGGGCGATCGACCGCGACCCGGCGGCGATTGCGCGCGGGGCCAGCCTCGCTGCGCGGTACGGCACGCGGCTGCATCTGCTCGAAGGCCGGTTCGGCGATCTGCTCGATCTGCTCAAAGTCGAGGGGGTTGCCGCGCTCGATGGTGCGGTGTTCGATTTCGGGGTTTCGTCCTACCAGATCGACGATCCTGCCCGGGGATTTTCGTTCCGGGGTGACGGGCCGCTCGATATGCGGATGAGCGGGGCGGGCGAAACCGCCGCCCATATCGTCAATACACGGGGCGAGGCCGAACTGGCCGACATTCTCTACCAGTTCGGTGAGGAGCGCGCCTCGCGCCGGATTGCCGCCGCCATCGTTGCGCGCCGCACCATTCAGAAATTCGAGACCACCGCCGATCTGGCGGGGGTGATCCGCAGCGTCGTCCGCCCCGATAAATCCGGCATCCATCCCGCGACCCGGAGCTTTCAGGCCCTGCGGATCGAGGTGAACCAGGAACTCGCCGAGATCGAGCGCGGCCTCGAACAGGCGGCGGCGCTGCTCGCGCCGGGCGGGCGGCTGGTCGCGGTCTCGTTTCATTCGCTGGAAGACCGCATGGTCAAGCGGTTCATGCAGACCGCCACCGGTCGCACCGCCGGGCCCTCGCGCCATGATCCGTCGGGCATCATCCCCGCCGCCGCCGCGCGGTTCGCCGCCCTGACCAAAGGCGTGATCACCCCCGGTGATGCCGAAATCGTCGCCAACCCCCGTGCCCGCTCCGCCCGGCTGCGGGCGATCGAAAGACGTGCCGCATGATCCGCCCGGTCACCTTCGTCACCACCATTCTCGCGCTGTCGTCCGGGGCGTGGATGTTCGTGGTCAAGCATCAGGCCGAGCAACTGGATCGCCAGATCGGCGGGGTGACCAGCCAGATCCGCGCCTCCGAGCAGCGGATCCGGGTGCTGCGCGCCGAATGGGCGCTGGAGACCGATCCCAACCGGCTTGCACGGCTCGCCGCGTTGTTCCTGCCCGGTCTCAAGCCGATGGCGCCGGACCAGCTGGTGACCTGGTCGGAACTCGCGGACCGGCTTCCCCCGGTCGGCGCGGATGTGCCGCATCTGCCGCTGCCGCCACCGCTGCCGGACCAGCTGCCTGCGGCGGGGACGCTGCCGAGCGCGCCCTCCATCGCCGCGACCGGTCCGATCGCCTCGAATGCGGCCCCTTCGACGCTGGTGGTTCTGCCGCCGGATGCCGTGCCGGTGCCCGCCACCACGGCCACCGCAACCGCCGCCCCAACGCCGGTCGCGGCCGCGCCTGCCGTTGCGCCGCCGGTGCATCTCGCGGCGAGCCATCCGGCGGCGGTGCCGCATCGGCGGGTCGCGGTGGTCCGTCATGTTGTGCTGCCGGTCAGCCGCCATGTCGTGACGCATCCGATCATCGCGCGTCAGACCACGACCCGGATGCGCCCGGTGCCGCTCGGCCAATCGGTGCTTGCGCCGGGGCGGACCGTGCATCCGATGGGGGCGCAGGTGATGACGATCAATGCCCAGTCGATCCCGCGCCCGATGGCGGGCCCCGATGCGGCACCGATGGCCCGGTCGCAGCCGATGGCGGCGCGGCAGTCGGGGTCGGTTTCGGTGTTCGGCGGTTTCGCCGCCAACCTGCCGCCGCCCCGGCCGGTCGCACCCTGAGGATGGACCCGGTTCAGTGACCCAGGCGCCGCCCCCCGATCAGATCCCGCCCAACCGGCCTCACGGTGGCGGCTGGAGCGCCGCGCGCAATCGCGGGGCGCCGGACCGGGGTGCCACGTCGCGCATCGAACATGTCCGGGTAACCTCGCCCGACCTCGCCCGCCGCGCCGCACTCGGGGTGCTGCAGAAACGCATGATCTTCGGGCTTGGCGGCTTCGTGCTGATTTTCGGGGTGCTGGCCGGGCGGTTGATCGATGTTTCGGTGATCAACCCGGTCCATCCGGATGCCGCGGCGATCGCGGCGCAACTGCCGCGCACCAATATTCTGCTGCCGCCGCCGGCCCGTGCCGAGATCACCGACCGCAACGGCACCATCCTCGCGGTCTCGCTGCCCGGTGCGGCGCTGTATGCCAATCCCAAGCAGATCGGCGATCCCGGTGAAGTCGCGCGGCGGATTACCGCGGTGATCCCGGCGCTCGATCCCGGCTGGCTGGAATCGCGGCTGGCCGATCGCAAGCGGGATTTCGTCTATCTCGATCGCGGCCTTACCGCCGCGCAGGAACTCGCGGTCAATCAGCTCGGGATTCCCGGGGTGTATTTCGAGGATATCGAGCACCGGCATTACCCGGAAGGCGATCTGGCCGCGCATATTCTCGGCGGCGTCACGCCGGATCAGCGCGGGATCGCCGGGGTCGAGCAGTATTTCAACAAATCGTTGACCGCCGATCCGTCCACCCCGCTGCGCCTGTCGATCGATATCGGGGCCGAGGGCATCGTCCGCCAGGAGACCGAGCAGGCGATGACCGATTATGCCGGGGTCGGCGCCTGCGGCATCGTGATTTCGGCGCGGACCGGGCGGGTGCTCGCAATGGCGAGCCTGCCCGATTACCGCGCGGGCGACCTTGGCACCGCGCCGGCCAACGACCGGTTCAATCGCTGCGTTTCGGGCGATTATGAACCCGGCTCGGTGTTCAAGCTGATGACGCTGTCGATGGCGCTGAATTCGGGCATGATCCATTACTGGGACAAGTTCGATACCACGCACCCGCTGCATGTCGGGCGGTTCACCGTGACCGATTTCGAGCCTGCGCATATCTGGATGACGGTGCCGCATATTCTCGAAGTCTCGTCGAATATCGGGGCTTCGCGGATCGCGACCATACTGGGGCCGGATATCCAGCGTGCCTGGCTGCGCAAGCTGGGGTTCTTCGGCAAGCCGCCGATCCAGCTGCCCGAGGCGCAGCCGGCGATGTATCATCCGAAATCGAGCTGGAAGCTGCTGACCACGATGACGGTGAGCTTCGGCAACGGTATCGCGATGTCGCCGCTCCAGATGATTTCGGCGGTGGTGCCGGTGGTCAATGGCGGGGTCTATTATCCGCCGTCGCTCGATGCTTCGGGGCCGCCGCCGGCGGGGGTGCGGGTGATGACCCGGCGGACCTCGCTGATCATGCGCAAAATGATGCGCAACGTGGTGGTGGCACCCGATGGAACCGGGGTTTACGCGCGGGTGCCGGGCTATCTGGTCGGCGGCAAGACCGGGACGGCGCAGGTGGTCGGGCCGAACGGGCGGTATATGAAGCACCTGAACGATGCCTCGTTCATGGCGGCGTTTCCGATGACCGACCCGCGTTACGTGGTGTATGTCGTTGTGCTGCAGCCGCATGCGACCAAAAAGATGCTGCCCTTCTGCCATGGTTTCACCACCGGCGGTTATGTTGCGGCACCTGCGGTCGCCAATATCATCGCCCGGATCGGTCCGATGCTTGGCATCATGCCGCTCTCGGGCGAAAAACTCGCCGCCGCGCAGGCGGCATTATCGATCCCGGTCGATCCGTTGCCGCCGCCGGGCCGTTCCGGGCTGGGGCCGGGCCATATGTTCCCGCCCGGGGCGAGCAAATACGCCTATATGCTGGCCGGGCAGAAGCCGCCCGCGACGATCGATGAGGCCGCGCATGACGAAGCTTTGACGCGCACCGAGATGTGGCAGCCGCTCGGGGCCACCGCCGAGACCATCAGCGTGCCGTCCGCCCCGATCATCGGGGGGGCGATCTCGCATCAGACGATGAACGCCAGCCCCTCGTTCACCCATGCGGGGGGATGAGGTGATGAGACGGCTCTCGCATGTCACGCCATCGCTGCCGGGCTGGACCCTTGAGCGGGACGGCGATTTCGCCGGGATCACCGCCGATAGTCGTGCGGTGGGGCCCGGCATGATTTTCGCGGCATTGCCGGGGACGCGGGTCGATGGGCGGATGTTCATCGCGGATGCCGTCGCCCGGGGGGCTGCCGCCGTGCTCGCGCCCACCGGAACGCCGTGGCCTGCCGGCACTCCGCCGCGCCCGCTGCTGGCCGATCCCAATCCGCGCCGCCGGCTGGCGGAGATTGCGGTCAGCCTCGCCGGGGCGTTGCCGCGCCGGATCGTTGCGATCACCGGCACCAACGGCAAGACCTCGACGGTCGATTTCCTGCGCCAGATCATCACGGCGGCCGGAAAGCCAGCCGCCTCGCTCGGCACGCTGGGACTGATCGCGCCCGGGTTTCCCGTGGGCGGCAGCCTGACGACGCCCGATCCGGTCACGCTGGCCGCGACCCTGGCACGCTTGAAAGCCGCCGGGATCGATGATGTCGCGCTCGAAGCCTCCTCGCATGGGTTGGATCAGTATCGTCTCCACGGGCTGCATCCCGCTGCCGGGGCGTTTACCAACCTGACCCGTGATCATCTCGATTATCATGGCGATCTCGCGAATTATCGGGCCGCCAAGCTGCGTTTGTTCGCCGAGATTCTGCCGCGCGGGGCGCCCTCGCTCGCGATGGCGGACCTCGATCCCGAGACCCTCGTGGCGCTGCGCGCGATCCGCCCGGATCTGGCCACGGTGGGCGAGGGCGGCTCGGCACTCGACCTGCGGGGGATCACCCCATTGCCTGCCGGTCAGGTTCTGGTGGTGCAGGCCGCAGGACGTCGCCATGAGATCGAACTGCCGCTGCCGGGGCGGTTTCAGGCCGATAATGCCCTGCTCGCGGCAGGGCTTGCGCGCGCCCTCGGGTTCGAGGACGCGCTCGACCGGCTCGCCGGACTCGCGCCGGTGCGCGGGCGGCTTGAACTGGCCGCGAGCCTTGCCAACGGGGCTGCGGCTTATGTCGATTATGCCCATACGCCCGATGCGCTCGACCGGCTGCTCGCGGCGCTGCGGCCACATGCGACAGGGCGGCTGATCCTGGTATTCGGTGCGGGCGGCGATCGCGATCGGGGCAAACGCCCGCTGATGGGGGCGGTTGCGGCACGTCGCGCCGATGTCGCGATCGTCACTGATGATAATCCCCGCAGCGAGGTTCCCGCCGCGATCCGCGCCGAGATCAGGACGGCCTGCCCGGATGCACTGGACATCGGTGATCGCCGCGCCGCGATCGAGGCCGGGCTGGCCATGCTGCGCCCCGGTGACGTGCTGGCCGTGGCGGGCAAGGGGCACGAGCAGGGCCAGATCGTGGGTGATGCGGTCCTGCCGTTCGACGATGCCGCGATCATTCGGGCGCTGGCGGCATGAGCCCGCTCTGGTCCGCCGCCGATCTTGAAATTGCCACCGGAGGGGTGTTTCCGCGTGAACGGTTTGCCGCCGAAGGGGTGGCGATCGACAGCCGGACCCTTGCAGCCGGAGATCTGTTCGTGGCGCTCGCGGATGTCCGCGACGGGCATGATTTCCTCGCCGATGCGCGGGAGCGGGGCGCGGCGGGGGCGCTGGTGTCACGTGATGAGGGGGTGGGCGCGGTGCTGCTGGTCGAGGACACGCAGGCGGCACTGTCCCGGCTCGGTGAATTCGCCCGCGCCCGCAGCCAGGCAAAAGTCGCGGCGGTGACCGGGAGCGTCGGCAAATCGACGACCAAGGAGATGCTCCGCCGCATTCTCGGTGCGTCCGGCACGACCCATGCCGCCGAGGCATCGTTCAACAATCATATCGGCGTGCCGCTGACCCTTGCGCGGATGCCGGGGGATGCGCGGTTTGCCGTGGTCGAGATCGGGATGAACCATCCGGGCGAGATCGCGCCGCTGGCGGCGATCGCGCGGCCTCATGTGGCGATCGTCACGACCATCGCGGCCTCGCATATCGGGCTGATGGGCTCGATCGAGGCGATCGCCGATGAGAAGGCGGAATTGTTGCGCGGGCTGGTGCCGGGCGGGACGGCAATTCTGCCGCGCGGGCCGCACCTCGCCCGGTTGGCGCGGCGCGCGCCGGACGGGGCACGGCTCATTTCATTCGGCACGCAGGATCTGGCCGAGGCCCGGCTGATCGGAGCCGAGAGCGATGCGTCCGGCGTGGATGTGACGGCGCGGATTCTCGATCGGATTGTCCGGTGCCGGCTCGCGGCACCGGGGGCGCATATGGCGATGAACGCGGTGGCGGCGCTTACCGGTGCGGTGGCGCTCGGGCTCGATGCCGAAGCGGCGGCGGCGGCGCTCGATGGCTTTGCCCCGCTCGCCGGGCGCGGGGTGCGCCGGAGTGTGCGGATCGGCACGGGTCGCGTGACACTGCTCGACGAAAGCTACAACGCATCCGGCGCGTCGATCCGTGCCGCGCTGGATGTGCTGGCGTTGCAGCCGGGGCGGCGCATCGTGGTGCTGGGCGATATGCTCGAACTCGGCGATTTCGCCGATGACGAGCACCGTGACCTCGCGGGTCCGGTTGCCGGGGTGGCCGACCATGTGTTCGCCTGTGGCGAGAAGATGCGGCTGATGGCCGATGAGCTGCCCGTGCATTGCCCCCATGTCTGGGCGCCGAGTGCGGCGGAACTGGCACCGCTGGTGCGCGACGCGCTGCGGGATGGCGATGTCGTGCTGGTCAAGGGCAGTCTGGGTTCGCGGATGCGGACGATCATCGCAACTCTCGAATCGACCGTCTGATGCTGTACGCACTCCTCCTGCCGCATGTCGCACAATTCCATGTGCTGAATCTGATCCGCTACATCACGTTCCGTGCGGGGGCTGCGTGCATTACCTCGCTGATCGTGAGTTTCGTGCTCGGGCCGCGCCTGATCCGCTGGCTGCGCTCGCTCCAGCGGCAGGGCCAGCCGATCCGGCTCGACGGACCGGAACGGCATCTGATCGAGAAGAAGGGCACGCCGACCATGGGCGGGTTTCTGATCCTGATCGCGATGAGCGTGTCGACGCTGCTGTGGGCCGATCTGGAAAACGGCTATGTCTGGGCGGTGCTGATGGTCACGATCGGGTATGGCGCGATCGGCTTCGCGGATGATTTTCTCAAGCTGACCAAGCGTAACACCAAGGGCGTGCCGGGGCGGGTCAAGCTGGTGTTTCAGGCGGTGATCGGGTTGATCGCGGCGATCTGGATCACGCATCTGATGCCCGCCTCGATCGCGGACGATCTGGCGGTGCCGGTGTTCAAGCATTTGCTGATCCCGTTCGGGATGATGTTTCCGCTGGTCGCGATGTTCGTGATGATGGGGGCCTCGAACGCGGTCAATCTGACCGACGGGCTCGATGGGCTCGCGATCGTGCCGACCATCATTGCCGCCGGCGTGTTCGCGCTGATCGCCTACCTGGTCGGCAACCGGATTTTCGCGCATTATCTCCAGATCAATTTCGTGCCGGGTACCGGCGAACTGGCCGTGTTCTGTTCGGCGCTGATCGGCTCCGGCATGGGTTTCCTGTGGTATAACGCGCCGCCGGCGGCGGTGTTCATGGGCGATACCGGGTCGCTCGCGCTGGGCGGCGCGCTCGGTTCAGTCGCGGTCGCCACCAAGAACGAGATCGTGCTCGCGATCGTCGGCGGGTTGTTCGTGGTCGAGACGGTTTCGGTGATCGTGCAGGTATTCTGGTACAAGCGGACCGGGCGGCGGGTGTTTCTGATGGCGCCGCTGCATCATCATTTCGAGAAAAAAGGTCTCGCGGAGCCGACCATCGTGATCCGGTTCTGGATCGTTGCGATGATTCTGGGCCTCGCCGGGCTGGCGACGTTGAAAATCCGATGAGTACCGCCGCGACAATCTGGCCGTGTGTGTTCGAGGGGCAGAGATTCGCCGTGCTCGGGCTGGGGCAGAACGGGCTGCCTGCGGCGCAAACCCTGCGATCGATGGGGGCGTTCGTGGTGGCCTGGGACGATGATGCGGCGAAGCGGGACGCCGCCATCGGTGCCGGGCTTGCGCTTGCGAAACCCAGCGAGGTTGATCGCCTCGATGCGCTGGTGCTCTCACCGGGAATTCCGCATCATCTGCCGGAACCCCATCCTGAAGCGGCGGCGGCGCTCGCCCGCGACGTGCCGATTTTGAGCGATGCCGAACTGCTGTTCCGCGCAGTGCGCGCGGCGGGGAGCCGTGCACGGTTTGCGGGCATCACCGGGACCAACGGCAAGTCGACCACGACGGCGCTGCTCGCGCACATCATCGCCGCCGCCGGGGTGCCGGTTGCCGCCGGGGGTAATCTCGGGCCGGCCTCGCTCGCGCTGCCGCTGCTGCCGGATGACGGGATCTATGTGCTGGAAATGTCGAGTTACATGTTGGAGCGAATCGCGACGATGCGCTTCGATGCAGGCGCAATGCTGAACATTACCAAAGACCACCTCGACCGCCATGGCAGCATGGCCGGGTACATCGCTGCAAAGGCAGCGATTTTCGCAGGTCAGATCGATACCGATACGGCGGTCGTCGGCGTCGATGACGAGGCGTCATGCGCGCTGGCGGCGCGGCTCGCAACCGGGCCGGGCCGGCTGGTGCGGATTTCAGGTCATCGCAAGGCCGATATTTTCGCCGATCAGCGTATCGTGATTGACCATTTCGGTCCGATCGTGGACCTGTCAACCGCGCCGGCGCTGCGCGGGACGCATAATGCCCAGAACGCCGCCGCCGCCGCTGCGCTGGCATTGGCGCTCGGCATCGACCGGGCGATCATTCCCGGTGCGATGGCGGGTTTTCCGGGATTGCCGCACCGGCAGAAGCGGGTTGCGACCGTGGCGGGGATCGATTTCATCGACGACAGCAAGGCGACCAATGCGGATGCCGCCGCGCGGGCGCTGGATAGTTTCCCGCGCGTGGTCTGGATTGCCGGCGGGATCGGCAAGGAGGGCGGGATCGGGTCGCTCGCGCCCTGGTTCGACCGGATCGACCATGCGCTGCTGATCGGGCGCGATGCCGCCGCGTTCGGGGATACGCTTGCGGCGGGAGGGGTTTCTTTCGAGATCGTCGAGACTCTCGACCGGGCGGTTCCGACCGCCTTCGCCCATGCGCGCCGTGAGGGGGTGCCGACGGTGCTGCTCTCCCCAGCCGGGGCCAGTTTCGATCAGTTCGCGAATTACGCCGCGCGCGGCGATCGTTTCGCCGAACTCGCGCAATCCCTGACCTGTCCGGCGGAGTGCGCGTGATGCCGATACTCTCCCGCGCGGATACCTCGGTGGTCGGACGGTGGTGGTGGAGCATCGACCGGGTGATGTTGACCGCGCTGATTTTGCTGGTCGGCATCGGCTATGTGCTGGCGCTCGCCGCCACTCCCGCGACCAACCTCGCTTTGTCGGACCCGCGCACCATCGTGATGATCAAGCAGATCGTCTATCTCGCGATCGGGGCGTTCGTGATGCTCGGCACCTCGATGCTCGATCTCAAGCAGGTCAAGCTCGCGGCACTCGGCATCGGCATCGTGTTCCTGATCCTCACCGCGTTCACCCTGGTTCATGGCGTGGTGATCGATGGCGGACGGCGGTGGATTGCGCTACCCGGCTTCACGATCCAGCCCTCCGAGTTCCTCAAGCCGGCGCTGATCATCGCGACGGCGTGGCTGCTGGCGGAACGCCGCCGCACGCCGGGATTTCCGGGGATGATCGTGGCCCTCGGGCTCAACGGTCTCGTGCTGCTGATCCTGATGCGCCAGCCGGATGTTGGCTCGACCGCGCTGGTCGCCTCGACTTTTTTCGTTCAGCTGTTTCTCGATGGGCTGAGCCTTTACTGGGTCGGCGTGGCGGTGGCGGGCTTCGGGGCCTCCGGGTTCGCCGCCTTCGAGCTGATTTCCCACGTTCATACGCGGGTGATGCTGTTCCTGCACCCGACCAAGGACAAGGCGTATCAGGCGATCACCGCGCTCTCGGCCTTCGGCAATGGCGGGTTGTGGGGGCGCGGGCCGGGCGAGGGGCAGGTGAAGCATTACCTGCCGGATGCGCGGGCCGATTTCGTGTTCGCGGTGGCCGGGGAGGAATTCGGCCTGATCGTGTGCCTGGCGATCATTCTGATTTTCGCGGTGATCGTGCTGCGCGGCCTCGCGCGGATCATGCGCGAGACCGATCTGTTCGTGGCGCTCGCGGCATCGGGGCTGTTGGTGAGTTTCGGTTTGCAGGCCTTCATCAACATGGCGTCCTCGCTGTCGCTGATCCCGACCAAGGGGATGACGCTGCCGTTCATTTCCTATGGCGGTTCGGCGGTGCTCGCGGTCGGGCTGCACATGGGGTTCCTGCTGGCGCTGACCCGCAAGCGCAACCATGCCGAACGTGCCGATGAACGGCGCGCGCGCGGCAGCGTGCAGGACCGGGTGGCATGAGGGGCGCGATGCTGAAACCCATCGTCATTGCGGCGGGCGGTACCGGCGGGCATTTGTTTCCCGCCGAAGCGGTGGCCGATGTGCTGATGCAGCGCGGCGAACGCGTGGTGCTGATGACCGATCAGCGGTCCGGTGCGGTGCAATCCTCGGTGTTCGCCGGGTGCGAGCGCCATGTGCTCGACGGCGCGGGTCTTGCGGGGCGGAGCCCGGCGCGGGTCGTTGCCGGTTTGCGCCAGCTTGCGCGGGGGACCGGTGCCGCGCGGCGTGTGCTCGCGACGCTCGATGCCGCCGCGTTGGTCGGGTTCGGCGGTTATCCTTCGGTGCCGCCGGTGATGGCGACGCTCGGGCTGAAATCCCGCCCGGTGGTGATCCTGCACGACCAGAACGCCATTCTGGGCGGGGCGAACCGTGTGCTCGCGCACTTCGCCGATCATCTTGCGACCAGTTTCATCAAGACCGAGGCGGTGCCGCGTCGGATCAGGACCACGCTGACCGGCAACCCGGTGCGCCCGGCGGTGGTGCAACTGACCGGGGCGCCCTATGCCGCGCCGGTCGATCGGATCGCGCTGCTGGTGCTTGGCGGATCGCTGGGCGCGCGGATTTTCGCGAGCCTGGTTCCCGCCGCGCTGGCCGGATTGCCCGAAGCGCTGCGCCGGCGGATCGACCTCGTCATGCAATGCCCGGAGGCGGAGATCGCGGCGGCGCGGATCGTGCTCGATCGGTCCGGGATCGCTCATACTCTTGCGCCGTTCTTCGCCGATGTCGCGTCGCGGATCGCCGCCGCGCATCTGGTGATCGCCCGTGCCGGCGGATCGACCGTGGCTGAACTGGCGGTGATCGGAAGGCCGGCCCTGTTCATTCCGCTCGCGATCAATGCCGATCAGCGCCATAACGCCGATGCCATCGCCCGCCGGGGTGGCGCGCTCAGGCTCGATCAGGCGGGATTGAGCCCGGAACTCCTGACCCGCGCGATCGAGACGCTAGTGGCCGAGCCGGGCCGGCTTGCGGCGATGGCGGCCGCCGCTGCCGCCTGCGGCATTGCCGATGGCACGCGGCGTCTCGCGGATCTGGTGCAGACCTGTGTGGCGGAGCGTGTGCGATGAGGGCGATGCCGCTCGGAATCGGGATGATCCATTTCGTCGGCATCGGCGGGATTGGCATGTCCGGCATCGCCGAGGTGCTGCATAACCTGGGCTACGCTGTGCAGGGCTCGGATATTTCCGAAAGCCCGAATGTCCAGCGTCTGCGCGCTGCCGGGATCAATGTCGCGATCGGCCATGCCGCGGCCAATCTGGGCACTGCCCAGGTGGTGGTGATCTCGACGGCGGTGCCGCGCGACAATCCCGAGGTTCAGGCCGCGCGCAGCAAGCTGATCCCGGTGGTCCGCCGCGCCGAGATGCTGGCCGAACTGATGCGGCTGCGCTGGTCGGTCGCGATCGGCGGGACCCATGGCAAAACCACGACGACCAGCATCGTCGCCGCCGTGCTCGATGGGGCCGGGCTCGATCCAACCGTGATCAATGGCGGGATCATCAATGCCTACGGCACCAATGCGCGGGTCGGCACCGGGGACTGGATGGTGGTCGAGGCCGATGAGAGCGATGGCAGTTTCCTGCGCCTGCCCTCGGTGATCGCCGTGGTGACCAATATGGACCCCGAGCATCTCGATCATTGGGGGACACGCGAGGCGATGGAGGCGGGCTACCGGCAGTTCGTCGCCAATATTCCATTCTACGGCTTCGCGGTGCTTTGCATCGATCATCCGGCGGTCCAGCAGATGATCCCGGACCTGTCGGATCACCGGTTGATCACCTACGGATTTTCGCCGCAGGCCGATGTGCGCGCCGAGCGGATCATGTCCGACCGCAACGGGGCGACGTTCGAGGTGCGCCTGTCGGACCGGATCGGGGGTAAATCCCGCCGGATGGGGCCGTTCCGTCTGCCGATGCTGGGCAATCATAACGTCTCCAACGCGCTCGCGGCGATCACCATCGGCATCGAGATGGAGGTGCCCGAGGTCGATCTGCGGGCGGCGCTTGCGGGGTTCGGCGGGGTCAAGCGGCGGTTCACCAAGACCGGCGAGGTCGGCGGGGTTACCGTCATCGACGATTACGGCCATCACCCGGTCGAGATCGCGGCGGTGCTGAAGGCGGCGCGGCAGGCTGGCGCGCGCGAGGTGATCGCGGTGGTGCAGCCGCACCGGTTTTCGCGGCTCGCTTCGCTGTTCGAGGATTTCTGCACCTGCATGAACGATGCCGATACCGTCATCGTCGCGGATGTCTATGCCGCCGGGGAGGAGCCGATCGAAGGGATCGACCGGGATGCGCTGATCGATGGTCTGCGGGCGCATCAGCACCGGGCGGTGGTGCCGCTGGCGAGCCCCGATCATCTGGCGGAAATGATCAAGGCGATCGCGCGGACCGGGGATTTCGTGGTCTGTCTGGGTGCGGGCAACATCACCCAATGGGCGCAGGCGTTGCCGGCGCAGTTGCAGGCGCTGTCGCGCGGGCCGGGGGGTGCGCGATGATGGCGGCGGCGATCCGGCACGACTGGCGTGAGACGCTGCCGGCGGCGCGCGGCCGGGTGACCTTCGATGCGCCGTTGGGGGCAAGCACGTGGTTCCGCGTCGGCGGCGCAGCGGAATACCTGCTGCGGCCGCAGGATGACGATGATCTGGCACGGTTTCTGGCCGCGCTCAGCCCGGAACTGCCGGTCACCGTGATCGGGGCGGCGTCCAACCTGATCATTCGCGATGGCGGGATTCCGGGCATCGTGATCCGGCTGGCGCGGGGGTTCGGCGATGTCGCGATCGAGGCGGACGGGCTGGTCGCCGGGGCGGCAGCGCTCGATGTCACCATCGCCGATCATGCGGCGGCGGCGGGGTTGGGCGGGCTCGAATTTCTATCGGGCATTCCGGGGTCGCTTGGCGGTGCCATCGCGATGAATGCGGGCGCCTATGGCGGTGAGATCAGGGACGTGCTGGACTGGGCCGAGATCGTCGGGCGCGATGGCAGCATCAACCGGCTCAGCGCGGCGGATCTTGCCTTGTCCTATCGTCACGCGACGCTCCCGCCCGGGGGCATCGTGCTGCGGGTGCGCCTGTTCGCCCATCCCGATGAGCCGGTGGCGATCGCGGCACGGATGGCCGCGATCAAGGCCAATCGCGAGGCGAGCCAGCCGATCCGTGCGCGTACCGGCGGGTCGACCTTTCGCAATCCCGATGGCCACAAGGCCTGGCAGCTGATTGATCAGGCGGGATGCCGGGGCATGGTGATCGGTGATGCGCAGGTATCGGAAAAGCACTGCAATTTCCTGATCAATCGTGGGGCGGCGACGGCTGCGGATCTGGAGGCGCTGGGCGATGCGGTGCGTGCGCGGGTTCTGGCGGAAACCGGTATCGAACTGCGCTGGGAAATCAGGCGGCTCGGCGTGAAGCCGGGGGGCGCGCGATGAGCGGCGGTGGCATCAAGCGGGTGGCTGTGTTGTTCGGGGGGATTTCCGCCGAACGCGAGGTCAGTCTCGCCTCCGGGCAACAGGTGATCGCGGCGCTGAACTCGGCAGGGTACGATGTGCTGCCGATCCTGGTCGGTGCCGATCTCGGCGCGGTGATCGCGGCCCTGACGCCGCCGCCCGATGCGGTGTTCAATGCCCTGCACGGACGGTTCGGCGAGGATGGCACGATTCAGGGCGTGCTCGATTATATGGGGATACCCTACACCCATTCCGGGGTTCGGGCGTCTGCCATGGCGATGGATAAATCGGTGGCCAAGGCCGCTTTCGCCGCAGCCGGCCTGCCGCTGGCGCAGCACCGGATCGTGCCGCGCGACGAACTCGCCGAGGCCGATCCGCTGCCGCGTCCCTACGTGCTCAAGCCGGTGAACGAGGGGTCTTCGGTGGGCGTGTTCATCATTCGCAACGGCGATAACCGTCGTGCCGATATCGCGCGCGACTGGCCGTTCGGGGACGCCGTGATGGCCGAGGAATATATCGCGGGGCGCGAACTCACGGTCGCGGTGCTCGAAGGGCGGGCGCTCGCGGTGACGGAAATCCGGGCTGACGGCTTCTATGACTATAACGCCAAATATTCCGAAGGCGGGTCGCGCCACGATATTCCCGCGCGGGTCGCGCCTTCGGTGACGGAGCGGGCCAAGGATGCCGCGGTGGCGGCGCATCGCGCGCTCGGGTGCCGGGGTGCGAGCCGGGCCGATTTCCGCTACGACGACGAGACCGACCGGCTGGTTCTGCTGGAGGTGAATACCCAGCCGGGCCTGACGCCGACCTCGTTGCTGCCGGAGCAGGCGGCGCATTGCGGCATGGATTTCCCGGCACTCTGCGCCTGGATGGTGGAGCACGCCGCATGTCGAGTGTGAAAACCCGCAAGCCGAAAATCCAGGATCGTCCGAGTGCGCGGACCCTGTTGCTGCGGCGGTTCCGCAAGTCGGGCAAGCCGGCCCTGATCGGGGCGATCGTGATCGTGGTGCTGGTGGTCGTGCCGCTCGGCGTGCGCGGCATCACCGCGCTGTTCAGGCCGGTTCATGCCGGATTCGCCGATTTGATGGCCGATGGCGGGATGCGGGTCGCGCATATCGAGATCGACGGGGCGACCACGACGCCGCGCGTGGCGGTGGAGCGCGCGCTCGGGGTTCGCCACGGTATGCCGATCCTGGGATTTTCGCCCGAAGCCGCGGCACGGCGGATTGCTGCTCTCGGCGCGGTGCGCAGCGCCACGGTGGAACGCATCCTGCCTGATACCATCAGGGTCGAGGTGGTCGAGCGCCGGCCTGTTGCGATCTGGCAGGAGCCGGATAATCGTTTTGCCCTGATCGGGCCGGATGGCACGGTGCTCGACGGGCATGATGCCGCCGCTGCCCGCGCCCATGATCCGGACCTGCCGCTTCTGGTTGGCGCCGGGGTGCCCGGACACGCCGCGGCCTTACTGGCATTGCTCAAGCGGTATCCGGCGATCGCGAAACATGTCGTGGCTGCCGAACGGATCGATGATCTGCGCTGGAACCTGCTGCTGCGCGATCACACCACGATCAAGCTGCCCGATCAGCACGAAGGGGCGGCGATGGCCCGGCTGGTGGAGGCGGAGGATCGGATCAAGCTGCTGGAGCGCCCGGTTCGCACCATCGATCTGCGTCTCGCCGACCGCCTCGTGGTGCGCCCTTATCCCAAGGGTTTCATCACCGACGCTGCCGCCGCGCCCGGCCACCCGTCATGAAAAGGAATTCAGCGTGAACGACATGGCCCGCCGCACCGCCTTGCCGCCGCAGAAGGGGGATTCGCGGCCCGATACCGCGCGACCCCGGCCCATGCGCTCCGGCCCGTTCGGCGTGCTCGATATCGGCTCGACCAAGATCGCCTGCCTGATCGGGCGCGCGGACTCCGATGGGCGGCTGCGCGCGCTCGGCTTCGGCTGGCAGAAGGGCAGGGGGATCAAATCCGGCGGGATCGTCGATCTCGACGAGGCGGAACGCGCGATCCGGGCCGCCGTGGGGACCGCCGAGGATCAGGCCGACATGCGGCTCAAATCGGTCATCGTGAACCTGTCGTGTGGGCAGCCGGAATCGCGCCTGTTCAACGTGCAATGGCCGATCGACGGCAGGGCGGTGACCGGGGACGACATTCGCCGCGTGGTGCGCGAGGCGCGGGCGCGGGCGGCCTCCGAGGGGCGCGGCACGATCCATGCGCTGCCGCTGAACTTCGCGACCGACGAGACCGGTGGGGTTGCCGATCCGCGCGGGCTGTACTGCGATACGCTGACCTCGCAGCTCCATGTGATCGACGCGGCGACCACCGCGATCAAGAGCCTCACCGCCTGCCTCGAACGCTGCGAGCTTGAAATCTCGGGCATGGTGTCCGCGCCCTTCGCCTCGGGGCTAGCGACCCTGGTGGAAGATGAGCGCGAACTCGGTGCCACCGTGATTGACATGGGCGGCGGCACCACCACGATTTCGGTTTTTGCCGAGAACCATCTGCTGCACACTGCGCAATTGCCGATCGGCGGCATTCACGTCACCAACGATGTCGCGCGGTTGCTTTCGACTCAGGTTGCCCATGCGGAGCGGTTGAAAACCCTGTACGGCACCTGCCAGGAAAGCCCGGACGATGCCCGCGAACTCCTGCCGGTGCCGATGGTGGGCGAGGCGGAGCACCAGATTTCGAAGGTACCGCGCAGCGCACTGGTCTCGATCATCCGGCCACGCCTTGAGGAGATTTTCGAGCTGGCGCGCGACCGGATCGAAACCTCCGGACTCGGCCGCGCTGCCGGGGCGCGGGTCGTGCTCACCGGCGGGGCGGCGCAACTGGTTGGCGCGCGGGAACTGGCCGCGCATATCCTCAACCGTCAGGTTCGTCTCGGCCGGCCGTTCGGGGTGATCGGCCTGCCCGATGCCGCGACCGGGCCGAATTTCGCAACGTTGATCGGGCTGCTCGCTTTTGCCACCGGCGATGGCCAAACCCTGCACGATCTCGATTTCACCGCCGAAAGCCCGACCGGGATTATCGGCGGTATCATTGCTTTCCTCAAACGGCGCCTCTGAGATGACGCGCTCCAACCCTCCCCTTTTCGCAAAACGCTCAACGCCCGCCTGCCAGGAGATGCAGCCATGACTCTCAACCTCACCATCCAGAAGACCAGCCACACCGATTTCACCCCCCGGATCACGGTGATCGGTGTCGGCGGCGGCGGGACCAATGCGGTCAACAACATGATCGCGCTGAATCTGCCGGGCGTCGATTTCGTGGTCGCGAATACCGATGCGCAGCAGCTGCTTCTCTCGCGCGCGGAACGGCGCATTCAGCTCGGGCCGCACATCACCCAGGGCAACGGCGCGGGGGGCCGGCCCGAAGTGGGCAAGGCCTCCGCCGAGGAAGCCGCCGAGGATCTCGCCCGCCATCTCGATGGCGCGCACATGGTGTTCATCACCGCCGGCATGGGTGGGGGCACCGGAACCGGGGCCGCGCCGGTGATCGCGCGGATGGCGCGGGAGCGCGGGATTCTGACGGTCGGCGTCGTGACCAAGCCGTTCTCGTTCGAGGGGCGGCGGCGGCTGAAATCGGCCGATGAGGGCATCACCGAGCTGCAGAACTACGTCGATACCCTGATCGTCATTCCGAACCAGAACCTGTTCAAGGTGGCGAACGAGCGCACCGGCTGGAAGGAAGCCTTCGAGATGGCCGACCATGTGCTCTACATGGGTGTGCGCGGCGTGACCGACCTGATGGTGGTGCCGGGCATGGTCAATCTCGACTACGCCGATATTCGTTCGGTGATGTCGGAAATGGGCAAGGCGATGATGGGCACCGGCGAGGCCGAGGGCGAGGATCGCGCGATCCGCGCCGCCGAGGCCGCGATTTCCAACCCGCTGCTCGAAGATACCAATATGAAGGGTGCGCGCGGGCTGCTGATCAACATCACCGGCGGTTCGGACCTGACCTTGTTCGAACTCGACCAGGCGGCCAACCGCATTCGCGAGGAAGTGGATGAGGACGCCAACATCATGGTCGGCATGGCGCTCGATGAAAATCTCGGCGGGCGGGTGCGGATTTCCGTCGTGGCGACCGGGATCGATTCAGCCGCACCGGCGCAGTCGGAACGGCCGAAACTCGTGGCGATGGGCGGCGGCGGCATGATGGCCGATGCGGTTGCGACGACCCATGCCGGTGCGACCCATCAGCCGCCGGTTCTGAACGTGGTACCGGCTCAGCCGATGTCCCCGCATTCGCAGCCGCAGCCGCAGCATCATCAGCCGCAGCCGATGCAGCCCCAGGCACCGCAGTTTGCGGCCCATGCGTCCCAGCCGCAGACGATGACCCAGGCGATGCCTCAGGCCGAGCCGCCGATGCGCGCCCCGATTTCCGCGCCCGCCGCCTATCGCGACGCACCGCGCAACCCGGCCGAGCCGGCGCGCAAGGCGAGCCTGTTCAGCCGGATGACCAATGGGTTCCGAGGTGCGGTCGCACCGCAGCCGATGGCGAATGAATATCAGCGTCCGGAAGCCCAGGCGCAGACCTATGCGATGCCGCAGGAGGCGGCACCCCAACACTATCAGGCACCTGCTCCCCAGGCCGCCCCCGCGCAATACGCAGCCCCGGCACCGCATGCACAACCGGCACCGATCCAGCAGGGCGAGCCGCGCCCGGCCGTGCGCCTCGCGCATAACGAGGAGATCGGGATCGATATTCCTGCGTTCCTCCGTCGCCAGCAGTCCTGACCACCCGCACGAACCGAAGGCGTCGGCGTAACCCGCCGGCGCCGTTCTCGGCGGAAATGCTGCGGCGGATCGAGCGGCGCGGTCTGGCGCGGCTCGGGTTGTCCGATCTGTTCTACGCGCTGATGACGATGCGGGTGATCGCACTGCTCGGGCTGATGGCGCTCGGCATCGCGCTGATGAACCTGGCGTTCGGGACGGTCTACTGGCTGATCGGCGGTATCGGCGGGGCGCGTCCCGGTGATTACGGCGACGCGGTATTCTTCTCGGTGCAGACGTTTTCGACGACCGGTTACGGTGTGCTCTACCCCAAGACGGTGCTCGCCAATTCGGTTGCCAGCGTCGAGATCATCATCGGTCTGCTGTCGACCGCCCTTGCCACCGGCCTGCTCTTCGCCCGCCTCTCGCGTCCACAGGCGCGCGTCATGTTTTCCCGACTTGCGGTGATCCACGAGATCGGCGGGGTTCCGACCCTTTCCTTCCGGGTGGCCAACCGGCGGCGCAACGCGCTGACCAATGCGGAAATGACGATTTCGATCCTGCGCGATGAAGTCGAGCCCGAAGGCGGGAATACGCGGCGCCTGATCGACCTCGATCTGGTCCGCACCCGCACACCGGCGCTCGCTCTTTCATGGTCGGTGATGCATCGGATCACCGAAACCAGCCCGCTTCACGGACTCGCCGCCGACGATCTCGCGGCGGCGCACTGGGTGTTCATTTGTGTGCTCACCGGCCTCGACGATACGCTTTTATCCACGGTTGCCGCCCGTCACATCTATAATTTCAGCGATATCAAGTTTGGCAGCCGGTTCGCGGATATCTTCGACCGCGCCCCCGACGGCAGTTTTGCCATCGACTACACGAAATTCCACGAGATTGAAGAATGACCTCGACAGATCGGCCCCAATGGTCCACTGAAGAGCCAGGGCACTCGGTCAGAAGGAGGGCATCATGACAGTCATTGTGGATCGCCCCGGCGCAAATCGCGCCAATTCGCCCCGCGCCTGACGAGCACCTTCCCGGATCATCAGGCCCGATTGCGACTTCCAGCACACGGAGCCTGATCGTCATGGACGATATCGACCATCTGGGATGGAGCCCCGCGCTCGCCCGTGCCTTTGCCGAAACCGCCGAACCTGGCCAGATTGCCGGCCGGATCATCGCTCATCATCGCGGGCATTACGAACTCGCATGCACCGGGGCCACGCTGCGTGCCCAGTGCGCCGGTCGCATGCATCATCACGATGCGGGTTATGGCCTGCCGGTCGTGGGTGACTTCGTGATTGCCCGGATCGAGGCCGGTGCCGCCACGATCGACGCGATCCTGCCGCGCCGCACCAAATTCGCCCGTGCCGTCGGTGATCTGACCCGGCACGACGTCGCGCGGGGCGAACAGATCATTGCGGCCAACATCGACTACGTGTTCATCGTGACCGGGGCTGATGCGGATTTCTCGGTCAGGCGGCTCGAACGTCTGCTCGGCGCGGCATTCGGGTCCGGTGCGGTGCCTTTGATCGTGGTGACCAAGACCGATCTGGGTCTGGCCGCGCCGATGATCGTGCAACTCGCGTTGGAAGCTCCGGGGGTCGCTGTCCATCAGGTTTCGAACCGGACGGGCGAGGGCATTCCCGCGCTTCGGGCGCTGATCGGGCCGGGGCAGACGGCGCTTCTGGTTGGATCGTCCGGTGTCGGGAAATCGAGCCTGGTCAATCGCCTGCTGGGGTATGAGCGTCAGGCGACGTCGATCACGGATGATAATGGTCGCGGTCGTCACACCACCACCAGCCGCGATCTGTTCCTGCTCGATGGTGGAGGCATGATCCTCGATACGCCGGGGATCCGCGCGATCACGCAGTGGCAGCCGGAAGGGCTGGACGATGCGTTCACCGACATCACGGTACTCGCAGCACAGTGCCGCTTTTCCGATTGTCGGCATGAGGCGGAGCCCGGCTGTGCCGTGCGCGAGGCGATCGAGGATGGCAGGATCGAAGCGCGGCGACTGGCTGACTACGTCAAACTCAATCGCGAAATGGCCTATCTTGAGCGACGCGGCGACAAGCGCGCGGAAGCGGCGGTGAAGCGGCAGTGGCGGGAGCAGACCCGTGCCAATCGACGGCGACCGATTTCCTGAGCCGGGTATTCACGATGTCGTGAATAAATTTATTTTGTAATGCTGCATCTGAAGGATGGTTCGCACCGTTTTAGCAAGCGACGGGACCATTGTTCGGCTTGCAGGGTCTACTCAGTATCATCGCGTGTCTGATGATTATGGGGTTTGTAAACCGGATCTTGGTAAAGTTGCGGGTAGAATGATGCCCGCCGGTAGCGATGAATTTTCCGGGGCGGACCGATGGGGAGGATTGAGCAACCTGATGTCTGGAAAATAGGGCGAGCGGGGGTCAGGCATCCTGGTAGTCCCACTTGATGTAGCCCTTGGTGTCGGCGGCCCATTTTTCATCGATTTCGACGAGGACGGCGCTGACGAGGCGTTCGAGGGAGGCTTCGTTGGGGAAGACCCTGATTTTGGTGGTGCGGCGTTTGAGTTCCTGCTGGATGCCGCGTTCCATGGGGTTGGAAGTGCGAAGCCGGCGCTGGTGGGGTTCTGGCAGTGTGAAGACGGTGAGGCCTTCGGGGATATTTCGTTCGAGCCAATCGGCGAGCTTTGGTGCGGTGTCGCGATAGGCATTGACGAGGGTTGTGAGAGCGATCTGGGCAGCGGCGAGGGAATTTGCGTTCCAGACGGTCCGGAGTTCTGCGCCGATGCGTTTGCGGATGGCGTGGTTGGGGGCGTGGTGGATGGCGTTTTGGGCGAGGTGGAACTGGCATCGTTGCCAGTGTGCGGCGCCGAAGACGGCGCGGCGTGCGGCGTGCAATCCGGCATGGTCATCGGAGACGATGAATTCGACGCCTCGCAGGCCACGCTGATGGAGGCTTTCGAGGAAGGCACGCCAATGGACTTCGGCCTCGGAAAGGGCGACCGAGACGCCGAGGACACGGCGGCGTTCATCGGGTCCGATGCCGATGGCCGAGAGCACGGCGGCATCGCGGACGACGCCATTATCGCGCATTTTTTCATATCTGGCGTCGAGGATGAGGTAGCGGATCTCGGCGAGGGGTCGGGTGCGCCAGGCGGCGAGTTCGTCATCGAGCAGCTTGCTGGCGCGGCTGACCTGAGCGGAGGAGAGGCTTTCGATGCCGAATTCGCGCATGACGGCCTCGACGTCGCGGGTGGAGACGCCTTTGATGTACATTTCGGCGACGGCGACCATGACGGCGCGGACCGAGCGTCGGCCGCGTTCGAGGGACTGTGGGTAGAAGGGTTCGCCCACGTGACCGGCGGTTTTGGGGACATCGACGGTGATCGACCCGGCCGGGGTATCGATCCGCTTGGGCTTGTAGCCATTGGCGTAACCCTGACGATCGGGGTTGCGCTCGTAGTGACTGGCGTGGAGGAAGCGTTCGCGCTCGATCTGCATGGCGAGTTCGAAGGTCCTGGCAAATACCGTGGCGATATCGCCTGCGCCGTTTTCGATCAGATGTTCCAAAAGTGCCTCGATAATCGTATCCTTTTTGGCGTCCATTCATCGGTCTCCATGTTGGTGTGAACAACTGCATGGAATACCAGAATGAACAGCCCTTGCCGGGGCATGCCCCGGCAAGGGCACCAACTCCCAACCCAAAATGAATTTCCAGACGTCAGGTTACACCACCATGGGGAGCAGCGCATTGCAGTCTTCATCGGTTGATCTCGGAGCAACGGATCAGACGCGACGCCGCGTAGTGATGCCGTAACATCAGGGCGTTGTCTGACTGGCGCGGGATTCCCCCACCCCCGCAGCCACGTGGAGCCAGCGATCAATTAAGGTCGCTGGCTCTTTTTTCTTATGGTTGTCCTGCGGTTTGCCGGCTTGATGGCAGGCGGAGCTTGGCTCAGAACGGCGGTTGAACCTGAAGGGGTACCGACGTGAGTTTGACCGGAAAAGTTGCCTTGGTGACAGGCTCGACCAGCGGGATCGGGCTTGGCATTGCGAGATCGCTGGCGCAGGCGGGAGCATCCGTGGTGCTGAACGGGTTTGGCGATGCCGCCGAAATCGAACGAGTGCGTGGCGAGCTTGCGGCAATTGCGGGTGGTCGGGTGCGGTATCATGCTGCCGACGTCTCGCAGGCGGCGGCTGTCGCCGAACTGGTCGAGTTTTGCGAAACAGAATTCGGTTCGCTCGATATTCTGGTGAATAATGCCGGCATTCAGCATGTCGCGCCGATCGAATCGTTTCCCGAGGAGCGCTGGAGCGCGATCATCGCCCTCAATCTTTCCGCCGTGTTTCATGGGATGAAATTCGCCTTGCCGGCGATGAAACGGCGGCGGTGGGGCAGGGTGATCAACATCGCATCGGCCCATGGCCTGGTCGGCAGTGCTGGAAAGATTGCTTATGTCGCGGCCAAGCACGGCGTCATCGGCGCCACCAAGGTTGCCGCGATCGAATGTGCGAATGAGGGGATCACGGTGAACGCGATCTGTCCCGGTTGGGTTCTGACGCCATTGGTGGAAGCCCAGATCGCGGCACGTGCTGCTGCGAACGGGACCAGCGTTGCCGCCGAGTCGGCTGCGCTGCTGGCCGAAAAACAACCGATGCTGGCGTTCACCACACCCGAGAAGATCGGTGCGTTCTGCGTTTTCCTCTGCTCGGATGCCGCCGACACCATGACCGGTGACGCATTGTCGATCGATGGAGGATGGATTGCGCAGTGAAGCGGCCGAGGCGGCGCATATCGCCCGGTCGCTCGACCGGTCGGCGGCGCTGAAACGCGAACTGGGGCGTGATTCCGGCGCAATCATCGCGATCGTCGATCTCTGCGAGACCGCTTTGCGTCATGGGCACAAGTTGTTGTTCTGCGGCAATGGCGGGTCGGCCGCGGATTCCCAGCATCTCGCGACCGAGTTGTTGATACGGTTACGCGGCTCGGTTGCCCGGAATTCGTGGCCGGCGATTGCCTTGACGCTCGATCCGGCAGTGCTGACCGCTGCGGGAAATGATTTCGGGTTCGAGGAAGTGTTCGCGCGTCCCCTTTCGGGATTGGGGTCAGCGGGTGATGTGTTGTTCGGGATCACCACCTCCGGTCGGTCGCCTTCGGTGATCCGGGCGTTGGAGGTAGCGCGGACAATGCAGATCAGCACGGTCGGGCTGCTCGGCGGCGATGGTGGCGCGGCGGCTGCGCTGTGCGACCGGATGATCGTGGTGCCCGATGACGAGACGATGCGCATTCAGGAATGCCATATCACCCTCGGCCATATTATTCTCGAATTGCTGGAAGATCGTCTGACCGGGTCGGGCGGATGAATATTCTGATCACCGGCGTTGCCGGCTTTATCGGCTTCCATGTCGCCCGAGCTTTGCTGGCGCGGGGTGACTTCGTGGTAGGCGTCGATAATTGCAACGATTATTACGATGTGCGGCTTAAGCAGGCCCGGCTGGCCCAGCTGCAGTCCTCCCCGCGCTTCGCATTCCGGGCGATCGACATCACCGACCACGTCGCGCTGGGTGAAGTGGCGGCGACCTCCGAGGTTATTGTGCATCTGGCGGCACAGGCGGGGGTTCGTTACTCGATCGACAATCCGTTCGCTTACGCGGCCTCAAACCTGACCGGGCATTTGTCGGTGCTGGAGGTAGCGCGGCATGCTCCGCGGCTCGAACATCTGATTTATGCCAGTTCCTCGTCGGTTTATGGTGCGGGATCCGCCTTGCCCTACAGCGAGTTGGCTCGCGCCGACCTACCGCAATCGCTCTACGCGGCCACTAAACGGGCCGATGAGATGATGAGTGTGGCTTATAGTCATCTGTACGGGTTGCGGCAGACCGGTCTGCGGTTTTTTACGGTCTACGGGCCATGGGGGCGCCCCGATATGGCATATTTCGGATTTGCCGAAGCCATGATGGAGAGGCGGCCGATCACCCTTTATGAAGGGGGACGACTCAAGCGCGATTTCACATTCATCGAGGATATCGTGACCGGCGTGCTCGGCGTTGTCGACCGGCCAGCGACCGAGATGGGGGAGCATCGTCTGTTCAACATCGGCAATCACCGGTCGGAGCTGGTGATCGATCTGGTTGCTCTGCTGGAGTCCGAACTCGGGTGTCGCGCGTTGATTCGCGACACGCCGCGGCCGGCCGCCGATCCGATCGAGACATGTGCGGACATCCAAGCCCTCAACGCGCTGACCGGTTTCACTCCCAAAACCACGCTTGCTCAGGGGATTCCGCTTTTTGTTCGCTGGTTTCACGATTGGCGGGCAATAAGGGGTTGACGGCGTAAGCTGGCTGTAATAGATCAGTCACATCGGCGGCGGCGTCTTATGTTTTCGCTGATGCTAAAGTTTTCGGCGGGATCAAAGGTCCCGTCGTTTTGTTCTTTGAGGTTTGTGAATAGGCTAGGAAGGGATACGTTGGTGGCGTTTGGCTGCTGGCTGGATTGCTGGGTCTGAGAGGGCTTGGTGGTATGGTTGGTAGTGATTGCTGTGTTTGGGTTTAGGCTTGGGCATGGTGGTGGTTGATTTGGGTTGATTGGTGGCTGGGTTTGGATCTGGTTTCATTGATTGGTTCTGATG